>NZ_JACYVT010000003.1:0-521291 GCF_014842725.1 Pseudomonas sp. CFBP 13602 | reverse complement strand
TTTCCCCATGTGAGAGTAGGTCATCGTCAAGATTCAATTCCGAAACCCCTATCTGCGCAAGCAGGTAGGGGTTTTGTCTTTTTAGCGTTTCAAATCAGTGTCCGCCATCGCTATCATTGCGCCCTACCGAGACGCCGAGTTCGCTATGTCACCATTGCTGGATCTACTTAAAGACGGTCATTTTCACTCGGGCGAAGCGCTGGGCGAGGCTCTGGGGGTCAGCCGCAGTGCTGTGTGGAAGCAGCTGCAGCAGCTGCAAGCCGAACTGGGCATCGATGTGCACAAAGTGCGCGGCAAAGGCTATCGCCTTGCCGATCCTGTTTCTGCGCTCTCCAGCGAGACACTTGCGGCAAGCGCTCCAGCGGGCTGGGAGCTGCGTGTCATGCATAGCGTCGACTCCACCAATGCCGAAGCATTGCGTGCCGTCGCTGACGGGAGCCAGATGCCGCTCTTGATCGTTGCAGAGCAGCAGACAGCGGGACGGGGCCGGCGGGGTAGGCCTTGGGTAAGTCCCTATGCGCAAAATCTCTACTACAGCCTGGCGCTGCGTATCGAAGGGGGTATGGCTCGCCTGGAAGGCTTGAGCCTTGTGGTGGGGCTTGCCGTGGTCCGAGCGCTGCATGCGCAAGGTGTAAGCGAGGCAAGGCTCAAGTGGCCTAACGACATTCTGGTGGGAGACAAGAAGCTCGCAGGAATACTGCTGGAGCTGGTTGGCGATCCCAGTGATGTATGTCATGTCGTCATCGGTATTGGTATCAATGTGAATATGAGGCAGAACACGGCGGTGGATCGGCCTTGGACTTCCGTACGCCTGCAGCGGATGAGCCTGGTCGATCGCAATGACTTGGTTGCTGAACTCAACGTGCAGCTTCAGAGTCACCTGGAGCGTCACGCACTGTCCGGGTTCGAGCAGTTGCGGGAGGAGTGGGAGGGGCTGCATGCTTGGCAGGGCAGGGCTGTCGTCCTCAGTGCCGGGTTGAAGGCCATTGAAGGCCGGGTGTTGGGAATAGATGGCCAAGGTGGCCTGCGGCTTTCTGTAGGTGGCATGGAACAGGTGTTCAGTGGCGGAGAACTCAGTCTGCGCCTTGTAGGAGACAGCGGGCCTTCCGCAGTTTCCGATCCGAGGGGGGAGTGACGATGCGTTGGCTTGTACTACTGCTGTTGGTCCTCAACGTGTTCTATGCCGGGTGGCACCACCAGGAGCTTCCCGTGCGGCCCAAAGAGTTGGCGCCCCTGTCTACCTACAAGGGTGAGAGGCACCACATCCAGCTGCTGAACGAAAAGACTGAAACCCAGCGCTGAGCATTCTCATGGGACGCGCTCGGCACGCTTGTCCCGCCAGTGCGGTGAGCGATCCTCCCCGAGTGAGTGGGTGTATGTTCGGCCCCAATGAATTCAATGACTTAAAACATAAAATAATCTGATCTGGGGTATTGCCAGGCCCTGATGGTTTGCATAGAATGGCGCCCGCTTCACAGCGATGGTGCGAAAGCCCAGCGCTGTGAAACAGCTGTCGATGTAGCTAACCTCAAGATTTTAATGAGAAAAAGCTTGACAGTGAGGTGGCATAGCGTAAAATGCCGCCACGTTAAGGAGGGGTTCCCGAGCGGCCAAAGGGATCAGACTGTAAATCTGACGTCTACGACTTCGAAGGTTCGAATCCTTCTCCCTCCACCATTTTTAGCGTGAGCTGCAAGCTCCGCGGGTATAGTTTAGTGGTAGAACCTCAGCCTTCCAAGCTGATGATGCGGGTTCGATTCCCGCTACCCGCTCCAAGTTTGCTGTTTGTGCATGGTTTCAAGCTCTTGTAGCTCAGTTGGTAGAGCACACCCTTGGTAAGGGTGAGGTCAGCGGTTCAAATCCGCTCAAGAGCTCCATTTTTGCAAGGCAGATATGAAAATATCTGCCTTTGTTTTAATGGTAGGTGTGTGTCGCTCCTGTGGGTGTTGCGCATCTCTGCTGTTGGCATCTTGGGTTGTGAGGTCTGTGCCAGGGGTGATTGATGTCTCCTTGCGCAACATGGCAGTCCAATCAGGTGTTGAAATAGCTTTCCCGGGTCGGCATAATGTTCGGCCTGATTTGTTTTAGGTCAGTAGCTCAATTGGCAGAGCGACGGTCTCCAAAACCGTAGGTTGGGGGTTCGATTCCCTCCTGACCTGCCAGATTCACTCGGTGTGTCTGGCTTTCTTTTCACAGGATCCTCCTAGATGACTCCCAAGGCTGAAGCCCCAGAATCTCGTTTCGATCTGCTGAAGTGGCTCGTTGTTATCGCTTTGGTTGTGGTTGGCGTGGTTGGTAATCAGTACTACTCTTCGTCGCCGATCCTGTACCGGGTGCTTGCGCTTCTCGCTATTGCCGCTGTGGCCGCCTATGTGGCGCTGCAGACTGCCAAAGGCAAGTCGTTCTTCATCCTGGCTAAGGAAGCGCGCACCGAAATACGTAAAGTCGTTTGGCCGACTCGCCAAGAGACCACACAGACCACGCTGATCGTAGTCGCGGTCGTTCTGGTCATGGCGTTGCTGTTGTGGGGGCTCGATTCCCTGCTCGGCTGGCTTGTTTCCTTGATTGTTGGCTAAGGGTGTCCCGTGGCTAAGCGTTGGTACGTTGTGCATGCTTACTCGGGTTACGAGAAGCATGTTATGCGCTCTTTGATCGAGCGTGTAAAGCTGGCTGGTATGGAAGACGGTTTTGGCGAAATTCTCGTCCCCACTGAAGAAGTGGTCGAGATGCGAAATGGCCAAAAGCGTAAAAGCGAACGCAAGTTCTTTCCAGGCTATGTGCTGGTTCAGATGGACATGAACGAAGGTACTTGGCACTTGGTCAAGGACACGCCTCGGGTCATGGGTTTCATCGGCGGCACGGCAGACAAGCCTGCTCCGATTACCGACAAGGAAGCTGAAGCTATCCTGCGTCGCGTCGCTGACGGTAGCGACAAGCCCAAGCCAAAGACGCTGTTCGAGCCGGGCGAAGTCGTTCGTGTGACCGATGGTCCTTTCGCGGATTTCAACGGCACCGTCGAAGAAGTCAATTACGAAAAGAGCCGGATCCAGGTCGCGGTGCTCATTTTCGGTCGCTCTACTCCGGTAGAGCTCGAGTTCAGTCAGGTCGAAAAAGTCTGATTGGAAACGGATCCCATACCCCGCAGGCGTAAGCTGCGGGGTTTTGTCGTCACTGGGATAAAACGCAAGCAACTGGGGAGCCGAAAGGCGCTCGTACCCAATAGTGGAGTAGCTCATGGCTAAGAAAATCACGGCTTACATCAAGCTGCAAGTAAAGGCCGGCCAGGCCAACCCTAGCCCGCCCGTCGGCCCGGCTCTGGGCCAGCATGGCGTGAACATCATGGAATTCTGCAAGGCCTTCAACGCCCGTACCCAGGGTCAAGAAGCCGGCTTGCCGACTCCTGTAATCATCACTGTCTACAGTGACCGCAGCTTCACCTTCGAGACCAAAAGCACCCCTGCTTCGGTACTGCTGAAGAAAGCAGCCGGCCTGACCAGCGGCTCGGCTCGTCCGAACACCGTCAAAGTCGGTACCGTGACTCGCGCTCAGCTCGAAGACATCGCAAAAGCCAAGAATGCGGACCTGACTGCCGCTGACATGGAAGCAGCCGTGCGTACCATCGCCGGTTCTGCTCGCTCCATGGGCCTCAACGTGGAGGGTGTGTAATGGCTAAGCTGACCAAGCGCCAAAAAGCTATTGCTTCCAAGATCGAAGCAGGCAAGTTGTACAACTTCGAAGACGCAGCTGCGCTGCTGACCGAACTGTCCACCGTCAAGTTCAGCGAGTCCGTTGACGTGGCCGTGAACCTGGGCGTTGACCCACGTAAATCCGACCAGGTCGTACGTAGCGCTACTGTGCTGCCGCACGGCACTGGCAAGACCGTACGGGTTGCCGTGTTCACCCAGGGTCCAGCTGCCGAAGCGGCTCTGGCTGCCGGCGCAGACCGCGTAGGCATGGACGACCTGGCTGCCGAAATGAAAGGCGGCGATCTGAACTATGACGTCGTCATCGCATCCCCGGATGCCATGCGCGTTGTTGGTCAATTGGGTCAGATCCTCGGTCCACGTGGCCTGATGCCTAACCCGAAAGTCGGTACCGTGACGCCAGACGTCGCCAACGCCGTCAAGAATGCCAAGGCTGGTCAGGTTCGCTACCGCACCGACAAGAACGGCATCATCCACACTTCCGTTGGCAAGGTCGGTTTCGACGCCGTCAAGCTGAAGGAAAACGTTGAAGCCCTGATCGCTGATCTGAAGCGCATCAAGCCGGCTTCCTCGAAAGGCATCTACGTCAAGCGCGTCACCCTGAGCACCACCATGGGCCCAGGTCTGGTCATCGACCAAGGCTCGCTGGACGCGTAAGACTTTGCCGGTGGCACGGGTGACCGTGCCATTGGCTGAAAAATTGGGGTCCCTGCCTGGCGGGGGCTATCCAAGACCGTAGGCGGCGCAAGCCTTAAACCTCAAGCCTACGCAGATGGTGCTCCCGGTTCCTTACCGAATCAGACACCAAAACGACATCCGGCTTCGGCCAGATGAAACGGTAACAAGCAGGAGTTAAACCCGTGGCAATTAATCTCGAAGACAAGAAGGCCATCGTCGCTGAAGTCAACGAGGCTGCCAAAGCTGCTCTGTCCGCTGTCGTGGCTGATGCCCGTGGTGTGACAGTAGGCGCTATGACCGGACTCCGTAAAGAGGCTCGTGAAGCTGGCGTATACGTACGTGTCGTACGTAACACCCTGCTCAAGCGCGCTGTTGCCGACACTGAATACAGTGTCCTCAACGACGTGCTCACCGGCCCGACCCTGATCGCATTCTCTACCGAACACCCGGGTGCTGCTGCCCGCTTGTTCAAGGAATTCGCCAAGGGTCAGGACAAGTTCGAGATCAAGGCAGCTGCGTTCGAGGGCAAGTTCCTCGCAGCTAACCAAATCGACGTACTGGCAACACTGCCGACCCGTAACGAAGCCATTTCGCAGCTGATGAGCGTGATTCAAGGCGCTACCAGCAAGCTGGCTCGTACTCTGGCCGCAGTTCGCGAGCAAAAAGAAGCTGCTGCAGCCTGAGGCTGAGCATTTTCTCTCGCGCTTTTTTGTTTATTTCGATGGCCGTGTAGGCCGTCCCCCAATTCAGGAAATACAGCAATGTCTATCTCCCAAGACGATATCCTCAACGCCGTAGCTGAAATGTCGGTTCTGCAGGTTGTTGAGCTGATCAAAGCTTTCGAAGAAAAATTCGGCGTTTCCGCTGCCGCTGCTTCTGCTGGCCCAGCTGCTGCTGCAGTTGTTGCTGAAGAGCAAACCGAATTCAACGTCATGCTGCTGGAAGCTGGCGAGAAGAAAGTAAACGTGATCAAGGCAGTTCGTGAACTGACCGGTCTGGGCCTGAAAGAAGCCAAGGCTGTAGTTGACGGCGCTCCTGCCATGGTTCTGGAAGCTGTTGCCAAAGACGCAGCCGACAAAGCCAAAGCAACGCTGGAAGAAGCAGGCGCCAAAGTCGAGCTGAAGTAAGCATCGACCTTGCGTCTCCAGCCCGAGCGTCAAGCGAAAGGCTGATGGCTGGTGGCTCATGCCACCGGCCTTTTTCCGTTACTGGCAGTCGATCAGGTCGACGCCGGCAACGCGCTTTAACCACCCAAGGGTGGCGCAAACCACGGGGTTTGCACGATTTTCTGGCTGCTCCCGTCGGGAGAAGCCACAAGCAGGTGACCAAGCTGGGGAACGCTGATGGCTTACTCATATACTGAGAAAAAACGTATCCGCAAGGACTTTAGCAAGTTGCCGGACGTCATGGACGTACCGTACCTCTTGGCTATCCAGCTGGATTCGTATCGCGAATTCTTGCAGGCGGGCGCGACCAAGGACCAGTTCCGTGATGTCGGTCTGCATGCGGCCTTCAAATCCGTTTTCCCGATCATCAGCTACTCCGGCAACGCTGCTCTGGAGTACGTTGGTTATCGTCTGGGCGAACCGGCCTTTGACGTCAAAGAGTGCGTACTGCGTGGCGTGACCTACGCTGTGCCGCTGCGCGTGAAAGTGCGCCTGATCATTTTCGACAAAGAATCGTCGAACAAAGCGATCAAGGACATCAAGGAGCAGGAAGTCTACATGGGGGAAATCCCCCTGATGACCGAGAACGGTACCTTCGTAATCAACGGTACCGAGCGCGTCATCGTTTCCCAGCTGCACCGTTCGCCGGGTGTGTTCTTCGACCACGACCGTGGCAAGACGCACAGCTCGGGCAAGCTGCTCTATTCGGCCCGTATCATTCCTTACCGTGGCTCCTGGCTGGACTTCGAGTTCGATCCGAAAGACTGTGTATTCGTCCGGATCGACCGTCGTCGCAAGCTGCCTGCCTCGGTATTGCTGCGCGCTCTGGGCTACAGCACCGAGCAAGTCCTCGATGCGTTCTACACCACCAACGTATTCCACGTGCAGGGCGAAGTGCTCAGCCTGGAACTGGTGCCCCAGCGCCTGCGTGGTGAAATTGCCGTTCTCGATATCCTCGATGAGAAAGGCAAGGTGATTGTCGAGCAAGGCCGCCGCATCACGGCTCGACACATCAACCAGATCGAAAAAGCCAACATCAAGCAGTTGGAAGTGCCGCTGGACTACGTTCTGGGTCGCACCACGGCCAAGGCCATCGTGCACCCGGCGACTGGCGAAATCCTGTGCGAGTGCAACACCGAACTGACCACCGACCTGCTGCTCAAGATCGCCAAGGCGCAGGTCGTTCGCATCGAGACGTTGTATACCAACGATATCGACTGTGGCCCGTTCATCTCCGACACCTTGAAGATCGACTCCACCGGCAATCAGCTTGAAGCGCTGGTGGAAATCTACCGCATGATGCGTCCAGGCGAGCCTCCAACCAAGGATGCCGCCGAGACCCTGTTCAACAACCTGTTCTTCAGCCCCGAGCGCTACGACCTGTCTGCGGTCGGCCGGATGAAGTTCAACCGTCGTATCGGTCGTACCGAGATCGAAGGTTCGGGTGTTCTGAGCAAGGAAGACATCGTTGCCGTATTGAAGACCCTGGTCGACATCCGCAACGGCAAGGGCATCGTCGACGACATCGACCACCTGGGTAACCGTCGTGTTCGCTGCGTCGGCGAGATGGCCGAGAACCAGTTCCGTGTAGGCCTGGTACGCGTCGAGCGTGCGGTCAAGGAACGCCTGTCGATGGCCGAAAGCGAAGGCTTGATGCCGCAGGACCTGATCAACGCCAAACCTGTTGCTGCCGCGGTGAAAGAGTTCTTCGGTTCCAGCCAGCTGTCGCAGTTCATGGACCAGAACAACCCGCTGTCCGAGATCACCCACAAACGTCGTGTCTCCGCACTCGGCCCTGGTGGTTTGACTCGCGAGCGTGCCGGCTTCGAAGTGCGCGACGTTCACCCGACGCACTACGGTCGCGTGTGCCCGATCGAAACGCCGGAAGGTCCGAACATCGGCTTGATCAACTCCCTGGCGGCCTATGCGCGCACCAACCAGTACGGCTTCCTGGAAAGCCCGTACCGTGTGGTGAAGGACGCTCTGGTCACCGACGAGATCGTTTTCCTGTCCGCCATCGAAGAAGCCGATCACGTGATCGCTCAGGCCTCGGCCACGATGAACGACAAGAAAGTCCTGATCGACGAGCTGGTTGCAGTGCGTCACTTGAACGAATTCACCGTCAAGGCGCCGGAAGACGTCACCCTGATGGACGTTTCGCCCAAGCAGGTTGTTTCGGTAGCAGCATCGCTGATTCCGTTCCTCGAGCACGACGACGCCAACCGTGCGTTGATGGGCTCGAACATGCAGCGTCAGGCTGTACCGACCCTGCGTGCCGACAAGCCGCTGGTAGGTACCGGCATGGAGCGCAACGTTGCCCGTGACTCCGGCGTCTGCGTCGTGGCTCGTCGTGGTGGCGTGATCGACTCCGTCGATGCCAGCCGTATCGTGGTCCGGGTTGCCGATGACGAAGTCGAGACTGGCGAAGCCGGTGTCGACATCTACAACCTGACCAAGTACACCCGCTCGAACCAGAACACCTGCATCAACCAGCGTCCGCTGGTGAACAAGGGTGACGTGGTTCAGCGCAGCGACATCATGGCCGACGGTCCGTCCACCGACATGGGTGAACTGGCGCTGGGTCAGAACATGCGCATCGCGTTCATGGCGTGGAACGGCTTCAACTTCGAAGACTCCATCTGCCTGTCCGAGCGTGTGGTTCAGGAAGATCGCTTCACCACGATCCACATCCAGGAACTGACCTGTGTGGCCCGTGACACCAAGCTTGGCCCAGAGGAAATCACTGCCGACATCCCGAACGTGGGTGAAGCGGCGCTGAACAAGCTGGACGAAGCCGGTATCGTTTACGTAGGTGCCGAAGTCGGCGCCGGCGACATCCTGGTCGGCAAGGTCACTCCGAAAGGCGAGACCCAACTGACTCCGGAAGAAAAACTGCTGCGTGCGATCTTCGGTGAGAAGGCCAGCGACGTTAAGGACACCTCCCTGCGCGTGCCTACAGGCACCAAGGGTACCGTCATCGACGTACAGGTCTTCACCCGTGACGGCGTCGAGCGTGATGCTCGTGCACTGTCGATCGAGAAGAGCCAGCTGGACGAAATCCGCAAGGACCTGAACGAAGAGTTCCGCATCGTCGAAGGCGCGACCTTCGAACGTCTGCGCTCGGCCCTGATGGGTCAGATCGTCGAAGGCGGCGCTGGCCTGAAGAAAGGCACCGAGGTCACCCACGAGGTCCTCGACGGCCTGGAACACGGTCAGTGGTTCAAGCTGCGCATGGCCGAAGACGCGCTCAACGAGCAGCTCGAGAAGGCTCAGGCCTATATCGTCGATCGCCGCCGTCTGCTGGACGACAAGTTCGAAGACAAGAAGCGCAAGCTGCAGCAAGGCGATGACCTGGCTCCAGGCGTGCTGAAGATCGTCAAGGTCTACCTGGCCATCCGCCGTCGCATCCAGCCGGGTGACAAGATGGCCGGTCGTCACGGTAACAAAGGTGTGGTCTCGGTGATCATGCCTGTCGAGGACATGCCGCACGACGCCAACGGTACGCCGGTGGACGTGGTACTCAACCCTCTGGGTGTACCATCGCGCATGAACGTTGGTCAGATTCTCGAAACCCACCTGGGCCTCGCGGCCAAGGGCCTGGGCGAGAAGATCAACACCATGCTCGAAGAGCAGCGTAAGGTAGCTGATCTGCGCAAGTTCCTGACCGAGATCTACAACGAGATCGGTGGCCGTCAAGAGCAGCTGGAAACTTTCTCCGACCAGGAAATCCTGGACCTGGCGAAGAACCTCAAGGGCGGCGTTCCAATGGCCACCCCGGTGTTCGACGGTGCCAAGGAAAGCGAAATCAAGGCCATGCTGAAACTGGCCGACATGCCGGAAAGCGGCCAGATGCAGCTGTTCGATGGTCGCACCGGTAACAAGTTCGAGCGTCCGGTCACCGTTGGCTACATGTACATGCTGAAGCTGAACCACTTGGTGGACGACAAGATGCACGCGCGTTCCACTGGTTCCTACAGCCTGGTTACCCAGCAGCCGCTGGGTGGCAAGGCGCAGTTCGGTGGTCAGCGTTTCGGGGAGATGGAAGTGTGGGCGCTGGAAGCATACGGCGCGGCATACACCCTGCAAGAAATGCTCACAGTGAAGTCGGACGATGTGAACGGCCGTACCAAGATGTACAAGAACATCGTGGACGGCGATCACCGTATGGAGCCGGGCATGCCCGAGTCCTTCAACGTGCTGATCAAAGAGATTCGTTCTCTGGGTATCGACATCGATCTGGAAACCGAATAACACGTGACGCGAATCGGGAGTGGGCGGCTACCGTCCACTCCCTGCTCCGCCAGGAGGAAAGGCCTTGAAAGACCTACTGAATTTGCTGAAAAACCAGGGTCAAGTCGAAGAGTTCGATGCGATCCGTATCGGCCTCGCGTCGCCTGAAATGATCCGTTCGTGGTCCTTCGGTGAAGTTAAAAAGCCGGAAACCATCAACTACCGTACGTTCAAGCCCGAGCGTGACGGCTTGTTCTGCGCCAAGATCTTTGGCCCGGTCAAGGACTACGAGTGCCTGTGCGGCAAGTACAAGCGCTTGAAGCACCGTGGCGTGATCTGCGAGAAGTGCGGCGTCGAAGTTGCACTGGCCAAGGTTCGCCGCGAGCGCATGGCTCACATCGAACTGGCTTCGCCAGTCGCCCACATCTGGTTCCTGAAGTCGCTGCCGTCCCGTATCGGCCTGCTGATGGACATGACCCTGCGTGATATCGAGCGCGTTCTCTACTTCGAGAGCTATGTCGTTATCGACCCGGGCATGACCACCCTTGAAAAGGGCCAGCTGCTCAACGACGAGCAGTACTTCGAAGCACTCGAAGAGTTCGGCGACGATTTCGATGCCCGCATGGGTGCCGAAGCCGTTCGTGAACTGCTGCACGCCATTGACCTGGAACACGAGATTGGCCGCCTGCGCGAAGAGATTCCGCAGACCAACTCGGAAACCAAGATCAAGAAGCTGTCCAAGCGCCTGAAGTTGATGGAGGCCTTCCAAGGCTCCGGCAACCTGCCTGAGTGGATGGTGTTGACCGTTCTGCCGGTTCTGCCGCCAGACCTGCGTCCACTGGTTCCGCTGGATGGCGGTCGCTTTGCGACTTCCGACCTCAACGATCTGTATCGTCGAGTGATCAACCGCAACAACCGTTTGAAGCGCCTGCTGGATCTGTCGGCTCCCGATATCATCGTGCGCAACGAAAAGCGCATGCTGCAGGAAGCTGTGGATGCACTGCTCGACAACGGTCGCCGCGGTCGTGCCATTACCGGTTCGAACAAGCGTCCCCTGAAGTCCCTGGCTGACATGATCAAGGGTAAGCAGGGTCGTTTCCGTCAGAACTTGCTCGGCAAGCGCGTCGACTACTCGGGTCGTTCGGTTATTACCGTGGGCCCGACCCTGCGCCTGCACCAGTGTGGTCTTCCGAAGAAGATGGCTCTGGAACTGTTCAAGCCGTTCATTTTCGGCAAGCTGGAAATGCGTGGTCTGGCGACCACCATCAAGGCCGCCAAGAAGATGGTCGAGCGCGAGCTGCCGGAAGTATGGGACGTTCTTGCCGAAGTGATTCGCGAACACCCCGTGCTGCTCAACCGTGCACCGACCCTTCACCGTCTGGGTATCCAGGCGTTTGAACCGGTACTGATCGAAGGCAAGGCTATCCAGCTGCACCCTCTGGTCTGTGCTGCGTACAACGCCGACTTCGACGGCGACCAGATGGCGGTCCACGTACCGTTGACCCTGGAAGCCCAGCTCGAAGCCCGTGCGCTGATGATGTCGACCAACAACATCCTGTCGCCAGCCAACGGTGAGCCAATCATCGTTCCGTCGCAGGACGTTGTATTGGGTCTGTACTACATGACGCGTGAAGCGATCAACGCCAAAGGCGAAGGTCGTGTGTTCGCGGATCTGCAGGAAGTTGACCGTGTGTTCCGTGCCGGCGAAGCCGCACTGCACGCCAAGGTCAAAGTGCGTATCCACGAAACCGTCAACGACCGTGACGGCGGCAGCGTGAGCAACGTTCGTATTGTCGACACCACTGTCGGCCGTGCCTTGTTGTACCAAGTTGTGCCAAAAGGTCTGTCGTACGATGTCGTCAACCTGCCGATGAAGAAGAAGGCAATCTCCAAGCTGATCAACCAGTGCTATCGCGTGGTTGGTCTGAAAGAGACTGTGATCTTCGCTGACCAGTTGATGTACACCGGTTTCGCCTATTCGACGATCTCGGGCGTGTCCATCGGTGTCAACGACTTTGTCATCCCGGATGAGAAAGCTCGCATCATCGGTACCGCGACCGACGAAGTGAAAGAGATCGAGAGCCAGTATGCTTCCGGCCTGGTAACCCAGGGCGAGAAGTACAACAAGGTGATCGACCTTTGGTCCAAGGCCAACGACGAAGTGTCCAAGGCAATGATGTCCAACCTCTCGAAAGAGAAGGTCATCGATCGTCACGGCAACGAAGTGGACCAGGAATCGTTCAACTCGATGTACATGATGGCTGACTCCGGTGCCAGGGGTTCGGCTGCTCAGATTCGCCAGCTGGCCGGTATGCGTGGCCTGATGGCCAAGCCGGACGGCTCGATCATCGAGACGCCGATCACCGCGAACTTCCGTGAAGGCTTGAGCGTACTTCAGTACTTCATCTCGACTCACGGTGCTCGTAAGGGTCTGGCGGATACCGCGTTGAAGACAGCTAACTCCGGTTATCTGACTCGCCGTCTGGTTGACGTTGCACAGGATCTGGTCGTTACCGAAGTCGACTGCGGTACCGAGCACGGTCTGCTGATGACGCCGCACATTGAAGGCGGTGACGTCGTCGAGCCGTTGGGCGAGCGCGTTCTGGGTCGAGTGATCGCCCGCGACGTGTTCAAGCCTGGCACCGACGAGGTGATCGTTCCAGGCGGTACGCTGGTGGACGAAAAGTGGGTTGAATTCATCGAGCTCAACAGCATCGACGAAGTCATCGTGCGTTCGCCGATCAGCTGCGAAACCCGTTACGGTATCTGCGCCAAGTGCTACGGCCGTGATCTGGCTCGTGGTCACCAGGTGAACATCGGTGAAGCGGTCGGCGTTATCGCCGCCCAGTCCATCGGTGAGCCGGGCACCCAGCTGACCATGCGTACGTTCCACATCGGTGGTGCGGCAAGCCGGACCTCGGCTGCCGACAGCGTCCAGGTGAAGAACGGCGGTACTGTCCGCCTGCATAACCTGAAGCACGTCGAGCGTCTGGACGGCAATCTGGTTGCAGTATCGCGTTCGGGTGAGTTGGCGATTGCCGACGAGTTCGGTCGTGAGCGCGAACGTTACAAGCTGCCATACGGTGCAGTGATTTCGGTGAAGGAAGGCGACAAGGTCGACGCTGGCGCTATCGTGGCCAAGTGGGACCCGCACACTCACCCAATCGTCACCGAGATGAAAGGTACCGTGACCTACGTGGGCATGGAAGAAGGCATCACGATCAAGCGTCAAACAGACGAATTGACCGGCCTGACCAACATCGAAGTGCTCGATGCCAAGGACCGTCCAGCTGCGGGCAAGGAAATTCGTCCGGCAGTGAAGATGGTTGGCGTCGATGGCAAGGATCTGCTGTTGCCAGGTACCGACGTACCGGCCCAGTACTTCCTGCCAGCCAATGCCCTGGTCGGCGTGGCGGATGGTGCGCAAGTGGGTGTGGGTGACGTTATCGCCCGTATTCCACAGGAAACTTCGAAGACTCGCGACATCACCGGTGGTCTGCCGCGTGTTGCCGACTTGTTCGAAGCGCGGCGTCCGAAGGAAGCTTCGATCCTGGCGGAGGTCAGCGGCACCATCGCTTTCGGCAAGGAAACCAAAGGCAAGCGCCGCTTGGTTATCACGCCGAACGACGGCACCGATCCGTATGAAGAGCTGATTCCGAAGTGGCGTCACCTGAACGTCTTCGAAGGCGAACAAGTGAACCGCGGCGAAGTTATCTCGGACGGTCCGAGTGACCCGCATGACATCCTGCGCTTGCTGGGTGTGAGTGCGCTGGCCAAGTACATCGTCAACGAGATTCAGGACGTGTACCGTCTGCAGGGCGTGAAGATCAACGACAAGCACATCGAGACGATTCTGCGTCAGATGCTGCGCAAGGTCGAAATCTCCGAGTCCGGCGACAGCAGCTTCATCAAGGGCGACCAGATGGAACTGACCCACGTACTGGGTGAAAACGAGCGTCTGAGTGCGGACGAGAAATTCGTTTCGAAATTCACTCGCGTGCTGCTGGGTATTACCAAGGCGTCGTTGTCCACCGAATCGTTCATCTCGGCGGCTTCCTTCCAGGAAACCACTCGAGTACTGACCGAAGCGGCAGTCACCGGCAAGCGCGATTACCTGCGCGGCCTGAAAGAGAACGTGGTCGTGGGTCGTCTGATCCCGGCTGGTACCGGTCTGGCGTATCACAGCGAGCGCAAGCGTCGCCGTGAACTCGACAAACCGACTCGCGTCAGCGCCAGTGAAGTGGAAGCTGCGTTGACCGAAGCGCTGAACTCAAGCGGTAATTGAGACCAGCGGTAGTGATGACGGGGCCCTGGTAGCCCTTGCCAACTCCGCAACGACACAAAATGTCGCAGCGGAGTTGGCAAGGGAGGCCGGGGCCTTGTCTTGACTGGGGACGAGATCCTCTTTAGACTCTTGTACCCCTAAATTTGGCGGGATTGATTCCTGCCATTTTTGCTTTTCTTGCAAGACAATAGCGTCGCAAGACAACAGTGGAGCTAGTAGATGGCAACTATCAACCAGCTGGTACGTCAGCCGCGCAAGCGTATCGTCGAGAAATCCGACGTACCTGCGCTGCAGAACTGCCCGCAACGTCGTGGTGTGTGCACCCGTGTGTACACCACCACGCCGAAAAAACCTAACTCGGCACTGCGTAAAGTATGCCGTGTGCGCCTGACCAACGGTTTCGAGGTTTCCTCGTACATCGGCGGTGAAGGCCACAACCTGCAAGAGCACAGCGTGGTACTGATCCGCGGCGGTCGTGTAAAAGACTTGCCAGGTGTTCGTTACCACACCGTTCGCGGCTCCCTGGATACCTCCGGCGTCAAAGGTCGTAACCAAGGTCGTTCGAAGTACGGTACCAAGCGTCCGAAGTAATCGGCGTTTGCACACTGCAGTTATCTATTTTTCTGAGTCGATAAGAGTAAGGTCGGGCCTGTCCCGAGCTAACCTGAAGACCGTTTGAGGGCTTATCCATGCCAAGAAGACGCGTAGCAGCCAAGCGCGAAGTGCTTGACGATCCAAAATACGGCAGCCAGATCCTGGCCAAGTTCATGAACCACGTGATGGAAAGCGGCAAGAAAGCCGTTGCCGAGCGTATCGTTTATGGCGCGCTGGACAAGGTTAAAGAACGCAAGAACAGCGACCCCCTGGAAATCTTCGAGAAAGCTCTCGACGCCATCGCTCCGCTGGTCGAAGTGAAGTCGCGCCGTGTAGGCGGTGCTACTTACCAGGTTCCGGTCGAAGTTCGTCCGTCCCGTCGTAACGCCCTGGCAATGCGCTGGCTGGTAGACTTCGCGCGCAAGCGCGGTGAAAAGTCGATGGCTCTGCGCTTGGCCGGCGAACTGCTGGACGCTGCCGAAGGCAAAGGTGCTGCAGTTAAGAAGCGTGAAGACGTTCACCGTATGGCTGAAGCCAACAAAGCGTTCTCGCACTACCGCTTCTAAATTCAGCGTCACTAATTTTGCGAGGGCTTTATGGCTCGTACTACACCGATTAACCGCTACCGTAACATTGGTATCGTTGCTCACGTGGACGCTGGTAAAACCACGACCACCGAGCGCGTCCTTTTTTACACCGGCAAAAGCCACAAAATGGGCGAGGTGCATGACGGCGCCGCGACCACGGACTGGATGGTTCAGGAGCAGGAGCGTGGTATTACCATCACTTCTGCTGCTATCACCGCCTTCTGGAAGGGCTCCGAGAAGCAGTACAAGGACGAGCATCGCTTCAACGTCATTGATACCCCGGGCCACGTAGACTTCACCATTGAAGTTGAGCGTTCCCTGCGCGTACTCGACGGCGCTGTCGTTGTGTTCTGTGGTACCTCGGGTGTAGAGCCTCAGTCGGAAACCGTATGGCGTCAAGCCAACAAGTACGGCGTTCCTCGTCTTGTTTACGTAAACAAGATGGACCGTGCTGGCGCGAACTTCCTGCGCGTGATCGGTCAGATCAAGCAGCGTTTGGGTCACACTCCTGTGCCTATCCAGCTGGCTATCGGTTCCGAAGACAATTTCCAGGGCCAGATCGATCTGTTGGCCATGGAAGCTGTGTACTGGAACGATGCTGACAAAGGCATGGTTCCTGTTCGCAAGCCTATCCCTGCCGAGCTGCAGGAGCTGGCTGACGAATGGCGCAACAACATGGTCGAAGCTGCGGCTGAAGCCAACGAAGAGCTGATGAACAAGTACCTCGAAGGTGAAGAACTCACCAACGACGAAATCAAGGCTGCTCTGCGTCAGCGTACCATCGCTGGCGAGATCGTCTTGGCTGTTTGCGGTTCCTCGTTCAAGAACAAGGGCGTTCCCCTGGTTCTCGATGCTGTGATCGACTACCTGCCGGCTCCGGTCGATATTCCTGCCATCAAGGGTACTGACCCGGATGACGAGACCATCGAGCTGGAGCGTCATGCAGACGACGCAGAACCGTTTTCCGCTCTGGCATTCAAAATTGCCACTGACCCATTCGTGGGTACCCTGACCTTCGTCCGTGTTTACTCGGGCGTGTTGAACTCCGGCGACGGCGTGATCAACTCGGTCAAGGGCAAGAAAGAGCGCGTGGGTCGTATGGTGCAGATGCACGCCAACGCCCGCGAAGAGATCAAGGAAGTACGCGCTGGCGACATCGCGGCCTTGATCGGCATGAAGGACGTCACCACTGGTGAAACCTTGTGCAACGGTGACAAGCCGATCATCCTCGTTCGCATGGACTTCCCGGAGCCGGTTATTTCGGTTGCCGTAGAGCCCAAGACCAAGGATGACCAGGAAAAAATGGGTATCGCTCTGGGCAAGCTTGCTCAGGAAGATCCATCTTTCCGCGTTAAAACCGATGAAGAGACTGGTCAGACGATCATCTCCGGCATGGGCGAGCTGCACCTGGACATCCTGGTTGACCGGATGCGCCGTGAGTTCAACGTCGAAGCCAACATCGGTAAGCCTCAGGTTTCCTATCGTGAGCGCATCACGAAGAACTGTGAAATCGAAGGCAAGTTCGTTCGTCAGTCCGGCGGTCGTGGTCAGTTTGGTCACTGCTGGATCCGTTTTGCCCCTGCTGACGAAGGTCAGGAAGGTCTGCAATTCGTGAACGAAGTCGTCGGTGGTGTGGTTCCCAAGGAATACATCCCGGCGATTCAGAAGGGTATCGAAGAGCAGATGAAGAACGGTGTTGTTGCCGGCTATCCGCTGATCGGCCTGAAAGCGACCGTTTTCGACGGTTCCTACCACGACGTCGACTCCAACGAGATGGCGTTCAAGGTCGCTGCCTCCATGGCAACCAAGCAACTGGCCCAGAAGGGCGGTGGTGAGTTGCTTGAGCCGATCATGGCGGTAGAAGTTGTTACACCTGAAGACTACATGGGTGATGTCATGGGCGACCTTAACCGTCGTCGCGGCATGATCTTGGGTATGGAAGATACGGTTTCCGGCAAAGTGATTCGCGCCGAGGTTCCGTTGGGTGAGATGTTCGGTTATGCGACCGACGTTCGCTCCATGTCCCAGGGTCGCGCAAGCTACTCTATGGAATTCAAAAAATACAACACAGCTCCGGCGCACATCGCTGAAACTGTATCCAAAAAACAAGGCTGATTCAGTCCTTTAGGCAAGGAGTTAATTGTCGTGGCTAAAGAAAAATTTGATCGTTCCCTACCGCACGTCAACGTTGGCACCATTGGTCACGTTGACCACGGTAAAACCACTCTGACTGCTGCTCTGACTCGCGTTTGCTCCGAAGTTTTCGGTTCCGCAATCGTCGACTTCGACAAGATCGACAGCGCTCCAGAAGAAAAAGCTCGTGGTATCACCATCAACACCGCGCACGTTGAATACAACTCGCTGATCCGTCACTACGCTCACGTTGACTGCCCAGGTCACGCTGACTATGTGAAGAACATGATCACCGGTGCTGCCCAGATGGACGGCGCGATTCTGGTTTGCTCGGCCGCTGATGGTCCGATGCCACAAACCCGTGAGCACATCCTGCTGTCCCGCCAGGTTGGCGTTCCGTACATCGTGGTTTACCTGAACAAGGCCGACCTGGTAGACGACGCCGAGCTGCTGGAACTGGTAGAGATGGAAGTTCGTGACCTGCTGTCGACCTACGACTTCCCAGGCGACGACACTCCGATCATCATCGGTTCGGCTCGTATGGCGCTGGAAGGCAAAGACGACAACGAAATGGGCACCAGCTCCGTTCGTAAACTGGTTGAGACTCTGGACAGCTACATCCCAGATCCAGTCCGTGTCATCGACAAGCCATTCCTGATGCCAATCGAAGACGTGTTCTCGATCTCCGGTCGCGGTACCGTTGTTACCGGTCGTATCGAGCGCGGCATCGTCAAGGTTCAGGATTCGCTGGAAATCGTAGGTCTGCGTGACACCACCGTCACCACCTGCACCGGCGTTGAAATGTTCCGCAAGCTGCTGGACGAAGGTCGTGCTGGCGAGAACTGCGGCGTGCTGCTGCGCGGCACCAAGCGTGACGACGTCGAGCGTGGCCAGGTTCTGGTCAAGCCGGGTTCGGTCAAGCCGCACACCAAGTTCGAAGCTGAAGTCTACGTGCTGAGCAAGGAAGAAGGCGGTCGTCACACTCCGTTCTTCAAAGGCTACCGTCCACAGTTCTACTTCCGGACCACTGACGTGACCGGTAACTGCGAACTGCCGGAAGGCGTTGAAATGGTAATGCCAGGCGACAACATCAAAATGGTTGTCACCCTGATCAAGACCATCGCAATGGAAGACGGCCTGCGTTTCGCTATCCGTGAAGGCGGTCGTACCGTCGGCGCTGGCGTCGTAGCCAAAATCATCGAGTAATCGTTGATCGTTTGAAAAGGCCCCCGCTTAGCGGGGGCTTTTTTATTGGGTTGACACTCGATGGGCGCGTCTATAGAATTGCGCCTCCTTTTAACGGGTGCATTGCGCCCGGTGGGAACAGCAGCCGGAGTCTGAAATCCAATGCAAAATCAGCAAATCCGTATCAGGTTGAAGGCTTTTGACCATCGCCTGATCGACCAATCCACCCAGGAAATCGTGGAAACCGCGAAACGTACTGGTGCTCAGGTGCGTGGTCCAATTCCACTTCCTACCCGTAAAGAGCGGTTCACCGTTCTGGTTTCCCCGCACGTCAACAAAGACGCGCGCGACCAGTACGAGATCCGTACTCATAAGCGTGTTCTGGACATCGTCCAGCCAACGGACAAAACCGTTGACGCGCTGATGAAGCTTGATCTTGCGGCAGGTGTGGAAGTGCAGATCAGCCTCGGCTAAGACTTGGGTCTTAGTCGTGTAACGCTCTGAAATGGGCGGCCATAGCGGGTGAAAGCCCCGTACACTCATGAGGTTTACAACATGACTATTGGTGTAGTCGGTCGTAAATGCGGTATGACCCGTATTTTCACCGAAGAAGGTGTCTCCATTCCGGTCACGGTCATTGAGATCGAGCCGAATCGCGTCACCCAGTTTAAAACTGAAGAAACTGATGGCTATCGTGCAGTGCAAGTCACTGTCGGCGAGCGTCGTGCTTCGCGTGTGACTGCTGCTCAAGCAGGTCACTTCGCCAAGGCGAACGTTGCTGCCGGTCGTGGCGTCTGGGAATTCCGCCTTGCAGAAGGCGAATACCAGGCTGGCGACTTGATCAATGCTGAACTCTTCGCAGCGGGCCAACTGGTAGATGTTACCGGTCAGTCCAAAGGTAAAGGCTTTGCCGGTACCATCAAGCGTTGGAACTTCCGCGGTCAAGACAACACGCACGGTAACTCCGTTTCCCACCGCGTCCCTGGCTCCATCGGCCAGTGCCAGACTCCTGGCCGTGTATTCAAGGGCAAAAAAATGTCCGGTCATATGGGCGCTGAGCGCGTGACCGTGCAGTCCCTGGAAGTTGTGCGCGTCGACGCTGAACGCAATCTGCTGCTCGTCAAGGGTGCTGTTCCTGGCGCAACCGGCGGCAACCTGGTTGTGCGTCCGGCAGCCAAGGCTCGCGGTTAAGGGGAAGCGAAAATGCAATTAAATGTAAATGACGCTCAGGCGATCGAAGTTTCCGAACTGACCTTCGGCGGCGAGTTCAACGAGACGCTGGTGCACCAGGCAGTCGTGGCCTACATGGCTGGCGGTCGTCAGGGCAGCAAGCAGCAAAAGACCCGTTCCGACGTTCGTGGTGGCGGTAAGCGCCCTTGGCGTCAGAAGGGTACCGGCCGTGCTCGTGCCGGTACTATCCGTAGCCCTATCTGGCGTGGCGGTGGTACCACTTTCGCAGCTCGTCCTCAGGATCACACCCAGAAGCTGAACAAGAAGATGTATCGCGCAGCACTGCGCTCCATCCTTGCTGAGCTGGTGCGTACCGACCGTCTGGTCGTGGTTCAGGACTTCGCTGTCGAAGCACCGAAAACCAAAGACCTGCTGGGCAAGCTGAATGGCATGGGCCTTACTGACGTTCTGATCGTATCGGACTCCGTCGACGAGAACCTGTACCTGGCTGCTCGCAACCTGCCGCACGTCGATGTACGTGACGTCCAAGGTTCCGACCCAGTTAGTCTGATCGCATACGACAAGGTGTTGATCACCGTGTCGGCCGTGAAGAAATTCGAGGAGCTGCTGGGATGAACCAGGAACGCGTATTTAAAGTTCTGCTTGGCCCGCACGTTTCCGAGAAGGCTACGGTTCTGGCAGACAAGAAAGGTCAGTTCGTTTTCAAGGTTGCTACCGACGCAACCAAGCTGGAAATCAAGAAGGCCGTCGAAAGCCTGTTCAGCGTGAAAGTAGAGCGTGTTACTACCCTGAACGTACTGGGTAAAAGCAAGCGCACTGCTCGCGGTCTGGGCAAGCGTAATGACTGGAAGAAGGCAGTTATCTCCCTTCAGCCAGGCCAAGATCTCGATTTCAGCAGCAGTGCTGAGTAAGGAAGGGGTGCATCATGGCAATCGTTAAATGCAAACCGACTTCCCCTGGCCGCCGTTTCGTGGTCAAGGTGGTCAACCAGGAGCTGCATAAAGGCGCTCCTCACGCACCGCTGCTCGAGAAAAAATCGAAGACTGGTGGTCGTAACAACAATGGCCGCATTACCACCCGTCACATCGGTGGTGGTCACAAGCAGCATTACCGCATGATCGACTTCCGTCGCAACGACAAGGATGGCATCACTGCCACCGTCGAGCGCATTGAATACGATCCTAACCGTACTGCTCACATTGCTCTGGTTCTGTACGCAGACGGCGAGCGTCGCTACATCCTCGCACCGAAAGGCGTGAGCGCTGGCGACCAGCTGATTGCAGGTGCTCTGGCACCGATCAAGCCAGGCAACTCGCTGCAGCTGCGCAACATCCCGGTCGGTAGCACCATCCACGGCATCGAATTGAAGCCTGGCAAAGGTGCTCAGATCGCTCGCTCCGCTGGTGCTTCGGCTCAGCTGATCGCTCGTGAAGGTGTCTACGTGACCCTGCGCCTGCGTTCGGGCGAAATGCGCAAAGTGCTGTCCGAGTGCCGCGCAACGCTGGGCGAAGTCTCGAACTCCGAGCACAGCCTGCGTTCGCTGGGTAAAGCCGGTGCCAAACGCTGGCGTGGCGTTCGCCCAACCGTTCGTGGTGTTGCCATGAACCCGGTTGACCACCCACATGGTGGTGGTGAAGGTCGTACCTCCGGTGGTCGTCATCCGGTATCGCCATGGGGCTTCCCGACTAAGGGCGCGAAGACTCGTGGTAATAAGCGTACCGACAAAATGATCGTCCGTCGTCGCAAGTAAATAGAGGGATACGACAGTGCCACGTTCTCTGAAAAAAGGTCCTTTTATTGATCTTCACCTACTGAAGAAGATCGAAGTGGCGGCGGAAAAGAACGATCGCAAACCAGTTAAGACCTGGTCGCGTCGTTCGATGATCCTGCCACAAATGGTCGGTCTGACCATCGCAGTACACAACGGTCGCCAACACGTCCCAGTTCTCGTGAACGAAGACATGGTCGGCCACAAACTGGGCGAGTTCGCCGGTACCCGCACATATCGTGGGCACGTGGCTGACAAGAAAGCCAAGCGTTAAGGGGTGAGGAAATGGAAGTAGCCGCTAAGTTGTCGGGCGCTCGAATCTCCGCCCAGAAAGCCCGCTTGGTCGCCGACCAGATCCGCGGGAAGAAGGTGGGCGAAGCGCTCAACCTGCTGGCTTTTAGTAGTAAAAAAGCCGCGGAAATCATGAAGAAAGTGCTGGAGTCGGCCGTAGCCAACGCCGAGCACAACGAAGGCGCAGACGTTGATGACCTGAAGGTCAGCACCGTTTTCGTCAACGAAGGGCGTTCGCTGAAGCGCATCATGCCTCGTGCCAAAGGCCGGGCTGATCGCATCGTCAAGCGGTCTTGCCATATCACTGTCAAGGTTGCTGACAAGTAACGGAGTCGATCAGATGGGTCAGAAAGTACATCCCATTGGCATTCGCCTGGGAATCGTCAAGGAGCACACCTCCGTCTGGTACGCAGACGGTCGGACTTATGCGGACTACTTGTTCGCAGATCTGAAGGTGCGTGAGTATCTCCAAGACAAACTAAAAAGCGCGTCCGTAAGCCGTATCGATATCCATCGTCCGGCCCAAACTGCACGTATCACCATCCACACCGCTCGTCCTGGTATCGTTATCGGGAAGAAAGGTGAAGATGTTGAGAAACTGCGCCAGGACCTGACCAAGCAAATGGGTGTGCCTGTGCACATCAATATCGAAGAGATCCGCAAGCCGGAGCTCGACGGTATGCTGGTTGCGCAGAGCGTAGCTCAGCAGCTGGAGCGTCGTGTGATGTTCCGTCGCGCCATGAAGCGCGCCGTACAGAACGCCATGCGCATTGGTGCCAAAGGCATCAAGATCCAAGTGAGCGGTCGTCTCGGCGGTGCTGAAATCGCACGTACTGAATGGTATCGCGAAGGTCGTGTGCCCTTGCACACCCTGCGTGCCGACATCGACTATGCCAACTACGAAGCTCACACCACTTACGGTGTGATCGGTGTGAAGGTTTGGATTTTCAAAGGCGAAGTAATTGGTGGTCGCCAAGAAGAACTGAAACCACAAGCACCTGCGCCTCGTAAAAAAGCTGCTAAGTAAGGGGTACGCCAAATGTTGCAACCTAAGCGTACGAAGTTCCGCAAGCAGATGACTGGCCACAACCGTGGTCTGGCTCAGCGCGGTAGCAAAGTCAGCTTCGGCGAGTATGCGCTGAAGTCTGTAGCTCGTGGTCGTCTCACCGCTCGTCAGATCGAGTCAGCGCGTCGTGCCCTGACCCGTCACGTTAAACGTGGCGGCAAGATCTGGATCCGTGTATTCCCGGACAAGCCTATCTCCAAAAAGCCCCTCGAAGTTCGTATGGGTAAAGGTAAGGGTAACGTGGAATATTGGGTTGCCCAGATTCAGCCAGGCAAAGTCCTGTATGAAATCGAGGGTGTTTCCGAAGAGCTGGCGCG
Source organism: Pseudomonas sp. CFBP 13602 (assembly GCF_014842725.1). Classification (NCBI taxonomy): domain Bacteria; kingdom Pseudomonadati; phylum Pseudomonadota; class Gammaproteobacteria; order Pseudomonadales; family Pseudomonadaceae; genus Pseudomonas; species Pseudomonas sp. CFBP 13602. The sequence continues at coordinate 498,096 of NZ_JACYVT010000003.1, read as the reverse complement.
TGAGGCTTTCGCCTTGGCGGCTGCAAAGCTGCCTCTCGCCACCTCCTTTGTTAAGCGGACGGTGATGTGATGAAAGCGAATGAACTTCGTGAAAAATCAGCACAGCAACTGAACGAGCAACTGCTCGGCTTGCTGCGCGACCAGTTCAATCTGCGCATGCAGAAAGCAACTGGCCAGTTGGGGCAGTCTCACCTGCTCTCGCAAGTGAAGCGCGACATCGCTCGCGTGAAAACTGTGCTCAACCAGCAGGCAGGTAAGTGATCATGGCTGAAGCCGAAAAAACCGTCCGTACGCTGACTGGCCGTGTGGTCAGCGACAAGATGGACAAAACCATCACCGTATTGATCGAGCGTCGCGTAAAGCACCCGATCTACGGTAAATACGTTAAGCGTTCGACTAAGCTGCACGCTCACGACGAAACCAATCAGTGCAAGATCGGCGACAAGGTCACTATTCGTGAAACCCGTCCGCTGGCCAAGACCAAGTCCTGGGCACTGGTTGACGTTCTCGAACGCGCTGTTGAAGTCTAAGGGCTAGGGGTCGGAGAAATTCTATGATTCAGACTCAATCCATGCTCGATGTGGCCGATAACAGCGGCGCTCGTCGCGTCATGTGCATCAAGGTACTGGGCGGCTCGCACCGCCGGTACGCTGGCATCGGCGACATCATCAAGGTGACCGTGAAGGAAGCAATTCCTCGTGGCAAGGTGAAGAAAGGTCAAGTGATGACTGCTGTTGTAGTCCGCACTCGTCACGGCGTTCGTCGTGCTGACGGCTCCATCATCCGCTTCGATGGCAACGCTGCTGTTCTGTTGAACAACAAGCAAGAGCCAATCGGCACCCGTATCTTTGGGCCAGTGACCCGTGAGCTTCGTTCCGAGAAGTTCATGAAGATCGTCTCGCTCGCCCCAGAAGTGCTGTAAGGAGATCCGACATGCAAAAGATTCGTCGTGACGACGAGATCATCGTGATCGCCGGCAAAGACAAAGGCAAGCGCGGTAAGGTGCTCAAGGTTCTCGCTGACGACCGTCTGGTCGTTGGTGGGGTCAACCTGGTGAAGCGTCATACCAAGCCTAACCCGATGTCGGGCGTACAAGGCGGTATCGTCGAGAAAGAAGCGCCTCTGCACGCTTCCAACGTCGCCATCTTCAATGGCGAAACCAACAAGGCTGACCGCGTTGGTTTCAAAGTAGAAGAAGGCAAAAAAATTCGTGTCTTCAAGTCGACCCAAAAAGCGGTTGATGCTTGAACACTGCTAGGTAGAAGACCATGGCACGACTGAAAGAGATTTACCGGAAGGAAATCGCTCCCAAGCTTAAGGAAGAACTCAAGCTTGCGAACGTGATGGAAGTTCCGCGCGTTACCAAGATCACCCTGAACATGGGTCTGGGCGAAGCGATCGGCGACAAGAAAGTCATCGAGCACGCTGTAGCCGACATCGAGAAGATCTGCGGCCAGAAAGCCGTTGTGACCTTCGCACGCAAATCCATCGCGGGCTTCAAAGTCCGTGAGGGTTGGCCGATCGGTGTCAAGGTGACCTTGCGTCGCGACAAGATGTACGAATTCCTGGACCGCCTGCTGGCGATCTCCCTGCCTCGGGTACGCGACTTCCGCGGCCTGAATGCCAAGTCCTTCGACGGTCGTGGCAACTACAGCATGGGCGTGAAAGAGCAGATCATTTTCCCGGAAATCGATTACGACAAGATCGATGCTCTGCGCGGTCTGGACATTACCCTGACCACCACTGCTCGTTCGGATGAAGAAGGTCGCGCCTTGCTGCGTGCCTTCAACTTCCCGTTCCGCAACTGATTGGAGTAGGAAAATGGCCAAGAAGAGCATGAAGAACCGTGAGCTGAAGCGTCAGCTGACGGTAGCTAAATACGCCAAGAAGCGTGCTGAGCTCAAAGCAATCATCGTCAATCTGAACGCAAGTGAAGAAGAGCGCTGGAATGCTTCGGTAGCCCTGCAGAAGCAGCCACGTGATGCGAGCGCTGCTCGCATGCGTAACCGCTGCCGCCTGACTGGTCGTCCGCATGGCGTGTACCGCAAGTTCGGCCTCGGCCGTAACATGCTGCGCCAGGCCGCCATGCGCGGTGACGTACCAGGTCTGGTCAAGGCCAGCTGGTAAGTCGGACAGACGAGATGCCTGCGCTCGATTGAGCAATCAACCGACCGCCGGTGTCACGGCGACTGAATCAAGCCCCTCATGGGGCTTGATTCATTTCTGCCGTACGTCTAGAATTGCCGGCTCGCCTGAGCCCGGGTTTTTGGACCGGATCAAACGCTCGGCGACGTTGTAGCCGCAAGGCTAATTATTTTTGTATCAGGAGCGTCTAGCCCATGAGTATGCAGGACCCGTTAGCGGACATGCTAACTCGAATCCGTAATGCCCAGATGGCTGAAAAGCCCGTCGTAAGCATGCCATCTTCCACGTTGAAGGTAGCTGTGGCCAAAGTTCTGAAGGACGAAGGTTACATCGCGGGTTTTCAGGTAAGCAGCGAAGCAAAACCGTCGCTTTCCATCGAGCTGAAATACTTCGAAGGCCGTCCGGTCATCGAGGAAGTCAAGCGCGTAAGTCGTCCAGGCCTGCGTCAGTACAAATCCGTTGATGACCTGCCGAAAGTTCGTGGCGGTCTCGGCGTATCCATCGTCTCCACCAATAAAGGTGTGATGACGGATCGTGCTGCGCGCGCTGCCGGTGTCGGCGGCGAAGTACTCTGCACAGTGTTCTAAGGGGGGATAAGCATGTCTCGCGTCGCTAAGAACCCCGTTAAGCTGCCAGCTGGTGTCGAAGTAAAATTCGCCGGCCAACAGCTTTCGGTGAAGGGTGCCAAGGGCACTCTGGAACTGAACGTTCACTCGTCGGTTGAAGTCGTTGAAGAGGCTGGCGAACTGCGTTTCGCTGCCAAGAACGGCGATCAGCAGACCCGTGCAATGGCCGGTACCACTCGCGCTTTGGTCAACAACATGGTCCAGGGCGTAAGCCAAGGCTTCGAGCGCAAGCTCCAGCTGGTCGGTGTTGGCTATAAAGCACAAGCAAAAGGCACAGTGCTGAACCTGTCGCTGGGCTTCTCTCATCCGGTGGATTACGAGTTGCCGCAAGGCATCACCGCTGAGACTCCTAGCCAGACCGATATCCTGATCAAGGGCATCGACAAGCAGCTGGTGGGTCAAGTGGCCGCTGAAATCCGCGATTTCCGTCCGCCAGAGCCTTACAAAGGCAAAGGTGTACGTTACGCAGACGAAGTCGTCCGCCGTAAAGAAGCCAAGAAGAAGTAGGGCATAGCAAATGACCGACAAAAAAGTTACTCGACTGCGTCGCGCTCGCAAGGCACGCCTGAAAATGCACGAACTCGAAGTCGTGCGTCTCTGCGTGTTCCGCTCTTCGCAGCACATCTATGCCCAGGTCATCTCGGCCGACGGCAGCAAGGTCTTGGCAAGTGCCTCGACTTTGGACAAAGAATTGCGTGATGGTGCCACTGGCAACATTGACGCGGCCACTAAGGTTGGCCAGCTGGTCGCTTCGCGTGCTAAGGCCGCTGGCGTCTCGCAGGTGGCTTTCGACCGCTCTGGCTTCAAGTACCACGGTCGCGTCAAAGCGCTGGCCGATGGCGCTCGTGAAGCTGGGCTGGAGTTCTAAGTTATGTCAAATAACGACCAAAAGCGCGACGAAGGCTACATCGAGAAGCTGGTTCAAGTTAACCGCGTTGCCAAGACCGTCAAAGGCGGCCGTATCTTCACTTTCACCGCGTTGACCGTGGTAGGTGATGGCAAGGGCCGTGTTGGCTTCGGCCGTGGCAAGTCTCGTGAAGTGCCTGCTGCCATCCAGAAAGCTATGGAAGCAGCTCGTCGCAACATGATTCAAGTGGACCTGAACGGGACCACCTTGCAGTACGCCATGAAGTCCGCTCACGGCGCTTCGAAGGTGTACATGCAGCCTGCTTCGGAAGGTACCGGTATCATCGCTGGCGGCGCAATGCGTGCCGTTCTCGAAGTGGCTGGTGTCCAGAACGTTCTGGCCAAGTGCTACGGCTCGACCAACCCCGTCAACGTGGTTCACGCTACGTTCAAGGGTCTGAAGGCCATGCAGTCCCCGTCGTCCATCGCCGCCAAGCGCGGTCTGAACGTTGAGGAGATCATCTGATCATGGCTACTGTAAAAGTTACGCTGATCAAAAGCATGACCGGCCGTATCCCTAACCACAAATTGTGCGTTAAGGGTCTGGGTCTGCGTCGCATCGGTCACACTGTAGAAGTCCAGGATACTCCCGAGAATCGCGGGATGATCAACAAGGCCTACTACATGCTTCGCGTAGAGGGTTAATCGATGAAACTCAATGATCTGAGTCCAGCTCCCGGTTCGCGTCGCGAAAAGCATCGCCCGGGTCGTGGTATCGGTAGTGGTTTGGGCAAGACCGGTGGCCGTGGCCACAAAGGTCAGACCTCCCGCTCCGGTGGCACCATCGCTCCAGGCTTCGAAGGCGGTCAACAGCCGCTGCACCGTCGCTTGCCGAAGTTCGGTTTCGTTTCCCTGAAAGCCATGGACCGCGCAGAAGTGCGTCTGTCCGAGCTGGCCCGAGTGGAAGGCGACATCGTCTCCGTGCAGTCCCTGAAGGATGCCAACGTGATCAACCAGAACGTACAGCGTGTGAAAATCATGCTGTCGGGCGAAGTGACTCGCGCTGTGACCATCAAGGGAATCGCCGCCACCAAAGGTGCGCGTGCGGCTATCGAAGCAGCTGGCGGCAAGTTCGAGGAATAAATGGCTAAGCAAGGTGCTCTCTCAGCGCTAGGCAAGGGCGGTATGTCTGAACTCTGGGCTCGTCTGCGTTTTCTGTTCCTGGCGATCATCGTCTACAGAATTGGCGCACACATCCCGGTTCCAGGTATCAACCCGGACCGACTCGCAGACCTGTTTCGACAGAATGAGGGGACCATTCTTAGCTTGTTCAACATGTTTTCCGGTGGCGCGCTGGAACGGATGAGCATCTTTGCACTGGGGATCATGCCGTACATTTCGGCATCGATCATCATGCAGCTGATGACCGCCGTGAGCCCGCAACTGGAGCAGTTGAAGAAGGAAGGGGAAGCTGGCCGTCGCAAGATCAGCCAGTACACCCGCTATGGCACCGTCATCCTGGCCCTGGTACAGGCGATCGGCATGTCGATCGGCTTGGCCAATCAGGGTGTGGCGTTCACTGCAAGCTTCAGCTTCTACTTCGTGGCGGTCTCCACTTTCGTGGCGGGCGCGATGTTCATGATGTGGCTGGGTGAGCAGATCACTGAGCGTGGTGTGGGTAACGGTATCTCGATGTTGATCTTCGCGGGTATCGTTGCTGGTCTTCCGAGAGCGATCGGGCAGTCTTTCGAGTCTGCGCGTCAGGGCGATATCAACATCTTCGCGCTGGTTGCGATCGGTCTGCTGGCAGTGGCGATTATCGGTTTCGTGGTGTTCATCGAGCGTGGTCAGCGGCGAATAGCCGTTCACTATGCCAAGCGTCAGCAAGGCCGCAAGGTTTTCGCTGCGCAGACGAGCCACTTGCCGCTGAAAGTGAACATGGCCGGTGTGATTCCTGCCATTTTCGCGAGCAGCATCTTGCTGTTCCCGGCTTCGCTGGGCTCCTGGTTCGGTCAGTCCGAAGGTATGGGCTGGTTGCAGGACGTCTCGCAGTCGATCGCTCCTGGTCAGCCGTTGAACATTCTGCTGTTTAGTGCAGGGATCATTTTCTTCTGCTTCTTCTATACGGCGTTGATGTTCAATCCGAAAGACGTGGCGGAAAACCTGAAGAAGTCCGGTGCCTTTATTCCGGGTATTCGTCCAGGCGAGCAGTCGGCGCGCTACATTGATGGCGTTCTGACCCGTTTGACCATGTTCGGTGCCCTGTACATGATGTGCGTCTGCTTGCTTCCACAGTTCCTGGTGGTGGCTGCAAACGTTCCGTTCTACCTTGGCGGGACCTCGTTGCTGATTGTGGTAGTGGTTGTGATGGACTTTATGTCCCAAGTACAATCGCACCTCGTTTCGCACCAGTACGAATCCCTGATGAAGAAAGCCAACCTGAAAGGCTACGGTGGCAGCGGTCTGCTGCGCTGACAGTCCCTTAAGGTTCGAGGAGTTGGCAATGAAAGTTCGTGCATCGGTGAAAAAGCTGTGCCGTAACTGCAAAATCATTCGTCGCGAAGGCGTCGTTCGAGTCATTTGCAGCGCAGAGCCGCGTCACAAACAGCGCCAAGGCTGACTGTGATGTGCTACAAGCCCGGCAGCTAGTGCGCTGCCGGGTTGATTATTTGTTATTACAGCGATATTATCTCGCGCCCTATTTCTTGGCTTCCGGGGCGTAGGTAGCTGTCAATTGGAGTCCCACTGAATGGCCCGTATTGCAGGCGTTAACATTCCAGATAACAAGCACACTGTTATCTCGCTGACCTACATCTATGGTGTTGGTCGCACTACTGCACAGAAAATCTGTGCAGACACTGGGGTCAACCCAGCCGCACGGATCAAGGATCTGAGCGACGAGCAGATTGAACAGCTGCGTGGCGAAGTGGCGAAGTTCACCACCGAAGGTGATCTGCGCCGCGAAATCAACATGAAAATCAAGCGCTTGATGGATCTGGGCTGCTATCGCGGTCTTCGTCATCGTCGTGGTCTGCCAGTACGCGGTCAGCGTACCAAGACCAACGCGCGTACCCGTAAAGGTCCGCGTAAGCCGATCCGCAAGTAATCGCACCAGCGAATCGACAGGAATCTAGTCATGGCAAAACCTGCTGCTCGTCCTCGTAAGAAAGTCAAAAAGACAGTGGTTGATGGCATCGCCCACATCCACGCGTCTTTCAACAACACCATCGTGACCATTACCGATCGTCAAGGTAACGCCCTGTCCTGGGCCACCTCCGGCGGTTCGGGTTTCCGCGGTTCACGCAAGTCCACCCCGTTCGCTGCCCAGGTGGCTGCAGAGCGTGCTGGTCAAGCTGCGCTGGAATATGGCCTGAAGAACCTCGACGTCAACGTCAAGGGTCCAGGTCCAGGTCGTGAGTCCGCTGTCCGTGCATTGAACGGCTGTGGCTATAAGATCGCCAGCATCACCGACGTGACGCCAATCCCGCATAACGGGTGCCGTCCGCCGAAGAAGCGCCGCGTGTAATTCAGGAGACGATAGATAATGGCTCGTTACATTGGTCCAAAATGCAAACTGGCTCGTCGTGAAGGCACTGACCTGTTCCTGAAAAGCGGCGTTCGCGCCCTGGAATCGAAGTGCAATATCGAAGCAGCCCCAGGTATCCACGGTCAGCGCCGTGGCCGCCAGTCCGACTACGGCACCCAGCTGCGTGAAAAGCAGAAAGTCCGTCGTATCTATGGCGTTCTCGAGCGTCAGTTCAGCGGTTACTACAAGGAAGCTGCCGGCAAGAAAGGCGCAACCGGCGAGAACCTGCTGCAACTGCTCGAATGCCGTCTGGACAACGTCGTATACCGTATGGGCTTCGGCTCGACTCGTGCCGAATCCCGTCAGTTGGTATCGCACAAGTCGGTCAGCGTAAACGGCAAGACCGTTAACGTTCCGTCCTACCAGGTTCGTGCTGGTGACGTGGTCGCGATTCGCGAGAAAGCTAAAAACCAGCTTCGCATTGTCCAAGCTCTCGATCTGTGTGCCCAACGTGGCCGCGTAGAATGGGTAGAAGTAGACACTGAGAAGAAGTCGGGCGTTTTCAAGAACGTTCCTGCTCGCAGTGATCTGTCCGCCGACATCAACGAAAGCCTGATTGTCGAGCTCTACTCCAAGTAAGGGCTAGAAAATAGGTGCATCCATGCAGATTTCGGTAAATGAGTTCCTGACGCCCCGCCATATTGATGTGCAGGTCGTCAGTCCAACCCGCGCCAAAATCACCCTCGAGCCTCTCGAGCGTGGTTTCGGCCATACCCTGGGCAACGCGCTGCGACGCATCCTGTTGTCCTCAATGCCCGGCTGCGCAGTAGTCGAGGCCGAGATTGACGGTGTACTCCATGAGTACAGCGCCATCGAAGGTGTACAGGAAGACGTCATTGAAATCCTGTTGAACCTGAAAGGCCTGGCTATCAAGCTGCACGGTCGTGACGAAGTTACGCTGACCTTGTCGAAAAAGGGTTCGGGGGTGGTTACCGCTGCCGATATTCAGCTGGATCATGATGTCGAGATCGTTAATCCCGATCACGTAATCGCTAACCTGGCGTCTAACGGCGCCCTGAACATGAAGCTCGTCGTAGCTCGTGGTCGTGGTTATGAACCGGCCGACTCGCGTCAAAGCGATGAAGACGAAAGCCGCAGCATTGGTCGCTTGCAGCTCGACTCTTCGTTCAGCCCGGTACGCCGTATCGCATACGTGGTGGAAAACGCCCGTGTCGAGCAGCGCACTAACCTGGACAAGCTGGTTATTGATCTGGAAACCAACGGTACCCTGGATCCTGAAGAGGCCATCCGTCGCGCTGCAACCATTCTGCAACAGCAGTTGGCTGCGTTCGTCGATCTCAAAGGTGACAGTGAGCCTGTGGTAATCGAGCAGGAAGACGAGATCGATCCGATCCTGCTTCGCCCGGTTGACGATCTGGAACTGACTGTACGTTCGGCTAACTGCCTTAAGGCGGAAAACATTTACTACATCGGCGACCTGATTCAGCGTACCGAAGTAGAACTGTTGAAGACTCCGAACCTGGGCAAGAAATCCTTGACTGAAATCAAGGACGTTCTGGCCTCCCGCGGTCTGTCCCTCGGCATGCGCCTCGACAACTGGCCGCCTGCAAGTCTTAAGAAGGACGACAAGGCGACTGCCTGATCGTCGTAATCACCGAACGTTGTGTTTGGTAAGGAATGAACCATGCGTCATCGTAAAAGTGGACGTCACCTGAGCCGTACCAGCTCGCACCGCAAGGCCATGTTTCAGAACATGGCGGTGTCGCTGTTCGAGCACGAGCTGATCAAGACTACCCTGCCAAAAGCCAAGGAACTGCGCCGCGTTGCCGAGCCGCTGATCACCCTGGCCAAGGTAGACAGCGTTGCAAACCGCCGTCTTGCTTTCGACCGTACTCGTTCGAAAGAAATGGTTGGTAAGCTGTTCAACGATCTGGGCAAGCGCTATGCCACCCGTCAGGGCGGTTACCTGCGTATCCTCAAGTGCGGCTTCCGTACTGGCGATAACGCACCTATGGCGTACGTCGAGCTGGTTGATCGTCCTGTTGGTGGCTCGGTTGAAGCTGCTGAATAAGACGAACAGTCTGTTCTGAAAAACCGGGCTTAGGTCCGGTTTTTTTATGCCTGCTGATTAGTCAAAATCTATCAGGCAAAGAAGATTTGCCCATTAGTCGAATGAGGATGTTTTTTGGATACTTGCTCCAAGCCGCTGAAGTCGGCGCCTACACAGCAAGCCTTACCAAGGAACATCGTCCATGAGCCAGAGCAAGATCCTCACCACCGCTAGCGGCGCGCCGGTCGCCGACAATCAGAATTCCCGTTCTGCGGGGCCGCGTGGTCCCTTGCTGCTGGACGATTTCCATCTGATCGAGAAGCTTGCGCATTTCAACCGCGAGAATATTCCCGAGCGTCGTGTTCATGCAAAGGGCTCAGGCGCATACGGCACCTTTACGGTAACCCGTGACATCTCGGAATACTCCAGTGCCAAGCTGTTCAGTACCGTAGGCAAGCAGACCGAAACCTTCCTGCGATTTTCCACAGTGGGTGGCGAGCGCGGCTCAGCCGATACCGAGCGCGATCCGCGTGGTTTCGCCCTCAAGTTCTACACCGAGGAAGGCAACTGGGACATCGTTGGCAACAACACGCCTGTGTTCTTCATTCGCGACCCGATGAAGTTTCCCGATTTCATCCACACCCAGAAGCGTTTGCCTCAAAGCAACCTCAAGAGCGCGCAGATGATGTGGGACTTCTGGTCCCATTCGCCCGAGGCGTTGCACCAGGTGACCATTCTGTTCTCGGACCGCGGCATTCCAGACGGCTATCGTCACATGCACGGCTTCGGTAGCCACACCTATAGCTTGATCAATGCCAAGGGTGAGCGTCACTGGGTCAAGTGGCACTACAAGACAGCTCAGGGCATCAAGAACCTTGCTCCAGCCGACGCGGCGCGTATCGCCGGCACCGACCCGGATTACGCACAGCGCGACCTGTTCGATGCAATCGAGCGTGGGGATTTCCCCAAGTGGCGGGTATGCATGCAGATCATGAGTGAGGATCAGGCGAACCGTCACCACGAAAACCCGTTCGACGTGACCAAGACCTGGTCGCAGAAGGAGTTTCCGTTGATCGAAGTAGGTATGTTGGAGCTGAATCGTAATCCGCTGAACTATTTTGCCGAAGTAGAGCAAGCGACGTTTGGCCCGAGCAACATGGTGCCCGGCGTAGGGCTGTCGCCCGACCGCATGCTGCAAGGCCGTGTGTTCGCCTATGCCGATGCCCACCGCTATCGCGTCGGGACCAATCATCAGCAGTTGCCGGTGAACGCACCCCGCAGCCCGGTTCACTCGTACCAACGCGACGGTTCGATGGCCTTTGGCAGCAATGGCGGTGCCGCGCCTAACTACGAGCCCAACAGCTACACCGATGCACCCAAGCAGGCGCCTCAGTATCGCGAGCCCGCCCTGGCTCTGCACGGTGACGCGGATCGCTTCGATCATCGCGTGGACGCCGATTACTACAGCCAGGCCGGCGCTCTTTTTCGTTTGATGAATGCTGAGCAGCAGACTCTGCTCATCGACAACATCGCTGGTGCGATGATGGGTGTCAGCGCAGATGTGGTGGAGCGTCAGTTGCAGCACTTCTACCGTGCGGACGAAGCCTACGGTAATGGGATCGCCAAGGCATTGGGCATCCAACTGGGCTGAACCTAAGTGATAAGAAGAACCGCCCTCATCTGGGCGGTTTTTCGCTTTATTTCGTCACATTTTCTCTGCTTTTTAGCGTATTTCTGCACCGCGGGCCGTGACGTATCCGCGACCTTGGTTCAAACTATGCCTTTCTGCTAGGAGATATACGGCGATGCAAGGCCACCCGGACGTAATCGATTACCTCAATACTTTGCTTACAGGCGAGCTGGCTGCCCGTGATCAGTATTTCATCCACTCGCGGATGTACGAGGACTGGGGCTTCGCCAAGCTCTTCGAGCGCATCAATCATGAGATGGAAGAAGAAGCAGGTCATGCCGACGCCTTGATGCGTCGCATCCTGATGCTCGAAGGCACGCCGCGCATGCGTCCGGACGACCTTGAAGTCGGTACGGATGTCCCGAGCATGATCGCTGCCGATCTGCGTCTGGAATACAAGGTGCGTGCGGCCTTGTGCAAGGGTATCGAGTTGTGCGAACGACACAGCGACTTCGTGACTCGCGACATACTGCGGGTGCAGTTGGCGGATACCGAGGAAGATCATACGTACTGGCTGGAGAAGCAGCAGGGTTTGATCAAGTCCATTGGCTTGGAGAATTACCTGCAGTCGCAGTTCTGATCTCATCGTAGCAGTGGTTCAAGGCCAGGCAGGATACGCGGTGATTCTGCAGGGTTATGGTGCTGGCCGCCGACGCGGCTTGCGCCGCTGCTACAGGGGCGCGGGTGATTCACGGTTGCTGCGGTGAATGTTGACGCGGCTTGCGCCGCTGCTACAGGGATGGCGTTTTGTCTGAAACTAAAAAGCCCCGCTTGTGCGGGGCTTTTTGGTTTCAGGCTTTGTCGCGTTCGAGCAACGGTTTGAGGTAGTGACCGGTGTAGGACTGCTTCATGTCCGCAACCTGCTCCGGGGTGCCGACGGCGATGATCTGGCCGCCTTTGGAGCCGCCCTCCGGGCCCAGGTCGACCAGCCAGTCTGCAGTCTTGATGACATCGAGGTTGTGCTCGATCACCACCACGGTGTTGCCATGGTCCCGCAGGCGATGCAGCACGTCGAGCAGCTGCTGGATATCGGCGAAGTGCAGGCCAGTGGTGGGTTCGTCGAGGATGTAGAGCGTCTTGCCGGTGTCGCGCTTGGACAGCTCGCGGGACAGTTTGACCCGCTGTGCTTCACCGCCGGACAAGGTGGTCGCCGACTGCCCCAGCTTGATGTAGGACAGGCCGACATCCATGAGCGTCTGCAGCTTGCGCGCCAGTGCCGGTACCGCATCGAAGAACTCGCGCGCCTCCTCGATGGTCATCTCGAGGGTCTCGTGGATGTTCTTGCCCTTGTACTTGATCTCCAGGGTTTCGCGGTTGTAGCGCTTGCTCTTGCAGACATCGCAGGGCACATAGATGTCGGGCAGGAAGTGCATCTCAACCTTGATCAAGCCGTCACCCTGGCAGGCCTCGCAGCGACCGCCCTTGACGTTGAACGAGAACCGGCCCGGGCCATAACCGCGTGAGCGCGATTCCGGCACCCCAGCGAACAGTTCGCGGATTGGGGTGAACAATCCGGTGTAGGTGGCAGGGTTCGAGCGCGGCGTGCGTCCGATCGGGCTCTGGTCGATGTCGACCACTTTGTCCAGGTGCTGCAAGCCATTGATGCTGTCATGCGCCGAGGCTTCCAGCGTGGTTGCACCATTGAGAGCGGTGGCGCTGAGGGGGAACAGGGTGTTGTTGATCAGGGTCGACTTGCCCGAGCCGGAAACGCCGGTGACGCAAGTCAGCAAGCCGATCGGGATCTCCAGATCGACATTGCGCAGATTGTTGCCGCGGGCGCCCTTGAGCGTCAGGGCCAGCTTTTTGTTGCGCGGCGTACGCTTGGCTGGCACGGCGATCTTCACGCGGCCGGACAGGTACTTGCCGGTCAGCGAGTCGGGATGGTCCATGACCTCCTGCGCGGTGCCCTGGGCGACGATATGGCCGCCATGCACGCCGGCGCCGGGGCCGATGTCCACAACGTAGTCGGCGAGGCGGATGGCGTCTTCGTCATGCTCGACGACGATGACGGTATTGCCGATGTCGCGCAGGTGCTTGAGGGTGCCCAACAGGCGATCATTGTCCCGCTGGTGCAAGCCGATGGAGGGCTCGTCGAGGATGTACATCACGCCGACCAGGCCCGCACCGATCTGGCTGGCCAGACGGATGCGCTGGGCTTCGCCGCCGGACAGCGTGTCGGCACTGCGGTCCAGGGTCAGGTAGTCCAGGCCGACGTTGACCAGAAACTGCAGGCGCTCGCGGATTTCCTTGAGGATCTTGTCGGCAATTTCGCCCTTGCGTCCGGTCAGGGCGAGCGTGCCGAAGTACTCGGTGGCGTCGCCGATCGGCAGGCCGGTGACGGCGGGCAGGGTTTTCTCGCCTACCCATACATGCCGAGCCTCGCGGCGCAGACGCGTGCCGCGGCAGTCCGGGCAGGGCTGGGTGCTGAGGAACTTGGCGAGTTCTTCACGGACGCTGGCCGATTCGGTTTCGCGGTAGCGGCGTTCGAGGTTGGGCACGATGCCTTCGAACGGGTGCGAACGTTTGACGATATCGCCCCGGTCATTCAGGTAGCGGAAATCGACGTTGTGAGTGCCGCTGCCGGTGAGGATGACTTTCTGCTGGTCGGCCGGCAGCTCGTTGAACGGCACGTCGAGGCTGAACTGATAATGGCTGGCGAGCGAGCCGAGCATCTGGAAATAGTAGACGTTACGCCTGTCCCAGCCGCGGATCGCGCCCTCGGCCAGGGTCAGTTCGCCATTCACCAAGCGCTTGTTGTCGAAAAACTGTTTCACGCCCAGGCCATCGCAGGTCGGGCAGGCGCCGGCCGGGTTGTTGAAGGAGAACAGCTTGGGTTCCAGTTCGCTGATCGCGTGGCCGCAGATCGGGCAGGCAAAGCGTGCGGAGAAGATGATCTCTTCGAACGGCTCGTCGTCCATCGACGCCACCAGGGCGATGCCATCGGCCAGCTTCAACGCCGTCTCGAACGATTCGGCCAGACGCTGTTGCAGGTCGGCACGGACCTTGAAGCGGTCCACCACCACTTCGATGGTGTGCTTCTTCTGCTTGTCGAGCTTGGGCAGCTCGTCCATTTCGTAGAGCTTGCCGTTGATGCGCGCACGGACGAAACCCTGGGCGCGCAGCTCTTCGAAAATGGCCAGGTGCTCGCCTTTGCGTTCGCGGATGACCGGGGCCAGCAGCATGAGGCGGGCGCCTTCGGGCTGCGCCAGAACGAGGTCGACCATCTGGCTGACGGTCTGGGCCTCCAGCGGGATGTCGTGATCCGGGCAGCGCGGCGTGCCCACGCGGGCGTACAGCAGGCGCAGGTAGTCGTAGATCTCGGTAATGGTGCCGACGGTGGAGCGCGGATTGTGCGATGTCGACTTCTGCTCGATGGAAATGGCCGGCGACAGACCTTCGATGGTGTCGACGTCGGGCTTTTCCATCATCGACAGGAATTGCCGGGCATAGGCCGACAGCGATTCGACGTAGCGGCGTTGGCCTTCGGCGTAGAGGGTGTCGAAAGCCAGGGAGGATTTGCCTGAACCCGACAGCCCGGTGATCACGATCAGTTTGTCACGGGGTAGGGTCAGGTCGATGTTTTTCAAATTGTGGGTTCGAGCCCCACGTACCAGAATCTTGTCCAAGGCGGCCTCGCGCGGCGGGCGTAAACAGGTGAGTATACGGGGCTTGTCAATGGCACGGCACGGTGAGTGCGCGCAAAGATGAAGAAGGCGCGTCATAGCGTCGCCGTCTGTGCCGTTACTGGGTGGGACTGGTAGAATCGTCACCGGTTCACACGAGGTTTATCCATGCACGATCCCCACAGCGAACGCATGAGCAGCGGTGAAACCCGCGCAGCCAGCGGGTTGGCCCTGGTGTTCGCTTTCCGCATGCTGGGCATGTTCATGGTCCTGCCAGTGCTGGCGACCTATGGCATGGACCTGGCGGGCGCCACCCCGGCCCTGATCGGTCTGGCGATCGGCGCCTATGGCCTGACCCAGGCATTCCTGCAGATCCCTTTCGGGGTCATCTCCGACCGGATCGGCCGTCGTCCGGTGATCTACGGCGGCCTGGTGATCTTCGCGATCGGCAGCGTGGTCGCGGCCCAGTCCGATTCCATCTGGGGTGTGATCGCTGGACGCGTTCTGCAGGGCGCCGGGGCGATATCGGCAGCGGTCATGGCCCTGCTATCGGACCTGACCCGCGAACAGAACCGCACCAAGGCGATGGCCATGATCGGCATGAGCATTGGCGTGTCGTTCGCGGTGGCGATGGTGGTCGGGCCACTGCTGACTCGCGCCTTCGGCCTGCATGGCCTGTTCCTGGCGACCGGCGGGCTGGCGTTGGTTGGCATCGCGCTGGTGGCCTTCGTGGTGCCCAAGGCGACGGCACATACCCTTCATCGTGAGTCGGGCGTGACCCGCAGCGAGATGCTGGCCACCCTCAAGCACCCCGATCTGCTGCGCCTGGATCTCGGCATTTTCGTGCTTCACTCGATCCTGATGGCAAGCTTCGTCGCCTTGCCCCTGGCATTGGTGGATCGCGCCGGGTTGCCCAAGGAACAGCATTGGTGGGTGTACCTGACCGCCCTGGTGGTATCTTTTTTCGCAATGATTCCGTTCATCATCTACGGCGAAAAGAAGCGCAAGATGAAGCGTGTTCTGCTGGGCGCGGTGGCGACCTTGATGCTGGTGGAGGTGTTCTTCTGGGCGTTCGGCGACAGCCTGAAGGCGCTGGTCATTGGCACGGTGGTGTTCTTCACGGCGTTCAACCTGCTGGAGGCGTCGCTGCCTTCGTTGATCAGCAAGGTTTCGCCAGCCGGCGGCAAGGGCACGGCCATGGGGGTGTATTCCACCAGCCAGTTCCTGGGGTCGGCCATGGGTGGCATCCTTGGCGGTTGGTTGTTTCAGCAGGGTGGCCTGGGTGTGGTCTTCATCGGATGCGCGGCGCTGTGCGCCCTGTGGCTGGCCATAGCTGTTACTATGCGCGAGCCACCCTACGTGACCAGTCTGCGCTTGCCGCTTTCGCCCCAAGCGATGCGCGAGACGGGATTGGCCGAGCGGTTGAAAGCCGTGCCCGGTGTAACAGATGCGGTGGTGGTGGCAGAAGAGGCCGCCATCTATATCAAATTGGACAAAGAAATTTTGGATCGCACCGCCCTCGAGCGCCTGGTCAACCCAGCGCCGACAGCGTGCGAAGCCTAGGAGAACGTTATGGCCCGTGGGGTTAACAAAGTCATTCTGGTGGGTACTTGCGGTCAGGATCCTGAGGTCCGTTTCCTGCCCAACGGCAATGCGGTCACCAACCTGAGCCTGGCCACCAGCGAGCAGTGGACCGACAAGCAGAGCGGCCAGAAGGTCGAGCGTACCGAGTGGCACCGTGTGTCGATGTTTGGCAAGGTTGCGGAGATCGCCGGTGAGTACCTGCGCAAGGGCTCGCAGGTGTACATCGAAGGCAAGCTGCAGACCCGCGAGTGGGAAAAGGACGGTATCAAGCGTTACACCACCGAGATCATCGTCGACATGCAGGGCACCATGCAGCTGTTGGGCGGCCGTCCGCAGAACAACGACCAGCAGGGCGGCGGTGGCAACAACTACCAGCAGTCGGCACCGGCTCCGCGTCAGCAGGCGCCGCGTCCGCAGCAGTCGGCGCCGCAGCAGCGTTCGGCTCCGCCTGCGCAGCAGCAGCCAGCTCCGGACTTTGACAGCTTTGATGATGATATTCCGTTCTAGGGGCCACTTCAGAGCTTAGTATTAAATTTTTCCAGTAACCCCCGGGTTTTGCGGCCCTGGGGTTTTTTTATGTCTAAAAATTTATAGAAGTGGCCGTGTTTTATTTTTTAATTTCTCGGTTAGCCTTGAGAAAGGAAGTTGGGCGTGGGCCGAATGCCTTTGCAAACCACCACATAGCAAATGCACCAATCAAAAAAGCTAACACGGCCAAGAACAAAATCACGTTCTGGATGCCCAAAGGGGAAGCTAATAATGCCACTAGTAAGCCTGCTAGAGGCTGAGATACGTTGTTTAGCAGCGTGATCACGCCTACCGTCTTGCCGAAGTCCTGAGGTGGTATTACTTTCTGCCGGATAGTGCGCATGTAAACGTTGAACATTTTGTCGAAACCGACGATTAACAGGAACCCTAGTACATAGCCGAGGAGATTTGGACTCAGGGCGCTGATAAATGCCCCAGTTGCTATCATTAGATATCCGACCCCACCAAGGAACCTCAGAGGCAACACAATCCGAGCGAGAAGAAACAGGATCACGATTGTTGTCACAGCTCCGGCTGCTTGCAATGCTGCATAATCATCCTTTCCGGCGCTGTGATGGCCGATGACCATGGCGGCAGAGGTAGCCAAAGTGACACCAACAATCAGGTTGACTCCTACCGCTAGAGTGATGATCTTTTTCAGTTCCACAAGGTTATGGATATGCCCCAAAGCGATCTTCAAGGGCTGCATCCAGATGTCTTGATGCTGCTCGAACACGTCCAGCGTAATTTGGCTAAAACGTTGCCACGCCAGCATGCTAAGGTCGGCCAACAGGAACAATCCAGCTATCCAAACCACCACCCAATGCCAAGGCCACACCTCAAGCATCAATGCTGCTGCCAGCGGTCCGAGCACCAATCCTGTCTGGTCGGCAATCTGGGAGTAAGATAAGGTCTTGGTGTAGCTGTAGTGCTGGAAGATATGCGGCATAAGCACTTCACGAGCCATGATGCCTTGCGTAGTCAGCACCCCGCACAGCGCCGACAGGGCCACAACCCAGCCGATGCCACCGAAGATTCCGTAGAGCGCCATCGCCACCACACAGAGCAATGCCCGATAGACCTGACTCATGTGCAAGATCTTGATAGGCGTGTACTTATCGCACAAGGCGCCGCACACCGGGAACGCAAGAAATCGCGGCAGCGATTCGACAAAAAACGCCAGCCCTGCCAAAGAAGCGCTATTGGTGCTCTGGAACACCACCAGAGGTACAATAAACAACAGAATTTGGTCCGCCAACCTCGATAGAAAAAGCGAGACAAAAAACGCGAGGTAGTCCTTGCGCATAGGTAGCTCCTTTGAATAAGCAATGTTCCATAGCGGTCAAAAAAGCATCAGTAAGCCGATCCCAAACTGTCATTGAGATTATGTCGCTCATCACCACGCAATGGCGGGTTGAATACGCTGACTAGAATTAGATCTTGCTCTTTGCCGCCGCGCAGTAAATGCCGATCATGTTGATCAAGCGCATAGACGTCACCAGGCCGGATCGGAAATATATTGCCTTGCATGTCTTCGACTTCACCTTCTCCCGCGATGCAGTAGCACGCCTCCAAATGGTTTCGGTAATGCAAAAGTGACTCTGTACCCGCACGGACAACGGTGTGGCACAGCGTAAAGCCCATGGCATCGCGTTCAGTGAGTAAACGGTGACTAGTCCCTGCGCCCCATTCAACGAAGTAAGGTGTTTTCTCAACATCGGATTTGTTGCGAACGAACATGTGAAACCTCTCTAGGATAGTCTATTGGGAAAAATCAGTTCTTTGGGGCATTGCTAGTGCAGGGCTGCAGGAGGGCTTCGCCGCTGCATTGCATCGTTTCACTCCAGGCCACATCGCGGTGCGCGGCCATAGTCTGGATATCACGCCAGTGACGCTGAAGCAGGTTGCCTCCCACCACGAATGAGGCCCCGAGCCTTTCCACTAGGCGATGTACAGCCTGCACGCATTGTGCCGCCAAATAGGCGCGATCGCGCTTGAGCTGCAATAGTTCTTGCGTGTCTAGGACTTGGTCGTTGACACCCGCCTCATGCAGCCGCTTGATCAAAGACTCGTACAAAAGCTGTGCGCCAAATAGCTGCGCGGCCGAGTGGGCTGCCTGTTCGGCGACCCGAGGATCATTTACCGATAATGAACCATCGAACGCAGCCACAAATGCGGCAAGGGCACCCTCGGCACAACCCAGTATCGGGCCAATAATTGAAGTGGTGAGATAGGGAACCAGGGGCACCCTGTCGATGTAGTCACACGCCAGCGAAAGTGGGTTCTGAGCGAAGATCTTATGCAGCGCAAAGACTCGATCATGGGGTACCAACAAACTCCGGGTCAGCACATCGTGAGACCCAGTTGCCGCCATACCACAGCTGTCCCAACTTTCAAGCTTTTCAACCTCACTGGTGGCGATTAGCACCAGAAAACGTGGGGTGTGAGCAGCTTCCGGATGTGTAGGGCAGGGGGCATTGATCATCAACCAAGTAGCATCCTCAATACCTGAACTGAAGCGCCATCGCCCGTCGACCCGTATACCTTCAGGTTCAAAGGCCATTAGGCTATCAATACTGGTGGAGGCTGAGGCAAAGAGCTGCCGTGGGCCATCGTTGTACAGTTGGTCTATGCAGGCAGGGGGGATCCGTCGTGCAATTGAGCCGTGACCGCCCACTAGAGCTAGCATCCAGCCTGTGGACGGACACACCCGAGCAGCAATCCGCGCGCTTTCCACTAATGTCGGCCAGTTGCCGGTAGATGTAACCGGTGCGAGTGGCGATAGTAGATCTAGCCTGCCTTCGGCAAACAACTCGTTGAATGTGTCACGGCTCAACCGGCGATTTTTTTCAGCAACTGTGGCCCGATCTGGCCCCAGAGGAAGATGGTGAGCAGCCTGTTGACAGGGCGAAGCCAGTTCGTTGAGTTTCATTGCTTGATGTTTAGGATCAACCATTTGCTAACTCCTTGTCACCGCTTAGCGACGAGACAACTGAGCCAAGACGCGCAGCTTCAAAGCAAAACTTCGCTGGCTGAACTACCCCTCCTATCAGATCCAGAAACTGCGCGAGCTGCTCTGGGTCGTCCGAGGCAACGAATTCGCAAAAATTACTGCTGCTCCAGATAAGGTGCACGCTTTTAAAGCGAGCGGACAGAGCGCTCACCAGTTCTTCAAATGTGACCTGACCATTTTGCATTTGCTCAAGCATTTGTTGGCGTTTCCAGCGGATCTCTTCTTCGCTAAAGTATCGGGTCTTGAACTCTTCATCTTTTATCTGTTCACGCCGCAGATACTCATCTGGATTGGGGTGATTGAGTTTTTCCAAAAAAAACACCAGCCCGCCAGGCTTCAGAAACTGCTTGATATGGGAGATCTGTCCGGCCCGGTCACAGGTATAGAACTGAAACGCGGCCATCTCATAAATGAAGTCGAATCCCTCGCTGAATTGATCAAAATCAGGGGTCTGCAGTAGAGCGGGTGTCACCTTGAACACCGATTGCGGAAAGAACAGCGATAACGCTGGGTCAGCATGCCGCTCAAAGGCTATTTGATTGGCTAAGTTCGGAGATGAAGTAAAAGTACGGATCAGTCCGTGCGAATGGCCGGTAAGAGCACGGCCGTTGCTACCATCAAAGGCGTCCACTTCGAACAGGCTAAAGGTTTGGTCGGCGTCACTGCTATTGGCCTGAGCCAGACGGGTCATAGCAACGCCAACTCTGGCGAGCTCCTCGAGGATGTATGGCACGCTAGCCAAGAAATGGGAGAATAATGGTCCAGCACCTGCGATTAAGCGATCGTGGTATTCGAGGACCTCCGGGTCTTGGATCTCAGACCGCAGGTGACTGTCCAAAGGCTGTAACGGTACTTGACTCGCGCCTGTAGCTAGACTGTGGAAGTGTCCTGCGAGCTTGAACATCGTACTTCGTTGAAGGTCGCGGTCGAGGGTGGTCTCATCTATTGGCTGAAGTGACTTCTTCATGGCACATCTCCTACTATCAGATCATTCCTTTGGCGGTAAGCTTGCCAGAATCGGTTTTGGGGAGGGCCTCGAAGAATACGCACTGGGTCGGGACCATGTGCCAGTCCAGATGCTCCTTGCAGTAGTCGATTAGCGTCTCCTCGTTCGTTTGTCGATGATTGATATCAAGCACGATGCAAGCTTTTGGCACGTGCCCGGCCAATTCGTCAGCGACGGGCACCACCAGTACCTCGGCGACTGCAGGGTGCGAGGCAAGGCACTGTTCAATCTCCCGAGGATTCACATTCCAGATATTGCGCGCAAATACATCGTCCTTGCGCGAGACGTAGTAGAGATAGCCCTCGGCATCCTTCTTGAAAAGGTCACCAGTGCGGTACAGCCGTGAATGACCGAAGGAATTGTGGACAAAGGCTTTGGCATTTGCTTCAGGCATATTCCAGTACTCGAGCATTAGGTAGTCACTGGTCACCAGTAGTTCACCAACCTGCCCGGGCTGATCGATAACTACGCCCTGCTCGTCCACCAAGTATAGACTTACGCCGGTTAAAGGCTTGCCTACCGACGTTGGGCGCAGGTCAATTTCTTCGGGAGAGAGATAACTAACGCGTTTACACTCAGTCAGCCCGTAGTTGGAAAATATTTGCACTTGAGGCAGCGCTTGGCGAATTCGCTGGATGTGGCGGCTATGAAGGGCCTGCCCGCTGCTAGAGATATAACGCAAGCTTGGCACCCGCGCCTGCCACTTCGGTCTTGTATTGGCGAGCAGGAAGAGCACCGGAGGAAAGACATGCATTGAGGTGACCGCCTCACGTTCGACTACCGAGAGTACGTCTTCCGCGCTAGTAGGAGATCTGCTTTCAACGACACTGGTGGCGCCGGCGTACAGCGGCATAAAGACATTGTAGGCGCCGTAGTCCGATGCCAGGGTCGAGTAGCTAAGGATACGGTCGTCAGGAGTGTTCCCCAGGTAAGCGGTGACCCTACTGCAGGCTGCCAACATGATGCGGTGGTTGACAAGTACACCTTTCGGGCTGAAAGTTGAGCCCGAAGTATAAAATATTGAGGTGGGGCGTTCTGAATCATCAGTCTGTAGAGAAGCAAATGTTTTTAGTTTATCGCAGTGTCCTGCGACGGCGTCAGCAAGTTCAATCACGCGAGGTATTTTCATCCGAAGCGGAACGGTAAGCAAAACTAGCTCAAGACCAGCTTCAACGATTAGGCCAGGCAGATCTTCAGTGCAGTCGGTAATAAGTACCCGAGCGCCAGAATGCTTGAGTTGGTGAATCAGCTTGATGCGACTAAGCGTGTGGTGAGTCGCAGCAGTGATCGCTCCTGCTTGCAGCAGTCCAAGATAGCTGGCGATCAGGTCAATGGAGATCGGTGCGTACAGTCCTACACGGTCGCCTGGGACGATGCCGAGCATTGGGAAGATCGACGCTATTTCATCTGCCCTTTTTTGTAGTTTTTGGTATGAAGTTGCTTGTCCATCCAGAATAATTGCCGGCTTGGCTGAATATTTATAGGCGTTACTAGCGATAACCTGATGAAATAGCTGCATGCTTAATGTCCTTTTAGGCAGAATTGACTAACGCTATGTCCGTTGTTGCGAATGCATCGAGGCATAAGCATGTTGTTATGTGTAAAGCCTATTTGCAGAATCTCTTTGTTGCTCGGCGGCCAAGTTTGCTTGTCCGTAAAATGTTTAAGCAGGATTTGTGTTGAAAAGCCAAGCTAGGCATCTGAAATCCTTCGCTGCTCTGAAGATAGCCCAGTCTTTTCTCCCGTATGAAAGGTTATCTATTCGATTGAAAAAAGAATGGTCGATGTCTGAAAGAAGCAAGATGTATTCTTCTGGCCTAGCTCCACTAAATATTTTTTGCGTTACCCACTTCCTATCAGCAGGTTGTGTCAGTACTCAATATGGTGGTGCGCGAGTTGTGGGATTAAATATGGTGTCGTGGATTCTGATTCGCTGAGGTATATAGCTGATAACCCATGCGGCAGTAGAGCATGGTTGAGCTCCATCTTGTTATTGGTGTGGCATTCGCTTGAAGCAGTAGCTAGAAAACGGATTAGCAATGCCCCAAGATCTTTCCATTTAATCAGTTCGAATGTCAAGTCTAATCAAGTCACTGTATCTAGCGACTTTGTCACCGTGTGTCACGGCTCATGTGAAGCTGGCCGCTAGTACAGAAGCGAGCTTGCCCCCCCTTGAGTACTCCCGGCGCAACTAGTTGAACAGCTAGGTTGATCAGTTGTATTATTAGTTTGACTGTGCGGAGAAGGTGCGGGAGGCAGGGGGGCGTCCATGGCTGTTCATAGATTTAAAGTGAAATTTTTGGCCCGCGCCAACGGGCTGGCCGATACGGTTAATTGTTCGCTGCGGGCCGAGTGGTTTGTTTAGATGGTACGACTGTTTAATTTGAACCAGCTCTCAAAAGCATTTTCGTTGAGCGATATTAGAAATAGAAACAAGTCCGGCGATAATATTGAGTGCTCATGTCTTAATCAGAGCCTAGGAGGTGATATTTTGATTTCGCAGATCAGGAGAGATTTTAGGGTTAATGATCGACTTTCTTAAAGTTGGCGCCTTGGTGAGTGGGAATTGTTAACATACCGTTCAGTGGTTTCGGGATGAAAATCTTACAGGATGAGTGTCAAGAGTCTTTAACAGTTCTAAGTGGTCTGCACTGCACGTAAGAACTGAAAAAGCCCCGCTCCCATCCGGCACCGAGGTTTTTTGTTGCTCGCCAAAAAGCAGGCGAGGTCGCGGCTTCCAACAGGCCTTCGCAGGCGGCTTTGACGCCAGTTTTTCAGCTGTTTTCACAGCGGCAAAATATAAATATATGCATCGCGTATTACCTTGCCCTGGCCCCGCCGCTTCACTAAGATTTTTCCAACTTCGCGGCCCTGTTGCCCACGCTTCGTTACCTGGAGCGCACTGCCTGCAGCCGATACACCCTTCGAACGGAATCACGTCATGGCTTCAGGTCAACGCTTTCACGCGCTCGACAGTCTTCGCGGTATCTGCGCGCTGGCCGTTGTGCTGTATCACCTGCACGTGGTCGGCAGCGTGACGGAGCTGGCGTTCTTTCGCAGTGCCGATTTGTTCGTGGATTTCTTCTTCGTGCTCAGCGGCTTCGTGATCACCCATGCCTACGGCGCGCGGCACGATCTGGACCTGCGGCGGTTCTTCATTCTGCGCACCTTTCGTCTGGCGCCCTTGCATGTCTGTTTGCTGGGCGTGTTCATCGTCTTCGAGTTCGTGAAGTGGGGCGCCGCGCAGCAGGGGGTCAACTTCAACAAGGAGCCGTTCACCGGTATGTATGCGCCTTCGCAGATCGTGCCCAACTTGCTGTTGATCCAGGCGTGGACGCCGTGGACGGAAAACATGTCGTTCAACTATCCGTCCTGGAGCATCAGCATCGAGTACTACATGTATTTGATTTTCGCTGCGGTGGTGCTGTGCACGTCGGCGCGTCGGGTGCTGGTCTGGGCCGGGATCGTCATCGTCTCCATGGCAATGCTGTACAGCGGGGCAGGGCCGTTCACCGCGCTGGCCTACAAGGGGCTGGCGTGCTTCTTCGCCGGGGCGTTGTGCTACAAGGTGTTCGAGGCGTTGCGCCAGCGGGTGCAGCCGGGGTTCGCAATGGCTTCGCTGCTCGAAGTCGTGGCGGGCGGATCTATTGTCTGGGTGCTCAGCAGTGACGAGCCGAACAAGGCCATGCTGGCGAGCGCTCTGTTCTGCCTGACGGTGACCTTGTATGCGTTCGATGCCGGGATCGTTTCCAACGTGCTGAAGACGCGTGTGTTCGAGCTGCTGGGGCGACTTTCTTACTCGATCTACCTGACCCATGTGATAATTTTGAGTGTGTTGATCCTGCTGTTCATGGTGTTGGAGAAGAAGACCGGCTTGCCGCTGGCGCCGGTGTTCGGAGATTTCCGTTATCTGGACAGCGGTTATCCGTGGCTCAACAATCTGCTCGTGGGCCTGGTATTGCTGGCCGTGATCGGGGTTTCCTTCATCACCTACCACCTGATCGAGGTCAACGGGCAGAAGTTGGGGCGTCGTTTACTGGGGCATCGATTGCCTGCGCAGGCTGTGCCGGGCTGAGGCTGCGGGGCTGTCACTAACCCCTCTTTTTGATAGCGCGTGACGTCGGCGTCAGAAAAACGCAAAATGGCTGTTCGATTCGAGTGCGGGCGAAGGTTTTGTCGTCGACCACGCGCCTGCGGTTAATCTGAACTGCCAATTTGAACGGACCTGCTGACTCTATGCGAATGCGCCTTATGCTGTTGGGCGGTGGGAATGCCCTAGGACAAGCGCTGATTCGCCTCGGAGCGGAAGAGGGCATCGGCTTCCTGGCCCCGCGGCCGCCGGAAAACGGTTGGGACGGGGCGAGCCTCACCGACCTGCTCGATGAAACCCGCCCCGATGCGCTGATCAATCTGGCGTACTACTTCGACTGGTTTCAGGCCGATGCAGTGAGCCAGGCGCGCCTGGACCAACAAGAAATCGCGGTAGAGCGCCTGGCCGAACGCTGCCAGCAGCACCAGATCGTGCTGTTGCAGCCTTCCAGCTATCGTGTGTTCGATGGCTCGCGGGCCACTGCCTACAGCGAAAAGGATGAGCCGGTGCCCCTTGGCCTGCGCGGTCAGGCGCTGTGGCGCATCGAGCAGAGCGTGCGCGCGGCCTGCCCACGGCACGTGCTGTTGCGGTTCGGCTGGCTGCTGGACGACAGCGCCGACGGCGTGCTGGGGCGCTACCTGCAGCGCGCCGAGCTGCCGCAACCGCTGCCGCTGGCCGATGACCGGCGCGGCAATCCGACCCCGGTGGATGATGCCGCGCGGGTGATCCTCTCGGTGCTCAAGCAGCTGGACTGCGAAGCGCCGCTGTGGGGCACCTACCACTATGCCGGCAACGAGGCGACCACTGCCTTGGCCCTTGGCCAGGCGATCATCAGCGAAGCCAGGACGATGCACGCACTGGCGATCGATGCGCCCACCGCGCAGGCCCACGCCGCGCGGCCCGATGCCGGGGAAGAACCGCAGCACGCCGTGCTGGCCTGCAAGAAAATCCTGCACACCTTCGGTATCAAGCCGCGCGCCTGGCGTTCGGGGCTGCCGAGCCTTCTGGACA
Organism: Pseudomonas sp. CFBP 13602; assembly: GCF_014842725.1. Classification (NCBI taxonomy): domain Bacteria; kingdom Pseudomonadati; phylum Pseudomonadota; class Gammaproteobacteria; order Pseudomonadales; family Pseudomonadaceae; genus Pseudomonas; species Pseudomonas sp. CFBP 13602. Next base: position 472,337 of record NZ_JACYVT010000003.1, on the reverse strand, counting down.
GATACTACCGACATGGCTGATACACCCATTCTGATCACCGGCGGTGCCGGTTTCATTGGCTCCCATCTGGTCGATGCGTTGTTGGCCGAAGGTCACTCGGTGCGGGTGCTCGACGACTTGTCCACAGGCAAGCGCAGCAACCTGCCGATGGAAAACCCCAGGCTGGAGCTGATCGAAGGCGATGTCGCCGACGCACGCCTGTTGGCAAAGGTGGTAGGCGGCTGCAAAGCGGTGGTGCACCTGGCCGCGGTCGCTTCGGTGCAGGCTTCCGTGGACGATCCGGTGAAGACTCACCAGAGCAACTTCATCGGCACCTTGAACCTGTGCGAAGCGATGCGTCTGGCGGGGGTCAAGCGAGTGCTGTTCGCTTCCAGTGCCGCGGTGTATGGCAACAATGGCGAAGGTGAGGCGGTCGGCGAGAACACGCCCAAGGCACCTTTGACGCCCTATGCATCGGACAAGCTGGCCAGTGAGTACTATCTGGACTTCTACCGCCGCGAGCATGGGCTGGAGCCGGTGGTGTTTCGCTTCTTCAATATCTACGGGCCGAGGCAGGATCCGTCCTCGCCGTATTCGGGCGTCATCAGTATTTTCAGCGAGCGCGCCCAGCGTGGGCAGCCGATCAGCCTGTTCGGCGATGGCGAACAGACCCGTGACTTCTTCTATGTCGGTGACCTGGTGACCTTGCTGATGCAGGGGTTGCAGCAGGCCACCGTGCAACCGGGGCCGGTGAACGTAGGGTTGAACCAGGCGACGTCGCTCAATCAGCTGCTGGCGGGGCTGGGCGCAGTGCTGGGCGGTTTGCCGGCGGTGAGCCACGGCCCGGCGCGTGCGGGCGATATCCGTCACTCGCGCGCCGACAACGCCTTGCTGCTGGAACGCTTCGAACTGGGCCCGGTGACGCCGCTGGAAGAAGGGTTGCGGCGCCTCCTGGCACTGTAGACCGCCCACTGTCGCCAGGCCGTTCCCGTACCGGTGGGGCATGGCTGGCGGCAGGGTCGTTGCCTAAAACTTGTAGCCCACACCCACCATGTACACCCACGGATCGACTTCCAGGTCGACTTTGGTGCGGCCGACGCCCAGCGCTGTGGGGCCGTCGACGCTGGCCTTGGTGTCGATGTCGACGTACCAGACCGACGCGTTGAGCATCATGTGCTCGCCCAACATGTAGTCGAAACCCAATTGCCCGGCAATGCCCACCGAGTCCTGGATCTTCAGGTTGTCGAAGCCCTGCTGCTTGCGCGCGCCACTCAGGTCTTCGTCGTAGAACAGGGTGTAGTTGATGCCGACGCCGGCGTACGGCTGGAAGCGCGACGTTGGCGCCAATGGGTAGTACTGCAATGACAGGGTGGGAGGTAGTTGCTTGACGTCCGCCAGCTTGCCATCGAGCCCGCCGATACCGGTGGCGGCGCTGATTCCGCGCACGCCTACGGTGTGCTGGAATGGAGTGGCCGCCAGCAGCTCGATGCCGACGTGGTCGGTGAGCATGTAGGCGAAGGCCAGGCCCAGCTGCGTGTCGCTGTCGAGGGTAGCCTTGGTGCCTGCGACCTTGGCGCCGTCCAGCTTGAGCTGGCCGCTGTCTTCATTGGGCGCGGTGGTGGCGGCGCCGGCGCGAATGATCATGTCGCCGGCCTGGTGGGCCTGGGCCTGTGAGGTTGCCAGCGCCAGGGCAATCAGTGAGGCGCCGAGCAAGGACTTGTTCATGGGGGCTCCATTGGGGAATGCGAAGGACATTCGCCCAATGGTAGTCAGTGCGTCGCTGCGGTTTTTTGATCTGGCTCAATGAAAAGTCATTGGCTCAGTCGGGAAGTTCGTAGGCATAGATCTTCGCCGCAGCCATCTGGTAGCCGGCCTGGGCCAGGTCGCTGGTGCTGGCCTTGACCTGCATCGGTCCCTCGATCCAGTAGGGCTGGTAGAGCTCCTCGACCTTGACCCCGACGGCGCTGGTGACGTGCACGATCTGATTGGACGGCGGCGGCGGTACATGGATGCAGGCGCCGAAATAGGGCACCAGAAGAAACTCGGTGGTCCGACCGGCCTCGTTGACCTCCAGCGGCACGATGTAGCCGGGGATGCGCAGCTGCTGACCGTCCAGTGCCTGGACCACGGGTGCATCGGGCGCCTGCTGGTGGACGGCAGGCGCTGCTTCGGCCAAGGTCGTGCCGATGTCCGCCAGATCGTGCATTGGCGTCATCTGCGGGGTCAGCTTGGGCGCATCCGGCGGGATAAGCGCCTCCCAGCTGACTTCCTTGAGCTCGGCTGCGGACAGCGACATGCTGGTCAGCAGCAACAGGGCCATTACCGCGCGCAACATAGGTGAAATCCTCACAGGTGGATCGACAGGCCGTCGGCCAGAGATTGCCGGTAGGCGCGCCAGGCCGGGATCGCGCCCATGACCACTGCGGCTGCGAGGATGATCCCCAGCAGCGACCACTCATAGGCGTTGGGCAGGCTCAGCGGCAGATACAGGCCGTAGTTGGACTGCACGTAGCCCTGCGCGCAGGCAATGCCCAGGTACAACAATGCCATGCCCGCGAGGATTCCGACCAGTGCCAGGGCGAAGGCTTCGAGAATCAGCAGGCCGGCGATGTGCCAGGGACGAGCGCCGACCGAGCGCAGGATGGCCATCTCGCGACGGCGTTCGTTGAGGCTGGTGACGATGGCCGTGAGCATGCCGATCAGGCCGGTCAGCACGACGAATACGGAGATCACGAACAACGCCTGTTCTGCGGTGCCCATCAGGCTCCACAGCTCCTGCAGGGCCACGCCGGGCAGGATCGCCATCAACGGTTCGCCGCGAAAGTCGTTGATGTCGCGCTGCAAGGCGAAGGTGGCGATCTTGCTGTTCAGGCCGACCATGAACGCGGTGATGGCGCTGGGTGTGAGGTCCATGTTACGCGCCTGGTCGGCGCTGATGCGTCCGGCGCCGCGGGCCGGAACGCCATTCTTCCAGTCGACATGGATGGCTTCCATGCCGCCCAGGCTGATGTGCAGCGTGCGATCGACCGGCGTACCGGTGCGGGCGAGGATGCCGACGACGGTGAACGGCTTGTCGTCGTGCTTGACCAGGCTGATTGCCGCCACGCCGTGGGCCAGCACCAGTTTGTCGCCCAGCTTGTAATGCAGGGCATCGGCGACCTGCGCGCCAAGCACCACCTCGAACGGGTCGGTCTGGAAGGCACGGCCCTGGACCACCTGCAGCGACTGCCGGCGGCCGTACTGATAGTGTTCGAAATAGCTCTGGTTGGTGCCCATGACCCGGTAGCCGCGGTGCGAGTCACCCAGCGAGATGGGGATGGCCCACTTGACCTGCGGGTTGTTGGCGTAATGCTCGAAACTGTCCCAGCGGATGTTGTTGGTGGCGTTGCCGATGCGGAACACCGAGTAAAGCAGCAGGTTGACCGAGCCGGAGCGGGCGCCGACGATCAGGTCGGTACCGCTGACCGTGCTGGCGAAGCTGGCACGGGCTTCGTGGCGCACACGTTCCACGGCCAGCAGCAGGCACACCGACAGGGCAATGGCGAAGGCGGTCAGGAACGCGGTGAAGCGGCGGTTGGCCAGGCTGGCCAGGGCAAGACGAAGCAGGTACATCAAGACACCTCGGGTGAGGCAGGGCGTGCTGCGTGATTGAGTTCGGCCAGGGACAGGTGGCGGTCGAACAGAGGCGCCAGGCTTTGATCGTGACTGACGAACAGCAGGCTCGAGCCAGCGGCGCGACATTCGGCGAACAGCAGTTGGATGAAGGCTTCACGGGCGTCGCTGTCCAACGCCGAGGTCGGCTCGTCGGCGATCACCAGTTCGGGCTGGCCGATCAGCGCGCGCGCAGCCGCCACGCGTTGCTGCTGACCGATGGAGAGGGTGTCGGCACGGCGTTGGAGCAGCGCCGGATCGGTCAGGCCAAGGTGTGCCAGCAGTTGCGTGGCCGCCTGGGCAACACTGCCATGGCGCTGCACGGCGCGAGCGGTGCGGCGGCGGGAGAAGCGGCAGGGCAGCTCCACGTTCTCACGCACCGACAGGAACGGCAGCAGGTTGAATTGCTGGAAGATGTAGCCCGTGTGTTCGACGCGAAACCGGTCACGGGCGGCAAAGCTCAACTCGCTCAGGTTCTGCCCGAGCAAGTGAACGCTGCCACGCTGCGGCGTGTGCACGCCGCCGAGCAGGCCCAGCAGGGTGGTCTTGCCACTGCCGCTGGGGCCCTTCAGGAACAGGGTTTCCCCACGCTCCAGACGGAACGCGGGAATGTCCAGCAACATCGCTTGGCCAGGCCAGGCAAAGCCCAGTTCGGCCAGCTCGATCAATGCATCGCTCATGGGTCAGAATGTCAGGCTGCTTTGCTTGGGGGTGAGGTCCGTACCCTGCTGGCCGGACGGGCCGATCAGTTGTACCTGAATTTTCTGGGTGGCGGGGAAGGTGCTGAACAAGCGCGCCAGGTCCAGGTGTTCCAGGGCCTGTGGCGACGCGCAGGTGAAGTGGTAGTGCGCATGAATCTCGCTGTGCTCGTGGTGATGCTCTTCACCTTGCTTGGTTTCTGCGGCGTCGTGCTCGTGGGCAGGCTTGTCGCCGAACAACGGGCTTTCCAGCTTCTGCTCGGCGACTTTGCAGTTGGCTGCGGCGGGCAGGCCGAACAGGGCCAGGGGTTGCTCGAGGGTCTTGCGTGCCGCGGCGACCTTGGCCTTGTCGGCATCGCTGCTGGCGGCATGCTCGAAGCCCACCAGGTTCATGGCCGGGCTTTGCAGTTCCAGTTCGAGGGATTGGCCATCCAGGGCGGCGTCCAATCGTGCCACGCCGTGTTCGTGGGCGCCGAGGCTGCCGTGCTCGTGCTCATGCTCATGCTCGTGACCCTCCTCGTGGGCATGGGCGACGAAGGGCAGCAGAGCGAAGGGCAGGGCAAGCATGAGACGGCGCATTGAGGAATCTCGTGAGCGATATGGAAATGCAATGTTATAACAAATTTACATTGGGTTGCCATGTGTCTGTAAAGATTCATGTTCGGTTCAGGCAATGCGTGCAGAGGGCTTGAAGTCGAAGCCGGGATTGCTTCACCCGCGAGGCGCTGCTACAACGAGGCCTCGTTATGGAAGGGCATCCGCATGATCAGAATCAAAGGCACCGTAGGCAACCTGCCGGTGGACCTGGCCATAGACATGGACGCTGAGGACTGGGCACACCTCGCTGGCCCATTCGCGACAGCGTCCGAGGCCGTGCTGACGTCGGCAGCGGCGCCCGCGCCAGGCAAGGCCAAGGCCCAGGACGATGGTGCCTGGCGCAGCGTTCTTCATCTGCTGGAGCAGGCAGGTCGTATCGACGGTCCGGCATTGCTGGATCAGGTGCAGGGGCTGGTCGGTGACGTGGCGGCTGGCAAGCGAATGCTGGTGCGCTTGCGCCATTGCCCGCAGGTGAAGGTAGAAGCCGGCGCGGATGCGCCGGTCTATTGCTGGGTTGGCTAGCCGATAGCACGGCGTGCCCGGCAGTCCGTCAGTACAGCGCGGCGAACAGCTTGCGGCGGTAGCTGGTCACCAGCGGGTGGTCGTTGCCGAGCAGTTCGAACACCTGCAGCAATGTCTTGTGCGGCAGCCCCTCGCTGTAACTGCGATTGCGCATGAACAGCTGTAGCAGTCCGTCCAGTGCTGCTTCGTAATGCTGCCGCGACAGCTGCTGGACGCACAGCTGATACGCCGCTTCGTCGTCGCCAGGGTCGCGGGCCAGGCGCGCCTTGAGGTCGGCTGCATCGGGCAGGGCCGCCGCCTGACGCAGGAAGGTCAGTTGCGCCTTGGCTCCGGCCAACGCAGCCTTGTGCTCGTCACCACCGACGGCATCGAGCACCTGTTGCGCTTCGTCCAGCTCGCCGCGTTCGGCCAGGCAGCGAGCGAACAGGATCAGCGCGCCAGGGTTGGCATTGTCTTCGGCCAACAGCCCTTTGAGGGTCTGCTCGGCTTCGCCGAAGCGGCTCTCGCTGAACAGGGCCTGTGCCAGTTCCAGTGGATCGGCCGCCGCCGGCGGTGGCATCTGCACATGCGGTTCGAGCAGGGCGCGGATGGCCGACTCAGGTTGTGCGCCAGCGAAGCCATCCACCGGCTGACCATCCTTGAACAACACCACGGTGGGCAGGCTGCGAATGCCGAAACGGCCGACGATGTCGGGTTCGGCGTCGCAGTCGACTTTGGCCAGAACCAGCTCGCCTGCGTAGCCCTCGGCAATCTGTTGCAGCAAGGGCATCAGCACTTTGCAGGGGGCGCACCACTCGGCCCAGAAATCCACCAGCACGGGTTTGATGTAGGAGTTCTGGATGACGGCCTGATCGAAATCGGCTGTGGTCACGTCGAAGATGTACGGGGTTTCTTGACTCATGTGAATCTCGCGGATCTGCGGTTCGGTGGACTATAAGGGATTCGAATCGGGCCCACCACCGCCGCTCGTTTGGCCGGGTGGTGGGCGTTGCCCGAGCGTTTCAGGGGGCCTTGATCATTTCCAGGTTGCCCAGCAGCTGGGTGGTGGGCTGGTTGATCTGCACGGCAGGCAGGTGCAGGATCAACTGCCCCGACTGACTGGCGCGGGCGCGCAGCTCGACCCGCGAACCGGCCGGGAAGGCTTCGGCGGCAAAGCGCAGCTGGAAGGGCAGGGGTTGGCCGGTGCCCCGCTGCTTGGCGCTGGCCAGCAGTTTCTGCGGACGCGCCCGGGAATCGATCACCAGCAGGGCCATCTCGACTTCGGCGCCGGCGGGTACGCCGAGCAGGTTGCCGCTGAGCTGGCGCTGGTAGGCCGGCAACGGCCCCAGTTCCACGGGCGCCTTGATGACGGGCGCTGCCGTCGGCGGCGGGGTAGCGCTGGCCACGGGCTTGGGCGCATCGCTGCTGCAGGCGGCGAGCAGGCTGAAGAGAGCGAGCAGAACGAGCGACTTGGACGGCATTTCGAAACCCAACGAAAGTAGAGCCGTCTGTATACCGCAAAGCCCCGGGCTTGTCTTGCCAGTGGGATGCGCTACCATGGCCCTCCCTTTTTTTGTTGCCTGCCACCATGCACTGTCCCTTCTGCGGTGCCAACGACACCAAGGTCATCGACTCACGACTGGTCGCCGAGGGCGAGCAAGTACGCCGGCGCCGTGAGTGCCTGGCTTGCGGTGAGCGTTTCACCACCTTCGAAACCGCCGAACTGGTGCTCCCGCGACTGATCAAGCAAGACGGCAGCCGCCAGCCTTTCGACGAAGAAAAACTGCGCGCGGGCATGCAGCGAGCGCTGGAAAAACGCCCTGTCAGTGTCGAGCGCCTCGAGGCGGCGCTGGTGCACATCAAGCATCAGTTGCGCGCCACGGGCGAACGCGAGGTCAAGTCGCTGGTCGTCGGCGAGTGGGTCATGACCGAGCTGCAAAAGCTCGATGAAGTGGCCTACATCCGTTTTGCTTCGGTGTACCGGCGCTTCCAGGACCTGGACGAGTTTCGCGAGGAAATCGACCGCCTGGCGCGCGAGCCGGCCAAGGAATGATGAGCATGCCCGACCCGACGGCCAGTGATACCCGGCACATGGCCCGCGCGTTGGAGTTGGCGCGCAAAGGCGTGTATTCCACTCATCCCAACCCGCGCGTGGGTTGCGTGATCGTGCGTGACGGTGAAACGGTCGGCGAAGGTTGGCACGTCCAGGCCGGCGGCCCCCATGCCGAGGTGCACGCTCTGCGCCAGGCCGGCACCCGCGCGCGGGGCGCCACGGCCTATGTAACACTCGAGCCGTGCAGCCACTACGGGCGTACGCCGCCATGCGCCGAGGCGTTGGTCGAAGCCGGCGTGGCGCGGGTGGTGGTGGCCATGCAGGACCCCAATCCGCAGGTGGCCGGGCAGGGCCTGGAGCGCCTGCGACAAGCGGGCATCGCCGTTACGTGCCCGCTGCTTGCCGCCGAGGCCCGGGCGCTGAACCCCGGATTTCTCAAACGCATGGAACACGGCCAGCCCTACGTTCGGGTAAAACTGGCCATGAGTTTGGACGGGCGCACGGCCATGGCCAGCGGCGAGAGCCAGTGGATCACCGGGCCTGCCGCGCGTTCGGCAGTGCAGCGCCTGCGGGCGCAATCCAGCGCCGTACTGACCGGCGCCGACAGCGTGATTGCCGACGGTGCGCGGATGACCGTGCGCGCCTCCGAGTTGGGGCTGGATGCCGAGGATACCGAGCTGGCAACGCGCCGCGTGCCATTGCGCATTCTGATCGACGGCCGCCTGCGGGTGCCGCTGGATGCGCCGTTCTTCCAGGCCGGGCCGGCGCTGGTCGTGACCTGCGCAGACGCAACGGATCACCCCGAATACGTTCAGGCCGGTCACGAACTGCTGAGCCTGCCGGGCAGGGATGGGCGAGTCGATCTGCCGGCTCTGTGCGGCGAGTTGGCGCGCCGAGGCCTCAACGAAGTCCTGGTGGAAGCTGGAGCGAGCCTGGCAGGGGCCTTCGCCCGCCAAGGCCTGGTGGACGAGTATCAGATATTCATTGCCGCCAAGTTCATGGGCTCCACGGCGCGGCCGTTGCTCGACTGGCCACTGACGCACATGAGCGAATCGCCGCAGTTGCAGATCATCGACATGACGGCGGTGGGCGACGACTGGCGCGTGATCGCCGTCCCGACCCTTGCGCCACAGCCCGCTACGGCCCCGGCAAAGCGCGTATAATTTCCGGCTTGCGCCTCGCGCCAGCCTTGTTCTCGAGGAGGACTCATGTTCACCGGCATCATCGAATCCATCGGCAGCATCCGTGCGTTGACCCCCAAGGGCGGTGACGTGCGCGTACACGTTGACACCGGCAAGCTCGACCTGGGCGATGTCAAACTCGGCGACAGCATTGCCATCAATGGCGTCTGCCTCACGGCCGTCGAACTGCCGGGCAACGGCTTCGTCGCCGACGTCAGCCGCGAAACCCTGGACTGCACCGCTTTCCACCAGCTCAAGAACGGCAGCCGGGTCAACCTGGAAAAGGCCCTGACCCCCACCACGCGTCTGGGTGGGCACCTGGTCAGCGGCCATGTCGATGGCGTCGGCGAGGTGGTTTCACGCCAGGAAAACGCCCGCGCCGTGGAATTCCGTATCCGCGCGCCGAAAGAGTTGGCCAAGTACATCGCCCACAAGGGTTCGATCACCGTCGACGGCACCAGCCTGACGGTGAACGCCGTGGATGGCGCCGAGTTCGCACTGACGATCATTCCGCACACGCTGAGCGAAACCATCATGGACGACTACCGTCCAGGTCGCCTGGTCAACCTCGAGGTCGATCTGCTGGCGCGCTACCTGGAGCGTCTGCTGCTGGGCGACAAGGCCAGCGAGCCGAGCCAGGGCGCGATCAGCGAAAGCTTCCTGGCGGCCAATGGCTACCTGAAATCCTGAACAGCGCGCTGTTCTGAACACAAGGGGGTGCCGCGTGGCGCTCAACACGATCGAAGAGCTGGTGGAAGATATCCGCCAGGGCAAGATGGTCATCCTGATGGATGACGAAGACCGCGAAAACGAAGGCGACCTGATCATGGCCGCCGAATGCTGCAAGGCCGAGCACATCAACTTCATGGCCCGCCACGCGCGTGGCCTGATCTGCATGCCGATGACCCGCGAGCGCTGCGAGACGCTCAAGCTGCCGCTGATGGCGCCGCGCAACGGGTCGGGCTTCGGTACCAAGTTCACCGTGTCCATCGAAGCGGCCACCGGCGTGACCACCGGCATCTCCGCCGCCGACCGCGCCCGCACGGTGCAGGCCGCGGCTGCGGCCGATGCGCGCGCCGAGGACATCGTCAGCCCTGGGCACATCTTCCCGTTGATGGCCCAGGCGGGCGGCACGCTGGCCCGCGCGGGCCACACCGAGGCTGCGTGCGACCTGGCGCGGATGGCCGGCTTCGAGCCCAGCGGGGTGATCTGCGAGGTGATGAACGACGACGGCACCATGTCGCGCCGTGCCGAACTGGAAGTGTTCGCGGCCCAGCATGACATCAAGATCGGCACCATTGCCGATCTGATCCACTATCGGATGATCCATGAACGTACCGTTCAGCGGATTGCCGAGCAGCCGCTGGACAGCGAACTGGGCCAGTTCAACCTGGTGACCTATCGTGATTCGGTGGAAGGCGACGTGCACATGGCGCTGACCCTGGGCACAGTGGTGGCGGACCAGCCGACCCTGGTGCGGGTGCATAACATGGACCCGCTGCGCGACCTGTTGATGGTCAAGCAACCGGGCCGCTGGAGCCTGCGCGCGGCGATGAGCGCGGTTGCCGAGGCCGGCAGCGGTGTGGTGCTGTTGCTCGGCCACCAGCAGGACGGCGACGTACTGCTGGCGCACCTGCGTGAAAGTGCCGGGCAGGCCGTGGCAAAAACCCCGACCACCTACAGTATCGTCGGCGCCGGTTCGCAGATCCTGCGCGACCTGGGCGTGCGCAAGATGCGCCTGCTCAGCTCGCCAATGAAGTTCAATGCGATATCCGGATTCGATCTGGAAGTTGTAGAATACGTGCCCTCCGAATAAAGACAGGCTGCAAGGGTGGCGGCGGTGCCGATGCATCGGCCTGCCCGTGACCTGCAGTCTCGATGTTCGTGATCCATTATCCGCAGAGGCCGCCTGCAGGCGGCCTGGCTCTTTAAGATGAGACAGACCCGAATGACCCTGAAGACCATCGAAGGTAACTTCATCGCCCCCAAAGGCCGCTACGCCCTGGTGGTTGGCCGCTTCAACAGCTTCGTCGTCGAAAGCCTGGTGAGCGGCGCCGTCGATGCCCTGGTTCGCCACGGCGTCAGCGAAAGCGACATCACCCTGATTCGCGCCCCGGGTGCGTTCGAGATCCCGCTGGTCGCGCAGAAGGTTGCGCAGCAAAGCGAATACGCCGCGATCATCGCGCTGGGCGCGGTGATTCGAGGCGGCACGCCGCACTTCGAATACGTTGCCGGCGAATGCACCAAGGGTCTGTCCCAGGTGTCGATGGAGTTCGGTGTGCCGGTCGCCTTCGGCGTCCTGACCGTGGACACCATCGAGCAGGCCATCGAGCGCTCCGGCACCAAGGCTGGCAACAAGGGTGCGGAAGCTGCGCTTTCTGCCCTGGAAATGGTCAGCCTGCTGGCGCAGTTGGAGGCCAAGTGATCAACGACGAAAGCGATCGCTTCAATCCACGCGATCCCAAGCCTGCGGACGCCGGCAAGCCTTCACGCAGCGCCAAGCGCCGCGAGGCGCGTCAATTGGCAACCCAGGCCCTGTACCAATGGCACATGGCCAAGCATTCGCTGAACGAGATCGAAGCGCAGTTCCGCGTCGACAACGATTTCGGTGACGTCGACGGCGCCTATTTCCGCGAAATCCTGCACGGTGTGCCGGCCAGCCGCGATGAAATCGACAGCGCCCTGGCGCCGTGCCTGGACATCACCATCGACGAGCTCGATCCGGTCGAGTTGGCCGTGCTGCGCTTGTCCACCTGGGAACTGCTCAAGCGGGTCGACGTGCCTTACCGTGTGGTGATCAACGAAGGCATCGAGCTGGCCAAGGTGTTCGGTTCCACCGACGGCCACAAGTTCGTCAACGGCGTGCTCGACAAGCTGGCGCCGAGCTTGCGTGGCCCGGAAGTGGCAGCGCACAAGCGCTGATCGCGGACATGCAGCCCATGGGCGAATTCGAGCTGATCCGACACTATTTCGCCGCCGCGTCCTGTGCGCGGGCCGGCGATGGTGTGGCCTTGGGCATCGGCGACGATTGTGCCCTGCTGGCGCTGGCACCGGGCGAGCAGATGGCGGTTTCCACCGACACCCTGGTTGCCGGCGTGCATTTTCCCCAGGGTGCCGACCCCCTCCTGCTGGGCCAGCGCGCCCTGGCCGTCGCGGCCAGCGACCTGGCTGCCATGGGGGCCAGCCCTCTGGGATTCACCCTGGCCCTGACCCTGCCCAGCTTTTCGGCGCAGTGGCTGCAAGGGTTCGCCACCGGCCTGGATACCATGGCCGAGCGCTGCGGCCTGCGCCTGGTCGGGGGTGACACCACGCGTGGCCCGTTGAGCCTGACCCTGACTGTGTTCGGCCGTCTGCCCCATGGCTTGGCGCTGACGCGTAGCGGTGCCCGACCGGGTGATCTGCTGTGCGTCGGCGGCAGGCTGGGCGACGCTGCGGGCGCGCTGCCGCTGGTGCTTGGCCAGCGACATGCCGAGCCTGCGGTGGCCGGGCCTTTGCTGGCTCACTACTGGTCACCGCTGCCGCAATTCGCGCTGGGCCAGGCCTTGCGGGGCAGGGCCAGCGCGGCGCTGGATATCTCCGACGGCCTGTTGGCCGACTGTGGCCACATTGCCAGGGCGTCGAAAGTCGCCTTGCGGGTGGAACGCGAGCGACTGCCGGTGTCCAATGCCCTGCAGTCGCTGCTTGGCCTGGAACAGGCCTGGTCAGCGGCGCTGAGCGGGGGGGACGACTATGTACTGGCCTTCACCCTGCCTCCTGAAGAAGAAACCACCCTGCGCGCTCAGGGCGCGGTGTTTTTCGTCATCGGCCAAGCGAGTGTTGGCGAAGGCGTCACGCTGGTCGACCGTCACGGCCAGGACATCACCCCGACCATTCGGGGCTACCAACATTTTGCGGAGACACCGTGACAGACCATCCCAACCAGGTTCCAGCGGAGTTCGTGCCCCCTTCGGTGTGGCGTAATCCATGGCATTTCCTGGCCTTCGGTTTTGGCTCCGGAACCTTGCCCAAGGCGCCGGGCACCTGGGGATCGATGGTCGCCGTGCCGTTCATTCCGCTGTGGCAGATGTTGCCCGACTGGGGCTACTGGCTGATGCTGGGCGTAAGCATGCTGTTCGGCATCTGGCTGTGCGGCAAGGTCGCCGACGACCTGCGCGTGCATGACCACGAAGGCATCGTCTGGGACGAGATGGTCGGCATGTGGATCACCCTGTGGCTGGTGCCCGAAGGTTGGGTCTGGCTGTTGGTGGGGTTTCTGGTGTTCCGCTTCTTCGACATTCTCAAGCCATGGCCGATTCGCTGGATAGATCGCCACGTGCATGGCGGTGTGGGTATCATGTTCGATGATGTGCTGGCCGGGGTCTTTGCCTGGTTGGCCATGCAGCTGCTGGTGTGGGGCTGGAGCTTCGTGTGAATCGGCGTGCAGGCCGGCTTTGAGGGCGCAACGGATGGCTGGGTGGCGAGGGTTGCTGGGAGCGGCGATGCTGTTGGTGTGCTGGGCAGCCAGTGCAGAGGTATCGCTGCCGCCTGCGCGCATCGATCTGGTCAGCGAAGCCTGGGAAGACTACACCAACGCTGACGGCAGTGGCCTGGCCTGGGACGTGCTGCGCGAGGTCTTCCAGCCGGCAGGCATCGCCGTGGTCACACGCAGCGAGCCCTACATTCGGTCGGTCGGGCTGGTACAGCAGGGGCAGGCCGATGCCTGGGTCGGTTCTTACCAGAACGAGGCACATGCCCTGTACCCGCGCTGGCATTACGACACCGATCATATCTTCGCCTTGAGCCTGGCCGACAAGCCTCAGGTCGATTTCGCCAGCCTGGGCGGCTATCGACTGGCCTGGGTACGCGGCTACCAATTCCAGAAATACCTGCCTAACGTGCGAACCTACAATGAGGTCCAGCGCCGCACCGGCATCCTGTCCATGCTCGAACACGATCGTGCCGACTATTACGTCGACGCCCTGACCGAAATCGAAGTGATCCTGCGCCAGGCCGCCGAGCCCGAGCGTTTCAAACGCGTGCACGTGGCCGAGTTGCCGCTGTACCTGGGCTTCAGCGACAGTGCGCGTGGCCGGGCATTGCTTGCCGTCTACGATCAGCGCATGGAACAGTTGGTCAAGACCGGCCAGCTGCGCGGGATCTACCAGCGCTGGGGCCAACCCTATCCGTTCGACCCCGCGTTGCCAGCCCCTTGATCGAGCCGCGGCACAGGCGCGACGATCATCCACTGAGCAGGTGCGCAGAGCTGCTGTTACAATACTGCCCTTGTCAAGTTCATCAAGAATCAGGAGCACCCGGTGCCCGTCGTTTTTGTCGCTGCTTCTCAGCTTCCCACGCCTTTCGCTTTGTTCACCATGCATGGTTTTCTCGATGAGGCCACGGGCCGCGAGCATGTCGTGCTCAGCCTGGGCGATGTGGCTGACGGCGCGCCCGTACTGGGGCGCCTGCATTCGGAATGTCTGACCGGGGACGCGCTGTTCAGCCAGCGCTGCGACTGCGGCTCGCAACTCGAGGCCGCATTGCAGGCCATTGCCCGGGAAGGGCGCGGCGTCTTGCTGTACCTGCGCCAGGAAGGCCGGGGTATTGGCTTGCTGAACAAGATCCGTGCCTATGAATTGCAGGACGGCGGTGCCGATACGGTCGAGGCCAACGAGCGCCTGGGCTTCGCTGCCGACCAGCGCGACTACGGCATGTGCGAACCGATGCTCGAGCACTTGGGGGTCAAGGCCTTGCGCTTGATGACCAACAATCCGCGCAAGGTCAAGGCGTTGACCGACATGGGCATCAGCGTGGCCGAGCGGGTACCGCTGCACACCGGGCACAACCCACACAACAAATACTACCTGGCCACCAAGGCCGGCAAGCTTGGCCATATGATGGGCAGCGAGCATCAGGGGGAAGTGGTCGGCACGATCCGCAAGGGTAGTGAAGGGGTGTAGCGCGCTGCAGGGCTGACGGTGTGAGCCCTGCAGCGAAGTGACGTCAGCGTTGCAGCAGGCGCTGGCGCAGGGTAATGGCCGCTTCGATACCCACCGCATCCAGGCCACATTCGGCCAGCATCTGCGCAGGCTTCGCGTGTTCAACATAGGCATCCGGCAAGCCGAGGTGCAACACGGGCTTGAGCACGCCTTCGCGGGCCAGGAATTCACTGACCGCTGAACCTGCGCCACCCATGATGGCATTCTCTTCGAGCGTAACCAGCAGATCGTGGCTGTCGGCCAGCTCACGGACCAGTTGCTCGTCGAGCGGCTTGACGAAGCGCATGTCGGCAACGGTGGCGTCGAGCTTTTGCGCGACTGTCAGCGCCTCGGTCAGCTGCACACCGAACACCAGAATGGCGATGCCACGACCCTTGCGACGCACCACGCCCTTGCCGATCTCGATGCTGTCCAGGCCGTCGCCGATCACTGCGCCCGGGCCATTGCCGCGTGGATAGCGTACGGCCGCCGGCCCTGAGTAGTGGTGACCGGTGCTGAGCATCAGGCGCAGCTCGTTTTCGTCGCTGGGCGTCATCACCAGCATGCCGGGGATGCAGCGCAGGTACGACAGGTCGTAGCTGCCGGCATGGGTCGGACCGTCCTCGCCGACCAGGCCGGCGCGGTCGATGGCGAACAGGACGTCGAGGTTCTGCACCGCCACATCGTGGATCAGTTGATCGTAGCCGCGCTGCAGGAACGTCGAATAGATCGCCACCACTGGCTTGGCGCCTTCGCAGGCCATGCCGGCCGCCAGGGTCACCGCATGCTGTTCGGCAATGGCGACGTCGAAGTAACGCTCGGGGAAACGTTCGCTGAAGGCGACCAGGTCGGAGCCTTCCTTCATGGCCGGGGTGATACCGACCAGGCGTTGGTCGGCTTCCGCCATGTCGCACAGCCACTGCCCGAACACCCCCGAATACTTCGGCCCGCTGGCCTTGGCTGGAGCCACGACCGGAGCGTCGAGCGGGTCGAGCTTGGTGATGGCGTGGTAGCCGATCGGATCGACCTCGGCCGGGGCGAAGCCCTTGCCCTTCTTGGTGACGACGTGCAGGAACTGCGGCCCCTTGAGGTCGCGCATGTTGCGCAGGGTGGCCACCAGGGTTGGCAGGTCATGGCCGTCGATCGGCCCGATGTAGTTCCAGCCCAGCTCTTCGAACAGGGTGCCGGGAACCAGCATGCCCTTGGCGTATTCCTCGGTGCGGCGGGCGATTTCCCAGGCACCGGGCAGGCGCGATAGCACCTTCTTGCTGCCCTCGCGCATGCTGGTGTAGGTACGGCTGGAGAGAATCTTGGCCAGGTAATTGGACAACCCACCGACGTTGCGCGAAATCGACATGTCGTTGTCGTTGAGGATCACCAGCATGTCGGCATTGACTTCAGGCGCATGGTTCAGCGCTTCGAAGGCCATGCCTGCGGTCAGCGCGCCATCGCCGATCACGGCAATGGCCTTGCGCCCGCTGTTCTGCAGGCGCGCGCCGATGGCCATGCCCAATGCGGCACTGATGGACGTGCTGGAGTGGCCGACGCCGAAGGTGTCGTATTCGCTTTCGCTGCGCCGCGGAAAGGCGGCGATGCCGTCCTTCTGGCGCAGGCTGGCCATGCGCTCGCGGCGGCCGGTGAGGATCTTGTGAGGGTAGGCCTGGTGGCCGACGTCCCACACCAGGCGATCGTCGGGCGTGTCGAAAACGTAGTGCAGGGCGATGGTCAGCTCTATGACGCCCAGGCCGGCACCGAAATGCCCGCCGGTCTGGCCGACCGTATAGAGCAGCTCCTGGCGCAGTTCGTCTGCCAGTGTTTCGAGCTCGGCTTCGCCCAGACGGCGCAGGCCGGCAGGAGTGTCAGCACGGTCGAGCAGAGGCGTCGCCGGGCGTTCGCGGGGGATCTCTTGAAACGTCGTGGGCATCAGGCGAATCGTTATGAGTTCTAGGAATGGATCAGTTTACCTGATGCGGCGTCGGGTGCGCACGCGCTCGTCAGTTGCGTCGCGCCACAATGTAGCGCGCCAGTTCGCGCAACGGCTCGGCAGCGGCGTCGAACGGACGCAATGCATGCAACGCCTGATCGCGCAGATCCAGCGCATAGGCCTTGGCCGCATCGAGCCCGAGCAGCGCCGGGTAGGTCGGTTTGTTCAAGGCGATATCGGCACCCTGGCGCTTGCCCAGGGTGGCGGTATCGCTTTCGACGTCGAGGATGTCGTCCTGCACCTGGAAAGCCAACCCAACCGCTTGCGCATAAGTCTGCAGGCACTCGAGCTGCGACGGCTGTGCCCGCGCGCTGGCCAGCGCGCCGAGGCGTACGCTCGCCTCGATCAGGGCGCCGGTCTTGTGCCGGTGCATGAATTCGAGCGCCTGCTGGTTCAACTGCAGGCCCACCGAGCCCAGGTCGATGGCCTGGCCACCGACCATTCCCGCCGGGCCAGCAGCCTGGGCCAGCACCTGGACCATGCTCAGTCGTATGGCATCGCTTTGCGGGCTCAGGGTTGGGTCGAGCAGCGCGGTGAAGGCCAGGCTTTGCAGGCCATCACCGGCCAGGATCGCGCAGGCTTCGTCGAACGCCTTGTGTGTGGTGGGCTGGCCACGGCGCAGGTCGTCGTCGTCCATGGCCGGAAGGTCGTCGTGCACCAGCGAGTAGGCGTGGATCAGCTCCACCGCACAGGCGGCGCCATTGGCTTGGTTGGCATCGGCGCCCAATGCCTCGCAGGCGGCGTAGGCGAGCAGCGGACGAACCCGCTTGCCGCCGTTCATGACGCTGTAGCGCATGGCCTGGTACAACCGGGTCAGCTCGGCTGAGGGCGGCACGAACAGGTCTTGCAGGGCGCCGTCCACGCGCTGTTGGCAGAGAGCCTGGTAGGCGGCGATCATTCAGGCTGTTCCGTATCGAAGGGCTCTTCGGTGAGCTCGCCGTCCTTTTCCAGCAGGACCTGCACTTTCTGCTCGGCCTGGGCCAGCGCGCTCTGGCAGTCACGGGTAAGGCGGATGCCGTTCTCGAAAGCGCTCAGCGAGTCTTCCAGCGACAGCTCGCCGTTCTCCAGGCGTTCGACCAGCGTCTGCAGGTCGGCCAGGGATTGTTCGAAATCCAGGGATGCTTTTTTGCGGGCCATGGCAGCGGTCTCGGCGAGAAGGATTGAAACCGGGCGACGTTAGCAGACGGGCGGCTGCGGGGCAAATGGAGCGCCGCGTCTACAGGCCCTGGACCCGCTCTTCGCCGACGTGCATCACGGCTCGATAGTGGACCCGCCCTTTTCGCAACTGCAGTATGGCGTGGTTGACATCTTCCAGCGGCCACGACTGTACCCACGGCAGTACCTGGCGCGCTGCCGCGAAGTCCAGCGTGTCCAGAATGTCCTGGCGCCCGCCGACATTGGCGGTGGTGATGCTCAGGGTCTTGTACATCATGGACGCGATATCGAACGTCACCGGCGGTGGCATGCCGGCAAAACACAGCACGCCGAAGGGGCGGAGCATGTCGACGATGGTTGACCAGTCGCACGCGACCGCGCTGGTCACCAGAATGTAGTCCAGGGCATTGCGGACCTGATTGCACTCCACCGGTTTGCTCAGGTCGATGAAACGGTTGGCGCCCAGGGTCAGGGCATCGCGCTGCTTGTGCGGGCTGCTCGAGAGGGCGGTGACCCGGCAGCCGCGCTTGGCTGCGAACTGGATGGCAAGATGGCCCAGGCCACCGATGCCGACGATGCCGACGGCCATGCCGGGCCAGGTGGCGCGCTTGAGCGCCGTGTGCACTGTCACGCCGGCGCACAGCAGGGGCGCGGCGTGTTCGCTGCTCAGCTCGTCGGGGATGGGGAACACGAAACGGCTGTCGCAGTACAGGTAGTCGGCCAGCCCGCCGTGCTCTCCGTGGGTGCAGGTAGCGATCAGGCAGGGGCAGTGCTGCTCCTCGCCACGCAGGCAGAATTCACAGGCCAGGCAGGCGCTGCGGTACCAGCCCACGCCGACGCGTTGTCCCAGGCGCACCCCGGCTACTTTGTCACCCACGGCGCTGACGCGGCCGACCACTTCGTGCCCGCACACCTGAGGGAAGACACTGGCCTCGCCCCAGTGCCCATCTATCAGGTGCAGATCGCTGCTGCACAAACCGCAATGAGTGACCTGGATCTCCACCTCCATCGGCTTCAGGGGTGGGCTGTGGTAGCTGAGCGTCTTCAGTTCACGCTGGCGTTGTGCTGCCGCCCAGGCGGTGACCATTCGCCCATTCATCGACAGGCCTGCCCGATGTAATGCAGCAGTTGTCGAGTCAGTCGGGCGGCCCATTGCGGGCTGAGGCGAATCGGAGAAGTGGCGGGAAACTCGAAATCATTGTGCGGCGCTGCGGCGGCCAGGTCGTCGAGAATCATCGGCAGGATCAGGCGGGTCTTGGCAATGATCGGGTGCTGACGCTGGTCGTTGTCCAGGCGCAGCCGCCAGCGCGCCAGGGGCAGCGGTGCGAAACTGCCCGGTGCGAGGTTGTCGGCCACCCAGCCGCAAAGGGTTCGCCAGGACAGCGCGCCGTGTGGGTGGCACAGGTTCGAGGCCCGACCCAGTTTGCTGGCGGGTGCCTGGATGGCCAGGCTTGCCATGATCTGTGCGGCAACGTCGACCGGCGTCAGATTGACGCCCCCTTCCAGGTCGGCCGGCCAGCACCCCAGCAACAGGCAGGCGCCCAGCAGCAGGCACACGTAGTCGTTGTCATTGATCGTACTGTGCTCGACTTCGAGCGGCGCGGCCAGGTCGCCACAGCGGGCGATGATGACCGGCAGGCCATGTTCGCGTGCAGCGTTCAGTGCCAAGGCTTCGGCCACATGCTTGCTTTCCTCGTACCCGGTCCGCGCGCTGCCGCCTGCGGCCAGGGTCGAGACCATGAGCAGCGGCATCGAACCGTTGAGGGCCAGTTGGACGACTTGGGCGGTGCCTTCGACATTGCACCGCACCAGGTTGGCGTAAGGCTTGACCCAATTGACCTCGGCCCCGGCATGCACCACGCAATCCGCGGTCTGCGTGAGGCACTGGTAGGCGACGGGCGACAGGCCCAAATGCTCGGCCGCCAGGTCGGCGCATTCCATCTGCAGCTTGCCGAGCCAGTCCAGGGGCACGCCGGGCGGTACCAGGCCATGACGCTGCAGGTTGCCCAGGCAGCGCCGACGCGCGTCACTCAGGTTCTGGGCGCGCACCAGGCAAATGACCTGCTCGACCTCGGGCTGGCGGGCCAGGGCGGCGAGCAGGAAGGCGCCGAAAAAGCCCGTGGCGCCGGTCAGCAGGATGCGCTTGCCCGGTTTGGTCCGATAGGCGTGAAGAATGTCTTCCCCGCGCTGCGGTCCGGGGATGAATGCGTAGCGCGCCGCCTCCACGGCGACTTCGCGCAGGATCGCTGCGGCGGGCAGCCCGGCCCGAGTGCGGTCGACGGCCAGTGCCATGCCTTGCAGGCGGGTGTCTTCGAGCAGCGCGGCCAGGGAAAGCTGCACGTCGAAGCTGTGGTTGAGTTCGAGCAGCAATTCGCTCAGTTGCAGGCTACCGCCGCGGTCGAAGAAATCATCGTCCGGGTGCAATGCGGGGATATCGTTGCCCAACACGGCCTGCCACACCGTGGAAACCTGGGCCTGGGTGGCGGTCAGCGAAACCTCATCCTCGGGCAGTGGCACGGCCTGGCTCGAGTGCGCGTCGCTCAGCGGCTCACGCTTCTGATTGTGACCGGCACCCAGGCTGGCCACGGCATAGTAGGCGCTGGGCACGGCGAAGAACGGCAGGTGCAGGCTGGCCCAGGCGCGCAGGGCCGTGGCCGTGGGCAGATGCTCCGGGCTTGCGGGGACGATGTAGGCCAGCAACTGGCGTGCGGCGCCCTCATGCCTGCTGCCGATGTAGCTCTGCACCACCAGCGGGTGGCTGTTCAAGACCTGCTCGACGTGTTCCGGATGCACCTTGTAGCCACGTATCTTGAGGTGGGCACTGTCGCGCCCGAGCAACCGCAGGCGGCCGTTACCCAGCCAGACCACACGGTCCCCGGTGTCGAACAGCCCGCCGTTGGGTAGCGGCACGCCGCTCGGCTGGCCGAGGTAGCCGCGCAACAGCCCCGGCGTGCGCAGGTGCAGGTGGCCCGCGGCGCCGCGGGGCACGGTCTGGCCTTGCCGGTCGAGCACGCGTGCCTCCACGCCCTTGATCAACTGCAAGGTGCCGTCTTCGTGCTTGAGCGCAACGTCGCCGGCTTCGTTGGAACCGTACAGGTCGACCAGGCAACAGTCGGGCAGCAGCGCCTGCACCCGTGAGCGCAGGGCCGCCGACAGGTGCTCGCCGCTGCTCCAGAGTACCCGCAGCCCGGTACAGCAGGCCACGAAGCGAATCTCTTCGCGGACCAACCCCTGCAACAACGAGGGGGTGATCATGATCTGCTGCAAGTGGTTGTCGGCGATGAAGTGCATCAGGCGCAGCGGATCCAGCACCACCTCATCGGCAATGACCACCGTGGTGCATCGGCTGAGCAGCGGGTAATACAGGTAGCCGGTGAGCCAGGCATTCAGGCCTATGCGCTGCCCCGGTTGCAGGTAGCTCTGCCACAGGCTCAGGGAGTCGAGCATGGCCGGCGCTGGCATCAGCGCCACCTTGGCCGGGCCGCTGGTGCCCGAGGTCAACAGACCGTAGGCGATCGACGAACGCGTGCGCGCCCACTGCGGGCAATCGGCAGGCGCCTGGCGGGCAAACTGGCTTTCCAGCACATGGGGTTGTGCCGTTGGTAGTTGCCGTGCGCTGTCGGTGTCGCACAGCACCAGGCACTCGCCCAGACGCTCCAGCAACTGCTGGCAATGGTCGGCGCTGTACCAGGCAGGTACCTCGAGATACGGGCGGCCGGCCAGGGCGCAGGCTGTCATGGCAACGGCGGTGTGAATGTTCTTGCGCTTGAACAGCACCGCCCATGCATCGGGCGCCAGGCGGGCTTGCAGAACCTTGGCCAACTGCTGGGCGCGGTCGTGCAACTGCTGCAGGGTCAGGCTGTCGCGTCCATCGCTGACGGCAATGTGATCCGGGTCGGCAGCCACGACGGCGCTGAACGTGGCCAGCCAATCGGCAACGGCTGCCGTGCTTTGGTTGTAATGGTTGAACGTCGCCCAGTCATCGAGGCTGCGTTCGCGCAAGCGCTGCAGGTGCAAGGCACAGGCTTGGGGCGCGGGCAATGGCGAGGGGCCGGTCCGGCCTTGGGCATCGAGCAGATGGAAGCCGGTTTCGGTCAGCAGGCCGATCACGCACGCCTGCGCCGCCAGCCGGTCGAGCAACTGCTGCTGACCGGCAGCGTCTGCTTCGCTGCAGGCGAGCAGCACTGGCTGGCCGACCAGGTCATGCAGCTCTGGCAGTTTCCCTGCGTCCGTGGACATGAGTGCCAACGTGTCGAGGGCGTGGCAGTTCACTTCGGGGAACTGGGCAATGCTCCAGAGCAGATGGCTGAGATCTTCCTCGCCACGGTGCAACAGGACGATATCCAGCTGCGCCGACGGCGCGCGATGCAGGCTGCGCAGCAGGCCCGCTGGACTGCCCGGCCGATGTCGACCAGCCAGCAGGGCGAAGAAGCGCCAGGTGGGTTGCGCACCGACTGCGCATTCGTCGACCACCGCAGGGTAGGGCTGGTCGGGATGGTGCACTGCGGCGAAACCGGTCGAGCGCTGTGCCTCTTCGTGCCAGCCCTTGAAAAACTGCCAGGCGGGCACTTCTCGCGCTTGCCATTGCAGCATGGCCGCGTTGAAGGGTATGCCCATGAAGTCGCACAGGGTGCTCAAGCCGCCCGGGCCGTCTTGCATCAGATCGTGATCGCTTTCCAGGGCCAGCAGACTCTGGGCCGGGCACGCCCGCTGCACGCGCCAATACAGCGCCAGCAGCTCCTCGAACCCTGACTCGTCGGGATCGAACCAGGTATTTTCGCCCTGCGTGCCGACGCGATACAGCGAGCGCATGACCGCCAGTGGCTCGCGCACCAGGAAGACGTGCTTGAACTGCTGCAGCCAGCCATCGTCGATCTGGGCGAAGTCGCAGAACCAGGCGATTTCCTTGCTCAGCAACACCGACTTGCCCGCAGGCAGCGGGCCGTGGGCGAGTGCCTCCAGGGTCTGGCCGTAGGTCGGGACAGGCTCCCGGTTGCCGGTCTTGCGGCGAGTGTCGAGCACGCTGCGGTACTTGTGGGGCCAGTGCTGCATCAGGAAGGGTTCACTCAGCCGCTCGTGCAGCACGTGCACGGCGGGGTGTTCCATCACGCAGCGTTCGAGTGCGGTAGAGCGGCTTCTGGACACAGCCCAGATGATCACTCGCAGCGGTCGCATCAACATGTCCAGCTCCTTGGTCAACTGCGCATTACCCAGACCCCGGATGCGGCAATCAGGCCCATGCCCAGGGCCATGCCTGCATCGGGGACTTCCTTGAAAAGGACAAAACCCCAGAACATCGCGAACAGCAGATAACTGTAATCGAAGGCGCCCACCACCGCGCTCGGACCGATCTGATAGGCCCTCGCCACGCCGGCGCTCATCAGCACCATGAGGACCGCGAGCACGCCCATCAATAACCACTGCACAGGCCCCAGAACCACCCAGTGCAGAGCCAAAAAGTCGCTGGGCAGTGGCGGATGGGGCGAACTGAACAGTTGGTGGCCCAGCAGCATCGTCGCGCCGACCAGGCACAGGCACAGGTTCAGGTTGAGCGCCAGTGCCAGCGCCGAGTGATCGCCGCAGCGGGCGCGGGTCAGTACGGCGGCCACGGCATAGAGCAGGGCGGCCAGCACCGGCAGCAGGGTCATGCTGGAAAAGTCCGCAGCCGTCGGGCGCAGAATGATCAGCACACCGACGAAACCCAGGGCGATGGCCAGCCAGCGGCTGGGGCTCACCTTTTCGCGCAGCACCAGCGCCGACAGCAGCGCAATGAACAGCGGCGCGGTGTAGAGCGCCAGAGCGGCCAGGCTCAGGCTCATGTGCGGCAGCGCCGCGTAGAAGGCGATCCACATCAGGGTCAAGGCGGTGCTGCGCATGAGTATCCAGCGATCGCAGGCCAGGTTGCGCCACACGCTGGCACTTCGCGAAGCGCCCAGCCACAGCAGCAGCAGGACAATGGCGATCGAAGAACGCACCACGTACAGCTGCCATACCGTGAAGTCGGCGCTGCCCAGCTTGATCAGCGCATCGGAAGCAGACACCAGGAACACCGACGCGATGATCAGTGCCACGCTCGAGCGTGTGTCGTGGAGGTGCGGTCGCTGTTCCATGCGGTGAACCCCCGGCGGTCAGTCTTTGCATGATGCGTCAAAAGATGACATCGTTTGAAACGACCATTTCGCAGGACAGGGCAACTTCAGGTTATGGAAAACCTCCGGCGCAAACTGCCGCCTTTATCAAGTCTGATTCCCTTCGAAGCTGCTGCCCGGCTGCAGAGTTTTTCTCGCGCAGCAGAGGAACTGCACCTCACCCAAACGGCGATCAGCCGACAGATTCGCTCCCTCGAAGAGAACCTGGGCGTGCAGTTGTTCGATCGAAAAAGCCGCGGGGTTTTTCTCACCGAGGCGGGCGAAAGCTTTCGCCAGACGGTTGCAGCCGCCTTGTTCGATATCGCTCGGCAAACCGAAAAGCTGCGTCAGCAGCAGTCGTCGACCGGCACCGTGGTGCTGTCGTCGCAGTTGGTGGAAGCGTTCTACCTGTTCATGCCGGCGCTGGCCGGCTTTCATCAGAAACATCCGCACATCGAGCTCAAGCTGCATTCCACGCTGGCGGCCATAGGCGAGGAGCGCGAGCGTTTCGACGTGGCGGTGCAGACCATGGGCCGGGCCAGTGCCGATCACGTGCTGCTGTTCAGCGCGCCCGATGAAGTGTTCCCGGTCTGCAGCCCCGACTACTTCAAGAGCATCGCCCCGTGGCTGAGCCTGGACAATCTGCCCAAGTGCCGACTGTTGCATTACGAACCCCGTGCGCAGGACTTCGTGATCTGGGATCAATGGCTGGAAAGCGTCGGTGCATCGTTTCGCGTTGGCAGCCAAGGCATGGGCTTCAACAGTTTCCCGGTCATGATGCAGGCAGCCCTGGAAGGTCACGGTGTGGCCCTGGGCTGGGGAATGACCACGCGCCAGATGCTGGCCGACGGCAGGCTGGTGCGCCTGTTCGACAAGCAGTGGTCCATGGGCGACGCGTTGGGGGTCTACAAGTGGCATGCCAACCCGCTGTCGCCGGCAGCCCGACTGCTGGTGCAATGGCTGCAGGAGCTGTTGCTCGATCCTCGGCCCGTACTGGCCTGATCTTCAGTCTATGGCGGCGCGTTGCTGCAGGCAGTCGAGCAGGGCCTGCACCGAGCATGCGCAACTCATGCTGGCGGTGGCTAGCCTGAGGTGGGGCGCCGACGGCGCTTCGTAGGTGGCATCGATCCCGGTGAAACCGTTCAGCGCGCCGGCGCGCGCCTGCCGATACAGCCCCTTGGGATCGCGTGCCTCTGCGAGCGCCAGCGGTGTATCGACGAACACCTCGACGAAGGCTTCGTCGCCGACGATCTGCCGCGCCAGGGCCCGGTGCGCAATACGCGGTGAAATCAGCGCAACCAGCACCAGGCTGCCGTCGGCACACAGCAGGCGTGCGACCTCGGCGGTGCGGCGCACGTGTTCCAGCCGGTCGTCGTCGCTCAGGCCCAGGTCCCGGCAGAGCCCGCGGCGCAGTTCGTCGCCATCGAGCACCAGGCAGTGATAGCCGAGGGCGGCAAGTGCCACCTGGGTAGCCTTGGCGATGGTGGTCTTGCCGGCAGCCGGCAGGCCCGTCAGCCACAAGACCGTGGGCCGGCTGCCCAGGCGCCGCCAGGTTGGCGGTCGGGAGATGTCGGAAGAAGGGCTATCCATCGCGTGCTCCATGGCCGGCGAGTGCTTCCAGCACCCGCTTCTGAATATCATGCACGGCATGTTCGCTGAAACCGCTGCGAGCCGTGTCCACCACCAACCGGCCACCGCTGTAGCCGTAGCTATGCAGACCTTTCTGGACACTTTCGCACAAGGGCAGGTCCTCTTCACGCACCACCGCCACGAAATCGATCACTGCCTGTTCCAGAGGGTCGGGGTGTGGGCTCTGGGTGAACCACTGCACACGCTGCTCACAGCGCTGCGCGCCCGTTGGCACGTGGTGCAACAGGTTCATGTAGCCGCCCGGATAGACCTCGATGCACAGGTTCGGCCAGACGTACCAGGCACCGAATTCGCCGCTGCGAGGTGCGTCAGGGTTGGTTGCGTAGCCTTGCCGTGCACCCTGATCGTTGCTCAGGTGGGCATGGAAGCCCGGGTGGATGTCGATCCGGTAGCTGCTCAGATCCAGGGTCTGGTGCGACAGACTGGGGTGGCAGCCGGGACAGTGATAGCACTCCGAATAGTTTTCCACCGAGACCTTCCAGTTCGCCCGCAGCGCATAGGTATGGCTGTAGCTGTGGTGCAGCGACTCGGGCGCGCGCGCGAAACTGCGCAGTTGCGCTTCGAGCCCGGCGAGCTGGCTGGCCAGGGGTGGGGCGTGCGCGTCCAGATTGACGAAAACCAGGCCACACATCACTTCCAGGCGCACGCCGGCGAGGCGCGCGCGGGCGGGTTCGAAGCCTGCCACGTCACAACTGTGCCTCGCGCTCTGCAATCTGCCGGCGTGATCGTAGCGCCATGCATGGTAGGGGCAGGTGATCGCGCCACGCAGCTGTCCGCAGCCTTCGAGCAGGCGATGCGCACGGTGCTGGCAAACGTTGTGGAACGCCCTGAGCTGGCCGTCCTGGCCGTGCAGCACCAGCACGCTTTGCTCGCCGATCTCGCACACCAGATAGGCACCTTCCACGGCCAGCCTGGAGACATGACAGGCGTACTGCCAGGTGCGGTAGAAAATCTGCTGCAGTTCCTGCCCGTAGTGATTCGGGTCGAAGTAGAAAGCCCCTGGCAGGTTGTGCGAGCGTCCTGCGTCGGGGTGGAAGTCACCGCTGTCCAGGGGCATGGTTGCGGTCCTTGGCAATGAGTCACTCATGAATGGCCACTGCCTCGCCCAGTGTGTTTGGGCACAGGGTCAGCCCAAGCCCCGGCGTGTCGTCCAGGCGGGCGATGCCGCGGCTCACGTGCACGCCGCCCAGGGCCGTGACGATGCTGTGATGGCGGCAGGCATTCCAGCTGGCGCGCAGGTATTGATTAGGGGTGGCCAGGGCCAGGTGCATGGCCGCGGTGTCGGCGATCTGGCTGCCGCCGACGTCTTCGATGTTCATCTGGATACCCTGCTGGGTGCAGTAGTCGCGCAGCTGCCGGGCCTTGGTCAGCCCGCCGACACGGGCGATCTTCAGGCCGATGGCCTGGGCCGTATTCGAGGCGCTGGCGCGGTACAGGTCGCCAGCGCCGTGAATGCACTCGTCCAGGATCAGCGGCTGCCGCGTCAGGCTGCGGACATGCTGGCATTGCTCCAGGGTTTCGCAGGGCTGCTCGAAATGCACATCGTAGTCCCTGACGGCGTTCATCACGGCCACCGCCTGTGCCGGCAGCCAGGCGCGATTGGCGTCGAAGGTCAGTTGGTCGCCGTTCATGCGCTCGGCGAGCAGGCTCTGGATTCGCGCCAGATCCGCCACCACGCCCGATCCGACCTTGCATGAATGGGTCCGATAGCCTTCGGCATGCGCCAGGTGCATGTCGGCGACCATTTGCCGGGGCGTGGCCGTGGGTATGCTGCTCTGCAGGGTCAGCTCGGCGTTCAGGCGCCCCCCCAGCAGGGCGTGTACCGGCAGGTTGCTGTGGCGTCCGAGAATGTCCCAGCAGGCCATGTCTATGGCTGTCTTGACGTAGGGGTGGCCGGGCAGTGCCTGGTCCATGACCTGATTGATCGCATTCAGATTGAGCGGGTTGCAGCCCAGCAGGTGAGGTGCCAGTTCGGCCAGCCCGGCGCGCACGCCGAGGGCGAACGCCGGCAGGTAGGAGGCGCCCCACGGGCAGCTTTCGCCGACCCCGGACAGCCCCTGGTCGGTCTCGATCACCACGATGGTGCTGTCCAGCGCGCTGTAGTGCAGGCGCCCGCCGGACAGCGCGTAGGGTTTGTCCAGCGGCAGGTCGACCTGGTAGATACGCAGGCGGGTGATCTTCATGATGCATGCCTCACGGGGTCGACGACGGTGGCGAGGTTCAGCTGATGCAGCATGGGCAGGTGCAGCGAGCCCATCAGTTCGGGGAGGTCACGCAGCAGCGCAAGGTTCGGCCTGTAGTGGTCGCGGTGATCATCCACCCAGCTGGCGCCGCAACTGCGGCTGACCACCTGCTCGAGCAGCGACGGCTCCAGGCCCATGGCGCGCCCCAGTTGCAATGCCTCCTGCCGGAGGTTGTGGTTGATCCAGGCCATGACCTCCAGCAGGCACTGGGCGTAGCGACCGCAGGCGGGATGGCTGAGCGGGTAGCGAAAGCGTTCCGGCAAGCTGGGCTTGCGCCGCCCGCGCGCGTCGATGACAAAGGTGCCGGGATGGCGATAGGTGCGGTCGGCGCCATAGGGGGAGGGCGCGGTGAAACCGTCGATCAGCAGGCGGCGCTGGTTTTCCGTTTCCATCAGCGCCACCACCTTGAGGTGGTTGGCATGGGCCGGATAACGTTTGCCGGCCTGGCGATAGCGCGTCTCGATCCAGCGACCCAGCCGCAGCTCGACATCGAGTTCGTCGGCCAGGGCCACGGTCAGGGCCATGTCCTTGACGGTGATCTCCAGGGTGCAGGAGTGGTCATAGCTGCCGTCGAGGAGCATCGGTGTGACCTGGTCGACGACGAAGCAATCGGCTCGCGAGTCCTTCGCCACGTTCCACAGCCAGCGCAGGTCCAGGCCCTGGTTCTGTGCCACCAGCAACAGCTCGCCCCACGCCAGCGTGGCGCCGTAGAACACAGGTTGGTCAGTAGCTTGACCGACTGGCCGTGACCAATGGCGCCGACGTGAAGCGTGTGTTGGCCCATCGCGTCCAGCACCGGGCGCGCGATGTCGCACGCCGCTTGCTCGCCGCCGACATAGAAGCAGACGTTGTTGAAGTCCACGCCCATGTGCGAGAGGTTGCTGACCGGTGCTTCCAGGCTCATGACCCCGCGCTGCCCGGCCAGTCGGGCGATATCCAGCGTGTTGTGGTAGTCGGTGGTCGAGGTGTCGATCCATACCGCGCCACTGCCCAGAGCAGCCAGGGCGCCGCTGTGACCGAGCATCGTTTCGCGTACGTGCCTGGGCAGCGGCAGGCAGGTGATCAGCAGGGCGGCGCCTTCGGCCGCAGCGGCGGGGGTCGCTGCCCAGTGCGCACCTTGGCTGCGTACCCAGCGCTCGCAACCGGGGTCATGGTCGTGGACGGTCACTGTGAAGCCGTTGTCGAGCAATGCGCGAACGAATGGGCGGCCCATGTTGCCTGCGCCGATAAAACCGATAGAGGGGGTCATCGAACCAATCCTTGTGTGTTCAAACCAGTTGGCGGGCCCTTCCAGCGCCCTGCTTGCGTACCCAGATCGAATCGAAGTTCTCCAGCATCACCTCGGCCGTGGAGAAGCTTGGCCCGCCGCCGATGGGTGCGATGATCGCGTCGATATCCGGGTAGATGAAAAACGCCAGTGACACCCGTGGGCTCGGCTGACGATGCAGGACCTGATGCGCGGTGCTGACCAGGCGCTCGTTGGTCCAGCGCTGCAGCATGTCGCCCAGATTGACCAGTACCGCGCCCTCCAGGCACGGCACGTCGAGCCACTGGCCACGGCTGTAGATGCGCAGTGAAGGCTGCGGCAGGGGTTGCTGGATCAGCAGGGTGAGAAAGCCGTTGTCGGTATGTTTGCCGGCCGTTCCCGCCCCGGCTGGATAATATGAAGCGCGCTGGATCAGGGTTGGCTGACGGAAGTGCGCATCGAACGCCTGCGCTGGCAGCTGCAAGGCGCTGGTGATGGCTCGGCGCAGCTGGGGAAACACCTGTTCCATGACGTTGTCCTGCAGGGCGTAGGCGCAAGCGTTCAGACCAGGCGCGAGGTCGTCGTCGGGCAGCAGGCTCGGCCCGCTGAACGGCGCGCCACCGGGCCGGTCGATGCCCCAGTCCAGGTGCTGCTTGTTGTCCGGGCCTGCATCGGGATGCAGCGTTTCGCCATAGGCCCCGACGTAACCCCGCGCGGTGTGCGGGTAGCCGGGCTGGTGATCATGGCCGAAGCGCTGCTTGAGCGATTCCGGCAGCGCGAAGAACGCCTCGGCGGCACTCAGGTAGCGCTCGATCAGCGCGGCCGGAAGCCCGTGATCCACCAGATAGAAGAAGCCGTCGTCGGCGCACGCTGCGCTCAGTTGCGCAATTGCCCCAGGCTCACCTGCCGCCAGTTGCGCCAGGGAGATGACAGGAAGAACCGGCATGTCGTAGACCCCGTTCATGCGACGTACAAGGCCAGGTAGTGGGCTCGCGCATTTTGCAGGTAGCGGGCCGACATCCGGGCTTCGAGCACGACGAGTCCCTGCTCGCGCCCCAGGCTCTGCAACAACGGCTCGAAGCCGGCGGTGTCGAAGTAAGTCTCGCGAACACTCAGCACCACCACGCCGCCAGGCCGGGTCATGGCGACCAGGCCACGCAGCGCGGAGGCAGGCAGGTGCCCGGGAATGAAGGCGCCGCAGCAGACCACCGCGTCGAATTGCCGAAGCAGGGCCGGTGGCAACGGCTGGGTCAGGTCTATCTGGCTGTGCAGATGCTGGTAGGCCCGGGAAGCCTGAGCCTGGTCGAGCATGGGCCGGGACAGGTCGCAGCCGCTGATCTGCCGATAGCCGCGCTCCTGCAAGGTGCGTCCGACCAGGCCGGTGCCGCAGCAGGCATCGAGCACGCGACTGTCGTGACCGATGTTGCCTCGCAGAGCCACGGCATCGAGCAGGTCGACGACCATCGTCGGCCCGCAATAGGCCTCGGCCTCGACGTCGGCGTCATAGTGGCGAGCCCAGTGATCGTAATAGCGCTCCAGGTTGTGAATGCTCTGGTGCGACAGCGCAGCGGCGATCGAGCGGGTGCTCGAAGCCTCTGGCGGCAAGGCCGGGGGTAGGGCGGTCGTGGCTGTATTCATGGATAGCGCCTCGAAGGAAAACTGACGGTCGGTGTCGCTGTCCTAAGAGTTAGCAGCGCGCCAGGGCATGGTCAATCGAGGCGGAACAGGCTTGGTTTGAAAGGATTCTTACACTCGGGCACGCACCGTTCGCACGCATGAGTCTGTCATCGCAACCCTCGCCAATCACTCACAACGATATCCCCATGAATGCCAGTCGGCGGGCCTGAAAATTCCTGCACACGGGTTTTTCAGCGTCGGTTGCACATGCCTCAGTCACGATATTTTCGATGGCCATGCCGGCTTTTTAATCGTGTCTGAAAAACGGGATTTTCCAGCGGCGAGAGTGTCTCGTGGTGACCCCTTCGACGCTTTGCGCTAACATCGACGGCGGCCCATGCTGCCCGCCGCTCGCTCCGCAAGGAAAGGTGAAAGCATTGTTGCACCCTCACGCCTTCACACCTCTCTTGATGGTCGAGGCCTGGCAACGCGAGCACCAGCATGCATCGACTCGGGAGTTGTCATGTTTTCAATCGAGCACGCCAAGCAGATGGCCAAGACGCTGCGCGTCGCACTGCAGGCGCAGGGTCACGACGTATCGCATTCCACCGCCCTGGAAATGGTTGCCCGGCAGTTGGGGCACAAGGACTGGAACACCGCTTCGGCCACCCTGGCGCCGACTGCCTCAGCGGTGATCGGTTTCGACAAGGCCATCCCCATCCTGCGGATCTTCGATGAAGCCAAGGCCCGCGAGTTCTATCTGGACTTCCTGGGTTTCACGGTCGAGTTCGAGCATCGCTTCGAGGCCGACTTGCCGCTGTACCTGGGTGTCGAGCGGGGGAATCTGCAGCTGCATCTTTCCGAACACCACGGCGATTGCTCACCGGGCTCGACCGTGTTCGTGCCGATGCACGGTGTCGAAGCGTTGCGTGATGAGCTGCTGGCCAAGCGTTATGGCTACGGCCGTCCGCAGATCGTCGAGCAGGGCTGGGGGCGGCTGTTGGAGGTGTATGACCCCTTCGGTAACCGGATTCGGTTCTGCGAGGGGTGATGAGGGCAGGGTCGGGGCGGCCGCGGTGGAGTCTTCGTGGCCGATGACCGCTTTCACAGGGAGCGTGTTTCCGCTGCTGTTCGGTAGGAGCGGTCCGTGGCCGCGAAACAGGCGCTGCGGACTTTTCTCGGGGCATTAAAAAGCCGGCTTATGGCCGGCTTCTCGTCGACGATCTTGCCTTACTTTTGGTAAGCCGCAACCGCCTGCAACTGATGACCAGCCTGGGCTGGTGAGGGCCAAAGAATACGCAGGGCCGCTCGCCTGTGCAAATCTCTTTTCGCCCGATACCTTTGCAGCGCCCATGAAAAACCCCGGCCATGGCCGGGGTTTTTCGTACAGCGACGGCTCAGCCCTTGAACGCGGCGACCGACTTGGTGATTTCGGCGCGGGCGGCGTCTGCGTTGCCCCAGCCTTCGATCTTCACCCATTTGCCTTTTTCGAGATCCTTGTAGTTCTCGAAGAAGTGCTTGATCTGTTCCAGCAGCAGCGGCGGCAGATCGGTGTATTCCTTGACGTCGACATACAGCTGCGACAGCTTGTCGTGCGGTACGGCGATGACTTTGGCATCGCCGCCGCCGTCGTCGGTCATGTGCAGGATGCCGACCGGACGGGCGCGGATGACCGCACCGGGCGTGACCGGGTAAGGCGTGACGACCAGCACGTCGAGGGGGTCGCCGTCGTCGGCCAGGGTGTTGGGGATGAAGCCGTAGTTGGCCGGGTAGAACATCGGCGTGGCCATGAAACGGTCGACGAACAGCGTGTCGCTGTCCTTGTCGATTTCGTATTTGATCGGCGCGTGGTTGGCCGGAATCTCGATGGCGACGTAGATGTCGTTCGGCAGGTCTTTGCCAGCCGGAATCTTGCTGTAGCTCATTGGGCGTTGCCCCCGTGGTTTGGGCCAGTCTGAAGGCCATGCAGGCCGAAAATGTGGGCGCGATTATAGGCACATTGCAGGGGCGCATGCCATATGCGCCGTGGGCCGCGTGACATCAGGCGGTGACCGCCGACGCGGCTTGCGCCGCTGCTACAGGGAATGGTTTTGCCATCAAGCACGGCGTTGGGGAATGGGATTGGATGTCGACGGCCGACGCGGCGTGGATGAACCCGGTCCCTGTAGCAGCGGCGCCAGCCGCGTCACGGCGTTACGCAGGTCGGGGGAGGGCCGAGAGCCGTTCGAGCGGATCCTGGCGGTAGAACAGGCGCAACTGCTCGTAGACCTGTGGGTAGGCCTGGTGCAGCAAATCCGGCGCGGTGAAGAAATACTCGCTGGTGACGGCGAAGAATTCCGCCGGGTTTTCCGCGGCATAGGGGTCGATGGCGGTTTGCGCATCAGGATTGGCATCGAGCTGGCGATCGAGGTCGTCGTAGGCGTCCTGCATGGTGCGGGCCCAGTCGCTCACGCGCATGTCGCCATGCAGTGGCGGCAGCCCATTGGCGTCGCCATTGAGCATGTCGAGCTTGTGCGCCAGTTCGTGGATGACCAGGCTGTAGCCGTCCCAGCCGCCGCTGGCTGCCACACCCGACCAGGCGAGAATCACCGGCCCCTGCTGCCAGGCCTCGCCACTGTGCTCGCCGTCCCATTGATGCTCCACGCCGCTGGGGTCGCGGTAGCGCTGGGGGCTGACGAAATCGTCGGCGTACAGGACGATCTCGTGGAAACCGTGGTACCAGTCCAGATCGCCCAGCTGCAGCAACGGCAGTTGCGCCTGTGCCGCCAGGTGCAGGCGCGCCCGGTCGTCGAGTTCGACGCCGGGCAGGCAGGTCAAGGTCTTGGCCTGCAGGAACAGCACGCAGGCCTCGCGCAAACGGAGGTCCTGCTGCGCATCGAGGCCGTCGAGGATCGGCAGCTCGGCACGCACCGCCCGCCACAGCGATTCATCGATACGGTGGCGGTTCAGGGTTCGCTGTCGCCGCCAGGCCTTGTACGACCACATGGGCTCAGCGCGTCGGTGCGGTGCGGGCCGTGCGGCTGCGCAGCAAGCCGACGATCATCGGCAGCAGCGAAATCAGAATGATCGCGACGATCAGCAGGGTCAGGTTCTGCTTGATGAACGGCATGTTGCCGAAGAAGTAACCCAGGGTCACCAGACCACCGACCCACAACACCGTGCCCAGCACACTGAAGCCCAGAAAACGCGGGTAGTGCATCTTGCCAACGCCAGCCACGAACGGGGCGAAGGTGCGCAGGATCGGCAGGAACCGCGCCAGGGTTACCGTCTTGCCGCCGTGGCGGGCATAGAAGGCGTGAGTCTGGTCCAGGTAATCGCGGCGGAAGATCTTCGAGTCCGGGTTGCTGAACAGCTTGCCGCCCACGGTACGCCCGACGATGTAGTTGGTGCTGTCGCCAAGGATGGCGGCGGTCATCAACAGGCCAGCGAGCAGGAACGGGTCCATGCCGCCGCCTGCCGCCACCGCGCCGGCGATGAACAGCAGCGAGTCACCGGGCAGGAAGGGCATTACCACCAGGCCGGTTTCGCAGAAGATCACCAGGAACAGGATCGCGTAGACCCAGGTGCCGTACTGGGTTACCAGCATGTTGAGGTACACATCCAGGTGCAGGATGAGGTCGATGAAGCTGAATTCCATGGGAGGTACCTGTGCGGATCCGGTCGTGAAGAATCCGCGCAGTATACCGATGGGTGAGGCAGGTTTGTTGGGCAGGCTCGTCACGCCGGGCAAACCGACGAACGGTCGCGCTCCGGGTGTGCGCAACATCCCGTGTTCGCAGCGGCAGGCGACGGACGCCGGAGCGTCCCTGCGCCGCCGTTTGGGTCAGAAAAAGCCCAGTGGGTTGATGTCGTAGCTGACCAGCAGGTTCTTGGTCTGCTGGTAGTGGTCGAGCATCATCTTGTGCGTCTCGCGGCCCACACCGGATTTCTTGTAGCCACCGAACGCGGCGTGCGCCGGGTACAGGTGGTAGCAGTTGGTCCAGACACGCCCGGCCTTGATCCCACGGCCCATGCGCCAGGCACGGTTGATGTCGCGGGTCCAGACGCCGGCGCCCAGGCCGAACTCGGTGTCATTGGCGATGGCCAGCGCTTCGGCTTCGTCCTTGAAGGTGGTGATGCTGACCACCGGGCCGAAGATTTCTTCCTGGAAGACACGCATCTTGTTGGTGCCCTTGAGCAGGGTCGGCTGGATGTAATAGCCGGTCGACAGGGCACCTTCGAGTTTCTGCACCTGACCACCGGTCAGCAGCTCGGCGCCTTCGCTCTTGGCGATTTCCAGGTAGGACAGAATCTTGTCGAACTGTTGCTCCGACGCCTGGGCGCCGACCATGGTGTCGGTGTCCAGCGGATCGCCGCGCTTGATCTGCTCGACTTTCTTCATGACTTCTTTCATGAAGGCCGGGTAGATGGATTCCTGCACCAGCGCGCGGGAAGGGCAGGTGCACACTTCGCCCTGGTTGAAAAAGGCCAGCACCAACCCTTCGGCGGCCTTTTCGATGAAGGTCTGCTCGGCCTGCATGATGTCTTCGAAAAAGATGTTCGGCGATTTGCCGCCCAGTTCCACGGTCGAGGGAATGATGTTCTCGGCGGCGCACTTCATGATGTGCGAGCCCACTGGCGTCGAACCGGTGAAGGCGATCTTGGCGATGCGCTTGCTGGTGGCCAGGGCCTCGCCCGCCTCCTTGCCGAATCCCTGGACCACGTTGAGTACGCCCGGCGGCAGCAGGTCACCAATCAGCTCCATCAGCACGGTGATGCCCAAGGGGGTCTGCTCGGCCGGCTTGAGCACCACGCAGTTGCCGGCGGCCAGGGCCGGGGCGAGCTTCCAGGCCGCCATCAGGATCGGGAAGTTCCACGGGATGATCTGCCCGACCACGCCCAGCGGTTCGTGGATATGGTAGGCCACGGTGTTGCCGTCGATCTCGGCAGCGCTGCCTTCCTGGGCACGCAGACAGCCGGCGAAGTAGCGGAAATGATCGGCCGCCAGCGGGATGTCGGCGTTCAGGGTTTCACGGATGGCCTTGCCGTTGTCCCACGTTTCGGTGATGGCCAGGGTTTCCAGGTTTTGTTCGATACGGTCGGCGATCTTCAGCAGGACCAGCGAGCGGGCCTGCACCGAGGTCGCGCCCCAGGCGTCGGCGGCAGCGTGGGCGGCGTCCAGCGCCTTGTCGATATCCTTGGCGTTGGAACGGGGAAATTCGGCAATGGGCTGGCCGTTGACTGGCGAGGTGGTGGTGAAGTAATTGCCGTCCACCGGCGCGACGAACTCACCGCCGATATAGTTGCCGTATTTGGCCTTGAATTCGACCTTGGCGCCTTCGGTGCCCGGGTGTGCGTAACGCATGGGGTGTCTCCTGCTGTTGTGGTTCTGTGGAGGACGCGCCGTGGCGCCCGGTAAGCGTAGAACAAAGGCGAGCACGGCGCCTTGAAACACCTGTAAACAGCAGGCCGAAGAGCAAGGATCACCAATCAAAGGATGCGATTTTTCCTACCCTACGCTACCCTGCCTCGACGTTTTACGAGGCCAATCATGCACATTCACATTCTCGGTATCTGCGGCACCTTCATGGGCTCTCTGGCGGTGCTCGCCAAGGAACTGGGGCACCGTGTCACCGGTTCGGACGCCAATGTCTATCCGCCCATGAGCACCCAGCTGCAGGCTCAGGGCATCGAGCTGACCCAGGGCTATGACGCCGCCCAACTGGAACCTGCGCCCGACCTGGTGGTGATCGGCAATGCCCTGTCGCGCGGCAATCCGGCGGTCGAGCATGTCCTGAACAAGGGCTTGCCCTACGTGTCCGGCCCGCAATGGCTCGCCGATCATGTGCTGCAGGGGCGCTGGGTGCTGGCCGTGGCCGGTACCCACGGCAAGACCACCACCAGCAGCATGCTGGCCTGGGTGCTGGAGCATGCGGGCATGGCGCCCGGTTTCCTGATCGGCGGTGTGCCGCAGAATTTCGCGGTTTCGGCGCGCCTGGGGCAGACGCCGTTCTTCGTGGTCGAGGCAGACGAGTACGACAGTGCGTTCTTCGACAAGCGTTCCAAGTTCGTCCACTACCGTCCGCGCACGGCGATTCTCAACAATCTGGAATTCGATCACGCCGACATCTTCCCCGACCTGGCCGCCATCGAGCGCCAGTTCCACCACCTGATTCGAACCGTGCCCAGCGAGGGCCTGGTGATCCACCCCACCACCGAGCCGGCACTGGGCCGAGTGATCGACATGGGTTGCTGGACACCGGTACAGACCACGGGGGAGAACGGCCAGTGGCAGGCAAACCTGCTCAGTGCGGATGGGTCACGCTTCGAGGTGTCCTTCGAAGGTGTCGTGCAAGGCACCGTGGAGTGGCCAATGACCGGCCAGCATAACGTGGCCAACGCCTTGGCGACGCTGGCTGCTGCCCGCCACGTGGGCGTGGTCGCGCCGTTGGGTATCGAGGCGTTGTGCGCGTTCAAGAGCGTCAAGCGGCGCATGGAGTGGGTGGCCGAAGTGCAGGGCGTTACCCTCTATGACGACTTCGCCCACCACCCCACGGCTATCGCCACTACCCTGGACGGCTTGCGCAAGCGCATTGGCGATGCAGCGTTGATCGCCGTGATCGAGCCGCGCTCCAACTCCATGAAGCTGGGCGCGCACCGCGACGGTCTGCCCGAGAGTGTCCGCGATGCCGATCAGGTCATCTGGTATGCGCCGCCCAACCTCGGCTGGGATCTGGCCGCCACGGCTGCCCAGTGCCCGGTTCCGGCCATCGTCGCCGATTCGCTGGAAGCCATCATCGAGCGGGTCAAGAGCCAGGCACGGCCAGGTACCCACGTAGTGATCATGAGCAACGGCGGTTTCGGCGGCCTGCATCTGAAACTGGCGGAGGCCCTCAAGTGAGCGGCCCGCAGCGGATCACCCTGGCCATGACCGGCGCGTCGGGCGCGCAGTACGGCTTGCGCCTGCTCGACTGCCTGGTACGCGAAGACCGCGAGGTGCATTTCCTCATCTCCAAGGCCGCGCAACTGGTGCTGGCCACAGAAACCGACGTCAGCTTGCCGGCCAAGCCCCAGGCCATGCAGGCCTTTCTCAACGAGTACACCGGGGCGTCCGCCGGACAGATCCGCGTGTATGGCAAAGAAGACTGGATGTCGCCGGTGGCATCAGGCTCCGGCGCGCCCAGCGCCATGGTGGTGGTGCCGTGCTCGACCGGCACCCTGTCGGCCATCGCCAGCGGCGCCTGCAACAACCTCATCGAGCGCGCTGCCGATGTAACGCTCAAGGAACGTCGGCAGTTGATCCTGGTGCCGCGGGAGGCACCGTTCTCGACCATTCATCTGGAGAACATGCTCAAGCTGTCGCAGATGGGCGCGGTGATCCTGCCGGCAGCGCCGGGCTTCTATCACCAGCCGCAGACCATCGACGACCTGATCGACTTCGTCGTCGCGCGGGTGCTCAACCTGCTGGATATTCCTCAGGACATGCTGCCGCGCTGGGGTGAGCACCACCACGGCAGCGACGACTGACGCGCCGGCTGCGGGCTATTTGCCCAGGCGCCGCAGCTCGTCCGATTCCACCACGCGCACGCCGTCCTGCTCTTCGAGCGCCAGGCGCCACAGGGCGCGCGCCAGTTGCAGCGCTTCGATGCCGTGGTACTTGCCCGGAATCAGCTTCGA
This sequence comes from Pseudomonas sp. CFBP 13602, assembly GCF_014842725.1. NCBI lineage: Bacteria > Pseudomonadati > Pseudomonadota > Gammaproteobacteria > Pseudomonadales > Pseudomonadaceae > Pseudomonas > Pseudomonas sp. CFBP 13602. Next base: position 434,044 of record NZ_JACYVT010000003.1, on the reverse strand, counting down.
CAGAGGTCCGGCAATACGCTCGGCCAGGCGTGCTTCGACGCGGTCGCCGATCAGCACCGACGGCCGGGCGATGGTCAGTTGCGGCCAGCCCTGGGCACGCAGCGCCTGCTCGGTCTCACCCTTGACGCGGTTGTAGAACACCGAGGATTGCGGGTCGGCATCGATGGCGCTGATCAGCAGGAAGTGGCGTGCGCCCAGTTCGCGGGCGCGCTGGGCATAGGCGACGATGAGCTGGTGGTCGACTTCGCGAAACGCTTCTTGCGAACCGGCCTGCTTGATGGTCGTGCCCAGGCACGAGAAGGCGATGTCCACCGGGCCCTGCAGATCCGCCAGCAAGGCCAGCAGTGGCCCCACCGGGTTGTCCAGGTGCGCGTGCTCGGCCAGAGGGCGCCGGGTGGGAGCCAGGACCCGTTGCACGGTCGGCTCGGCGAGCAGGCGGTCGAGCAAATGCTCGCCGGTCAGGCCGGTGGCGCCGGCCAGAAGGATGTGCTGCGGCGTCAAGTACATGCAATGTCTCCCTTGATACAGGCAGCGTGAAGCAGATGCCCTATTGCTTGTTGTCAGGCGCGGCGGCGTCGAGCAGCGCCCGCTTGGCCTGTTGTTGGCGCAATCGCTGCCAATGCGCGAGGACCCCTTTGGGCGCCCAGATCTGCGGCTGCGAGGCTTCGTAATTATCGGCGATCTCCCGTTCGGCAACGTGCCGGCTGGCAAGTTCGAAAGCCTGCTGCAGGTCGTCCGTCTGGTTGAAGGCCTGGGCGAACAAGGCGTCGCCGAAATAGGTGAAGTCGGCTTCTTCGGAGCAGCCGAAAGACACCCGGTCGGCCCGCGAAGCGGTCATGACCAGGGTTTTCTCGTCCCTGAGCGCGGGGATGAATCCGCCCGAATAGCAAGCCGAGATGACCACCACCTTGTCGCGGCCCTTGAGCGGCGCCAGCACTGCGGCGAGTTCATCGGCCGGCAGGTCGCCCAACTGCAGGCGTGGCTGATCGAGCACCAGTTCATGTTCGCTGGTGCCGTGACTGGTCAGGTAGATGAACACCAGGTCTTCCGGGCCGCTGCGCGCGGCCAGCGTCTGCACGCTGCGGCTGAGGGTCTCGCGGCTGGCCATCAGCCGATCGGCCAGATGATCGCGGTGGTTGGCCAGGGTGATCTGTCCGACCGCGCCAAAACGACTGGCCAGCATGCCGGTGACGTAGTCGGCTTCGCGCATGAACACGCTTTGCTTGCCGTCGCCGGCCAGCGCCAGGCTGTAAAGCTCGATCGCTGCAGTGGACTGCGGGATTGCCGCGAGCGCTTGTTCCAGCAGTTGCCCCTGATTGAGCAGCCCCAGTTCCAGCGGATCGGGCAACAGATGACCTTGCGCATCACGGATACGCTGGCCATTGAGCCAATAGCCGACCTGGCTGCTGCCGTCCTTCAGGGTCAGGCTGCCCTGGCCCTGGTAGGTGTCGTTCTCGAAGGTGCCGCTGTAGATGCTGCCGTCGGCCAGCGCCAGCCAGCCCTTGCCACTGAAGCGCCAATCGGCGAACTCGCCCTTGTAGTGGCTGCCGTCGCTGGCGAACATCTCGCCCTTGCCGCTGAGTACGCCTTCCTTGAACGTGCCGATCCACACATCGCCTGCGGCGTTTTCGTAGCGGCCGCGACCATGCAGCTGGTTGAGGTGGAAGTTGCCGATGTACTGATCGCCGTCGGCATTGCTGAACGTGCCGTGCCCTTCGAGCAGGCCATTGACGAAGGTGCCGCTGAACTGGTTGCCTGCGGCATCGCTGCGGGTGCCTTCGCCATTGGGCTTGCCGTGGGCGAACCAGCCCTGGTACTGGCTGCCGTCGTCGAGTTCGATGTGCCCGGCGCCCGAATACTGGTCTTCCTTGAACCCGCCGCGGTACGCCACGCCGGCTTCCTTGAAGGTCCCTTCGCCCTGGCGCCGACCCTTGACGAAGCCGCCGGTGTAGGTGGTGCCGCGAGCGATCAGGGTGCCTTGGCCATGGAACAGGCCATGATCGAAACCGCCGGTGTAGACCTCGCCGTTGCGCCCATGCCACTGGCCCTGACCCTGCCACTGGCCGTCCTTGAACTGCCCGGCGTAGCCGCTGCCATTGGGATAGTCGACACGGCCCTGACCCTGCAACAGCCCATTGACCACCTCTCCGCGGTAGCGACCTCCATCGGGCAGTCGCGCGTCGGGCGGCGACAGTGGCTCGCCATCTCCGCAAGCGGCGATCAACAACGAAAGGGCGAGGGGGGCGAGAGGGCGCATGACGGGGTCCGGGCGATTGAGGCGCCGAGTATGCCGCAGATGCAAGGGTGCACAACAGATGCAGGGCGCTTTTAAGGCCAGAGCCGGATGACTGTCGGATGGGTGTACCGTTACCGGGTCCGATCATGGGGGTGCGCCATCTTGCATCACCCTGGGGCATGCCTTGGGGGCTTATAATGCCTGGCTTGCGAAGGAGACCTGCAATGTTGCTACGCGGTTTGACCTGGCTGGTCCTGTTCCAGCTGCTGGGCACTGCCCTCAATCATCTGTTGCTGCCCGTGTTGCCCGGTCCGATCATCGGCCTGGTGCTGCTGCTCATCTACCTCATGGTACGTGGCGAGGTCGGCGAGCCCCTGGGCCTGGCGGCCAACAGCCTGCTGCGCTACCTGCCGCTGCTGCTGGTGCCACCTGCGGTGGGCGTGATGGTCTATGCCCAGCAGATCGCCGATGACTTCTGGGCCATCGTCGGCTCGCTGGTGATTTCCGTCACGGTCTCTACCGTGTTCGTCGGCTGGTTGATGCAGCGATTGATTCGCAGGCGTCGGCATGATCACCCGGTGCAACCATGATGCTGGACTGGCAAGGCACCCTGCAGGCGGTCATCCACCATCCGCTGTTCGGCATCGGCATCACCCTGGGCGCCTACCAGTTGGTGCTGGCCGGCTACGAAAAAACCCGCTGGATCTTTCTGCAACCGGTGCTGCTGTCCATGTTGCTGCTGGTTGCGGTGCTGGTAGGCTGCGGGATCAGCTACGCCGAATACCGCAAGAGCACCGAGATTCTCGGCATCCTGCTCGGCCCGGCGACCGTGGCCCTGGCGGTGCCGCTGTTTCTCAACCTGCGGCGCATTCGCCAACTGCTTTGGCCGACCCTGATTACCCTGGGCCTGGGCGGCCTGTTCGCGACCGTGCTGTGCCTGCTGCTGGGTTGGGGTTTGGGGGCCGACCACATGATTCTGATGACCATGGCGCCCAAATCGGTCACCTCGCCGATCGCCATGCTGGTGGCGGAGCAGATCGGCGGCGTCGCGGCGCTGGCGGCCGTGTTCGTGCTGATCACCGGCGTCATCGGCGGAATCTTCGGCCCCGGCCTGCTGTCTTTGCTGGGCATCGACCACCCGGCGGCGCGGGGCATGGCATTGGGCCTCAACGCGCATGCCGTGGGCACATCGCTGGCGTTGCAGGAAAGTGAAGAAACCGGCGCCTTCGCGGCGTTGGCCATGAGTCTGATGGGTGTCGGTACCGCCGTTTTTCTGCCCCTGGCCATCAGCGTATTCGCGTGAGGACACAAGCCATGACATTGCCACTCTTTCCCCTCAATACCGTGCTGTTCCCCGGTTGCGTGCTGGATCTGCAGCTATTCGAAGCGCGCTACCTGGACATGATCGGGCGCTGCATGAAGCAGGGCGCCGGCTTTGGCGTGGTCGGCATCATGGCCGGGCGCGAAGTGGGCCAGGCACCCAGCGAACACGCCGCAGTCGGCTGCGAAGCGCTGATCACCGATTTCCAGCAGCAAGACAACGGTCTGTTGGGTATCCGCGTGCAGGGCGCTCGGCGTTTCCGTGTCGAGGCCACCCATGTGCAACGCGATCAATTGCTGACGGCAGACGTGCACTGGCTGGAAGAGCAGGCGGACCGACCGCTGGCCGATACCCATGCCGACCTGCAGGCACTGTTGCTGGCCTTGGCCGAGCACCCGATGGTGGCGGCGCTGGGCATGACCGCCGGCGCTCAGGGCCAGCAATCGCTGGGCAACCAGTTGGCCTATCTGCTGCCGTTCACCGAGCAGGAGAAAGAACAGCTGCTCGCCGAAAGCGACCCAGGCCTGCGCCTGGTGGCGATCCAGGCCCTGCTCGACAGCCTGCAGGGCGACGCCCTGGTCTGAGACGGACAGGCCCAGGGCGTCGGGTGCGCCTGGTTACATGTAGCGATACCCTTCGAGTGCCGACGGCAGCCCGTGCACCGCAAAAAAGCCCAGCAGCAACGCGCACGCCGGTACCACCAGCCACCAGACACGCAACGGCATCGCCGGCAGCGGCTGGCGATATTCCACGGCCGCCAGGCACGAAGCGCAGACGAAGCAGGCCAGCATGCTGCCGGCAATGATGTCGGTCGGCCAATGCGCGCCCAGGTACACCCGCGACAACGCAATCGACAGCGCCGGAATGCTTGCCAGGATGACCCACACCAGGCGCATGCGCGGTGTCTGCCGACGCCCGGCGAGTATGGCCAGGCTCAGAAAGAAGGCAAAGGCCGCCGAGCTATGCCCGCTGGGCATGCTGAACGTGGTCAGCGGTTCGAGCAGCACGTCTGGCCGCTGCCGGGCGACCAGGTGTTTCAACGAGCCGTTGAGCAGCGCCGTGATCAGCATGGTCGCGCAGGCGAACAGCGCCTGACGCCATTGCCGGGTGATCAGCAGCAGCGCGGTGAGCAGTCCGGCCACCATGAACTGGGTGCGGAAATCACCGATGCGCGTGACCAGCACCACAAAGGTTTCCGCCGCCTCACTGCGATGCTCCTGGACCAGCGCCTTGAGGCCGTTGTCCAGCGCGCTCAGGTGCGGGAAGCCGAAGAACAGGGCAATCAGCATGATCAGCGAGGCGAGGGCGATGAGCAGCGTGCCGCGTCTGCGATCGCGCCAGGTGGCATGCAGGCTCAGGCCCATCAGCAGGGCGATGCAGGCTGCAACGATACCGGCCTGTGGCCAGAAGTCCTCGGGCAGCGGCAGGCGGAAAGCGGCGCCCGTCGCCCAGCCCGGCAGCAGATAGGCCACCGACCAACCGGCGGCCGCCACCAGGCTGACCAGGATGAAGCGCGGCAACGGCATTTCCAGCATGCCGGCGACCATGGGCAGCATCGGCCGCAGCGGGCCGATGAAGCGCCCGATCAGAAGGCTTGCCACGCCATAGCGATGGAAGTAGCCTTCTGCGGTTTCCAGCCATTGCGGGTGCGTGCGCAGCAGCGGCAGGCCACGGATGCTCTGTTGAAACCGTCGACCCAGAGCGTACGAGATGGCGTCGCCGAGAAGGCCGCCGGCATAGCCCAGCATCAGTGTCTCACTGAGCGACAACGCACCGTTGCCGGCCAGTACGGCCACAGCGAACAACACCACGGTGCCGGGTACGACGATGCCGGCGATCGCCAGGCATTCGATGCAGGCGATGGCGAAGATTGCCACCCCCAGCCACTGTGGATGCAGCGTCAGCCAGCCTGTCAGACTGTCCAGCCATTCGCCCATGAGTCAGGTTCCTTGAAAGATCGAAAAGTAGTCGCGGCCTTCTTGCTGGCCGCGACGCAGGGGGTTGCGTGTGCAGAAACGGGCGTAGCCGGCATCCACGAAGCGGTACGGCAGGTGTTCGTCGCGACCCAGGGGAATACCCAGGCGGGTGGTCTGCAGGATGTGCGGGACATCGGCGCCGACGTCGTCGACGAATAGCTGTTCAGTGTCGAAGCGCTGGGCGTCCCACACCGGTACCTTCAGCCCCAGGGCCTTGCACAGCAGGGTCTGCCCGGCGCACAGGCGCTGGGCCGGGCGCGGCAGGCCGCTGGCGTCGGGGTTGTTGAGCTGCATCCGGGCGAAGGCATCGTCGCCGGTGTGCGCGTCGAGCCAGGGGTAGGCGGACTTGATCAGCACCGCGTTGCCCGGACCTTGCGCGCTGAAGTTCAGCGAGTCGCCGCCACGGGCGTAGTACATATAGATGTGCCCGCCTTCGAGGAACAGCGCGCGGCGTTTGTGGGTATAACCCAGCGATGCATGGCTGCCGCGATCCGTGACGTAATACGCCTCGGTTTCAATGATGCGCGCCGACAACCAGTACGGACCCTGACGGTGGCGGATCACCTTGCCCAGCAATGCACGGGCGAGGGATTGCGCGTCGGTGTCGAAAAAGGCATCGGGCAACGGGTTGAACATAACGGGGTCCATTCGGTGTCGCGGTGGATGATAGCAATTGCACATCGGTGAGGCCCGCGGACATATGTTTAAAGAGGTGTTTTCGACCATCCGCCCGTCACCGCTGTTAGTGGGCGTACGTGACAGCTATAATCAGCCGCTTTCCTCTTTGCCAAGACCACAGAGACCATGACCGAGTCCGTTCTTGACTACATGACCCGCCTGGGTCGCGCTGCCCGTGAAGCCTCGCGGGTCATTGGCCGTGCCAGCACCGCGCAGAAGAATCGCGCCCTGCAGGCGGCGGCCAGTGCCTTGGACAGCGCCCGTGCCGAACTGGTTGCCGCCAACGAGCAGGATTTGGCAGCCGGTCGCGCCAATGGCCTGGACGCGGCCATGCTCGAGCGCCTGGCGCTGACCCCTGCGCGCATCGACGGCATGATCGTCGGCCTGCGCCAGGTGGCCAGCCTGCCGGATCCGGTCGGGGCGATCCGCGACATGAGCTACCGGCCCTCGGGCATCCAGGTCGGCAAGATGCGCGTGCCGCTGGGTGTGGTCGGCATCATCTACGAGTCGCGGCCCAATGTGACCATAGACGCGGCCAGCCTGTGCCTGAAATCGGGTAACGCCACCATTTTGCGTGGCGGCTCCGAGGCCATCCACTCCAATCGTGCCATCGCCACCTGCATCCAGCGCGGCCTCGCCGAAGCCGGCCTGCCCGCCGCCGTGGTACAGGTCGTGGACACCACCGACCGCGCCGCGGTCGGCGCGCTGATCAGCATGCCCGAGTACGTCGATATCATCGTGCCAAGGGGCGGGCGAGGGCTGATCGAGCGGGTCAGTCGTGATGCCAAGGTGCCGGTGATCAAGCACCTGGACGGCATCTGCCATGTGTTCGTCGACGCAGGCGCCGACCTGGCCAAGGCGCAACGCATCGCTTTCAACGCCAAGACCTATCGCTACGGCATCTGCGGCGCCATGGAAACGCTGCTGGTCGACCAGTCGGTGGCGGCGAGTTTCCTGCCGCCGATGGCGGCGCAGTTCCGCGAGAAAGGCGTCGAGCTGCGCGGTTGCCCGCGCACCCGCGACCTGATCGAAGCCGTACCGGCCAGCGAAGAAGACTGGAACACCGAGTACCTGGCCGCCATCCTGTCCATTCGAGTGGTCGACGGCCTGGACCAAGCCATCGAACACATCAACCAGCATGGCTCCCATCACACCGATGCGATCGTCACCGAGCAGCAGGGCCATGCCCGTCGCTTCGTTGCCGAAGTCGACTCCGCGTCCGTGATGGTCAACGCGCCGACCTGTTTCGCCGATGGTTTCGAATATGGCCTGGGTGCCGAGATCGGCATTTCCACCGACAAGATCCACGCCCGCGGCCCGGTGGGCCTCGAAGGCCTGACCTGCGAGAAATACGTGGTGATCGGCGATGGCCAGTTGCGCGGCCAGGAGCCGGTCTGAGTTGACCGCACCGAACCGGCCCGGTCCCTACGCTGTACAATCGCGCACTGCACGTCGAATCGGCGTGCTGGGCGGTACCTTCGACCCGGTGCACATCGGTCATCTGCGCGGCGCCGTGGAAGTGGTCGAGGCCCTGGGCCTGGACGATCTGCGATTGGTGCCCAGCGCCCGGCCGCCGCATCGCGACCAGCCGCAGGTATCGGCCGAGCAGCGCCTGGCCATGGTGCGGGCCGCAGTAGAGGGGCTGGCGCCCCTGACCGTGGATGACCGTGAACTGGCGCGCGACAAACCGTCGTACACCCTCGACACGCTGGTGTCGATGCGTGCCGAGCTCGACCCGCAGGACCAGTTGCTCCTGCTGCTGGGGTGGGATGCCTTTTGTGGCTTGCCCTCCTGGTACCGCTGGGAAGAACTGCTGCAACACTGCCACATCGTCGTGTTGCAGCGACCTGATGCGGACACCGAGCTGCCGGATGCCCTGCGCAACCTGGTGGCGGCGCGTTCCATCAGCGACCCGCAAGCCCTCAAGGGGGCCTGCGGGCAGATTACTTTCGTCTGGCAGGCACCGCTCGCGGTGTCGGCCACCCAGATCCGTCAACTGCTGGCCAGCGGCAAGTCGGTACGTTTCCTGGTGCCCGACGCAGTATTGGCCTACATCGAGGCGCACGGGCTGTACCGTGCGTCCAATTGAACTGAACGAGTTTTTTTATGAGCAATAAGCAAGCAATCCCCGCTGAAGAAATCGTCGAGCTGACCCAGCTCGCCCTCGAAGACGTCAAGGCTCAGGACATCCTGGTCATCGACGTGCGTGACAAGAACAGCATCACCGACTTCATGGTGATCGCCACCGGTACCTCCAACCGCCAGATCAGCGCCATGCGCGAAAAGGTGCGCGAGCTGGTCAAGGCCAAGGGCGTCAAGCCACTGGGCGAAGAAGGCGCGGGCGACAGCGACTGGGTGCTGCTGGACCTGGACACCGTCGTGGTGCACATGATGACCGCGGCCGCGCGCCAGTTCTACGACCTGGAACGCCTGTGGCAGGGCGCCGAGCAGAGCCGTGCCGCCAGCGCCGCGCACCACACCCCTGGCAACGAATAAGCCCGGGCCATGCGTCTGCGTCTGATCGCGGTGGGTTCGCGCATGCCCAAGTGGGTGGAAGAAGGCTGGCATGAGTATGCCAAGCGTCTGCCCGCCGAGCTGGCACTGGACCTGGTCGAAATTCCGCTCAATACCCGCGGCAAGAACGCTGACGTGGCCCGCTTTATCCGCCAGGAAGGCGAAGCGATGCTGGCCAAGGTCGGTCCGGGGGAGCGCATCGTTACCCTGGAAGTGCACGGCAAGCCCTGGAGCACCGAACAGTTGGCGGTGGAACTGGATCGCTGGCGCCTGGACTCGCGCACGGTGAACTTCATGGTCGGTGGCCCCGAGGGGCTGGCGCCGGAAGTCTGCGCCCGTGCCGAGCAGCGCTGGTCGCTGTCGCCGCTGACCTTGCCTCACCCGCTGGTACGGATACTTATCGGTGAACAGCTGTATCGCGCCTGGACCGTGCTGTCCGGGCACCCTTATCACAAATAGGCCGTAAACCAGCCGATGTCCCAGCCGATTCGCCTCAAGGACCACGAGAAAGACGCGCGCACCGTGCGCAGCCGCGTCGTGGTCGGTGCAGCGGCCATCCTGGTTCTCATCTGCGTGCTGATCGCGCGCCTGTATTTCCTGCAGGTGATCCAGTACGAATATCACTCCACGCTTTCGGAGAACAATCGGGTGCATGTGCAGCCGATACCCCCCACCCGTGGGCTGATCTTCGACCGCAACGGCGTGGTCGTGGCCGACAACCGCCCCAGCTTCAGCCTGAGCATGACCCGCGAACGCTCCGGTGACTGGCGTCAGGTACTCGATACCATCGTCGAGGTGCTGGAGCTCAGCGACGAAGACCGGCAGCTGTTCGAGCGTCGCATGAAGCAGGGCCGCCGGCCGTTCGAACCAGTACCGATCCTGTTCGAGCTCAACGAAGAGCAGATCGCCCGGGTCGCGGTGAACCAGTTTCGCCTGCCGGGTGTGGAGGTGGTCGCGCAGTTGGTACGGCATTACCCGCAGGGGGCGCATTTCGCGCACTCGGTGGGCTATGTCGGGCGCATCAACGAGAAGGAGCTCAAGACCCTGGATCCGGTGGACTACAGCGGCACGCACCATATCGGCAAGACCGGCATCGAGCGCTTCTACGAGCCGGAACTGCACGGCACGGTGGGCTACGAGGAAGTCGAGACCAACGCTCGCGGTCGTGTGCTGCGGGTGCTCAAGCGCACCGATCCGAAACCGGGCAAGGACATCGTCCTGAGCCTGGACATCAAGTTGCAGGAAGCCGCCGAAGAGGCGCTGGGCGGCCGTCGCGGCGCGATCGTGGCGATGGACCCGCGCACCGGGGAGGTGCTGGCAATGGTCAGCCAGCCCAGCTTCGATCCCAACCTGTTCGTCACCGGCATCGGTTTCCAGGCCTATGCCGACCTGCGCGATTCCATCGATCGACCGCTGTTCAACCGTGTGTTGCGCGGCCTGTATCCGCCTGGTTCGACGATCAAGCCTGCGGTGGCGATCGCCGGGCTGGACTCAGGCGTGATCAACGCCGGGTCGCGGGTGTTCGACCCAGGCTTCTATCAACTGCCCAACTACGACCATAAATACCGCAACTGGAACCGCACAGGCGATGGCTGGGTAGACCTGGACACCGCCATCATGCGTTCCAACGACACCTATTTCTATGACCTGGCGCACAAGCTGGGCATCGACAAGCTGGACAACTACATGGGCCAGTTCGGCATCGGCCAGAAGGTCTCGCTGGACATGTTCGAAGAGTCGCCGGGCCTGATGCCCTCGCGCGAATGGAAACGCAAGACCCGCCGGCAAGCCTGGTTCCCCGGCGAAACGCTCATTCTGGGCATTGGCCAGGGCTACATGCAGGCCACGCCGCTGCAACTGGCCCAGGCCACCGCCCTGGTCGCCAACAAGGGCAAGTGGAACCGCCCGCGGCTCGCGCGCACCATCGAAGGCGTGCCGCCGGTGGACGAGAACCCGGTGCCCGACATCGTGCTGCGCAATCCGTCCGACTGGGCCAAGGTCACCCACGGCATGGAGCAGGTCATGCAGGGTGCCCGCGGTACCGCGCGCAAGGCTGCCATCGGTGCCAAGTACCGAATCGCCGGCAAGTCCGGTACGGCCCAGGTCGTCGCCATTCGCCAAGGCGAGAAGTACGACCGCAGCAAGGTCCAGGAGCGCCATCGCGACCATGCCTTGTTCGTCGGCTTCGCGCCCGCGGACAACCCGCGCATCGTGGTCTCGGTCATGGTCGAGAACGGCGAGTCCGGCTCGGGCGTGGCGGCGCCGGTGGTGCGCCAGATCATGGACGCCTGGCTGCTCGGCCCCGACGGCCAGTTGAAACCCGAATACGCCAGCGCCACGGGCGCGGAGATCACCGCCCTTGAAGAGTAATTTCGACCGCATCCTCTCCAGTGAGGATGTGATGCGTCGCCGCGCAACATTTTTGCAGCGCATTCACATCGACGGCCCGTTGCTGATCCTGCTGCTGACCCTGGCGGCGGGCAGCCTGTTCGTCCTCTATTCGGCCAGCGGCAAGAACTGGGACCTGCTGATCAAGCAGGCCACGTCCTTCGGCCTGGGCCTGGTGTCGATGTTCGTCATCGCCCAGCTCGAACCGCGTTTCATGGCGCGCTGGGTGCCCCTGGCCTATGTGACCGGGGTGATACTGCTGGTGGTAGTGGACGTCATGGGCCACAACGCCATGGGCGCCACGCGCTGGATCAACATCCCCGGGGTCATCCGCTTCCAGCCCTCGGAGTTCATGAAGATCATCATGCCGGCGACCATCGCCTGGTACCTGGCCAAGCGGACCCTGCCGCCGACCCTCAAGCACGTGGTGGTGAGCCTGGCCCTGATCGGCATTCCCTTTGCGCTGATCGTGCGCCAGCCAGACCTCGGCACGTCACTGCTGATCCTGGCTTCCGGCTCCTTCGTGCTGTTCATGGCCGGGTTGCGCTGGCGCTGGATCGCCAGCGTGCTGGCGGCGGCGGTACCGGTGGCGGTCGGCATGTGGTTCTTCATCATGCACGACTACCAGAAGCAGCGGATCCTGACCTTTCTCGACCCGGAGAGCGATCCGCTGGGTACCGGCTGGAACATCATCCAGTCCAAGGCGGCGATCGGTTCGGGTGGCGTGTTCGGCAAGGGCTGGCTGCTGGGCACCCAGTCGCACCTGGACTTCCTCCCCGAAAGCCACACCGACTTCATCATCGCGGTGCTCGGCGAGGAGTTCGGCCTGGTCGGTATCTGCGCGCTGCTGTTGATCTATCTGCTGCTGATCGGCCGTGGGCTGGTGATCACCGCGCAGGCCCAGACCCTATACGGAAAGTTGCTCGCCGGCAGCTTGACCATGACTTTTTTTGTTTACGTTTTCGTCAATATCGGTATGGTCAGTGGCCTGCTGCCGGTGGTGGGGGTGCCGTTGCCTTTCATTAGCTACGGCGGAACTTCGCTGGTGACCCTGCTGTCAGCGTTTGGCGTTTTGATGTCGATCCACACCCATCGCAAGTGGATCGCACAGGTTTGAATAAGGTGAGCAATTGCATGCAAGTAATGCGTAGCTGGGCAGCTCGGAACGTTCCCTGGATCGGCCTGATGGGCCTGTTGGGGTCGGCACAGCATGCCAGCGCCGGCGACTACGGTGGCTCGCCCCAGGTGACCCAGTTCATTGGTGAAATGACCCGCGACTATGGCTTCGCCAGCGAGCAGTTGAACGAAGTGTTCAGGGAAGTCGAGCGCAAGCAGTCGATTCTGGACGCGATCTCGCGTCCCGCCGAACGGGTCAAGCCGTGGAGCGAGTATCGGCCGATGTTCATCACCGATGCGCGCATCGCCCGCGGCGTGGATTTCTGGCGCCAGCACGAAGCGGTGCTGGCCCGTGCGGAACGCGAATACGGCGTACCGGCGCAGGTCATCGTCGCGATCATCGGTGTCGAAACCTTCTTTGGTCGCAACACCGGCAATTTTCGGGTGATCGACGCGTTGTCCACCTTGAGCTTCGATTACCCGCCACGCGCGGCATTCTTCCGCAAGGAGCTGCGCGAGTTCTTCCTGCTGGCCCGCGACGAACAGCTCGACCCACTGACCCTCAAGGGTTCGTACGCCGGCGCCATGGGCCTGCCGCAGTTCATGCCCAGCAGCTTCCGCGCCTACGCGGTGGATTTCGACGGCGACGGTCACATCAACATCTGGACCAACCCCGATGACGCCATCGGCAGTGTTGCCAGCTATTTCAAGGAGCATGGCTGGGTGGCCGGTCAACCGGTGGTCAGCCGTGCCGGCGTTTCCGGCCCGCAGGTCGACGACGGCTTGAGCCCGGGCATCGACCCGGTCAAGAATGTCGCGCAGTTGCGGGCGCTGGGCTGGTCGAGTCATGATGCGCTACGCGATGACCTGCCGGTGACCGCCTTTCGCCTGCAGGGCGCCGAGGGCCCGGAATATTGGCTGGGCCTGAAGAATTTCTATGCAATCACTCGCTATAACCGCAGTGTGATGTACGCCATGGCTGTGCACCAACTGTCGGAATCGCTGGTTCAAGCACGGGGCGTCAAGTAATGCGGGCAATGCCGATACATACATCCTCCGCCATCGCGGCCTGCGCGGCCTTGGGCCTGCTGCTCGCCAGTTGCTCATCGACGCCGCCGCCGTCGCGTACCGTGAAGCAATCCGGCCCGACCGTCAAAGCCATGCCTGGCCTGAACATCAACCGGGCACACAAGGACGGCGCGCCGTGGTGGGACGTCGACGTGTCGAAGATTCCTGACGCCGTGCCCACCCTGCACACCGGACCGTACAAGGCCAACCCCTACACGGTACTGGGCAAGACCTACTTTCCGATCGCCGAGTCGCGTCAGTATCAGGCGACCGGCACGGCGTCGTGGTACGGCACCAAGTTCCATGGCCAGAACACCGCCAACGGTGAGGTCTACGATCTATATGGCATGAGCGCGGCGCACAAGACCCTGCCGCTGCCCAGCTATGTACGCGTGACCAACCTGGACAACAGCCGCAGCGTGGTGCTGCGGGTCAATGATCGCGGGCCGTTCTACTCCGACCGCATCATCGACCTGTCCTATGCCGCGGCGAAAAAGCTGGGCTACGCCGAGACGGGTACGGCGCGGGTACGTGTCGAAGGTATCGACCCGCAGGAATGGTGGGCGCAGCGCGGCCGTCCGGCGCCACTGGTGCTCAACCAGGGCCCGGTGGTGGCGCAGGCCCGGCCTAACATCACGCCGTCGGCTGGTACGGTCGAGCAATACACGCCGCCGCCGCAGCAACACGCGGTCGCCACGCTGCCGGTGCAGATGGACGCAAAAAAAAACGGTTCTGCACAAGCGTCTGGCCTGTATCTCCAGGTGGGAGCGTTCGCCAACCCCGACGCTGCGGAGCTGCTGCGTTCCAAGCTGAGCTCGATGGTCAGCGCGCCGGCTTTCACCAGCCAGATCGCCGTCAACCAGCAGACGTTCTATCGGGTACGCCTGGGACCGATCAATTCCCAGGGTGAAGCCCAGCAGATTCAGGACAACGTGCGCATGGCCAATCTTGGCGTGCCCAAGTTGGTGACACTGGATTGAACCGCGCCGCCTGCGGGCGGCGCTGCAATGAGCGCCCGGCAACGGGCGTGCGACACCGGGCCGCCGCCCACAACAAGACTGCCCGCAAGGGCATGTGCCCATCAGCAATTTCGAGAGACGGATGAACATCACCACACTTGCCAAACGCCTGTGCCTGCTTGTACCGCTGATCATCGCCCCTGCCGCTTGGGCGGCAGATCAGATGATGCCAGCGCCGCCGCAACTGGCTGCCAAATCCTACGTGCTGATGGAAGCTTCCAGCGGTAACGTGCTGGTTGAAAACAACGGCGACCAGCGTCTGCCGCCAGCCAGCCTGACCAAACTGATGACCGCGTACATCGCGACCCTGGAAATCCGTCGTGGCCAGATCGGCGAGAACGACCCGGTCACCGTCAGCGAAAACGCCTGGCGCACGGGCGGCTCGCGGATGTTCATCAAGGTCGGTACCCAGGTATCGGTCAGCGACCTGCTGCACGGCATCATCATCCAGTCGGGCAACGACGCTTCGGTGGCGCTCGCCGAGCACATCGCCGGTAGCGAAGACGCCTTCGCCGACATGATGAATACCACGGCTGGCAAGCTGGGCATGACCAACAGCCACTTCATGAACCCGACCGGCCTGCCGAACCCCGAGCATTACTCCACTGCCCACGACATGGCGGTACTGGCCCGTGCCATCATTCACGAAGACCCGGCTCACTATGCGATCTACTCGCAGAAGGAGTTCTTCTGGAACAACATCAAGCAGCCCAACCGCAACCTGCTGCTGTGGCGCGACAAGACCGTCGACGGCCTGAAGACCGGCCATACCGAAGAAGCCGGCTACTGCATGGTGTCCTCGGCCGTACGTGACGGCATGCGCCTGATCGCCGTGGTCTTCGGCACCAACAGCGAGCAGGCCCGCGCTGCCGAAACCCAGAAGCTGCTGACCTACGGCTTCCGCTTCTATGAAACCCAGACCTTCTACCAGAAGGGCACCGAGCTGGCCAAGGCACCGGTATGGAAGGGCGACATCCGCGAAATCAAGGCCGGCCTGGCCGAAGACCTGACCATGACCCTGCCCAAGGGCCAGTTGAAGAACCTGGCTGCGAGCATGACCATGAACCCACAGCTGACCGCGCCTATCGCCAAGGGCGACGTGATCGGCAAGGTCGAAGTGAAGAACGGTGACAAGATCGTTCAGACAACCGACCTGATCGCGCTGGACGATGTACAGGAAGGTGGTATTTTCCGCCGCGTATGGGATAGCGTTCGTCTATTCTTCTACGGCTTGTTCAACTGATATCGCGACCGCGCGCCCTCGCCTTTGCAACAGGCGAGGGCGTTGTCGTTTTCACGGTTTACCCGAGGCCGTCATCGCCATGACCGATACCGAAGTAAAAGAGCCGAAAATCGAATTTCCCTGCGCCGACTACCCGATCAAGATCATCGGCGATACCGGTGTGGGCTTTCGCGACACGGTGGTGCAGATCGTCGAAAAGCACGCAGCCGTCAATCACGACAAGAATGCCGAGCGCCAGAGCAGCAACGGTAACTACACCACGTTGCAGCTGCATATCCTGGCCACCGGCCAGGAGCAGCTCTACAACATCAACAGTGAGCTGCGCGCCACCGGCATCGTCAAAATGGTGCTGTGATGCCGCAATGCCTGGGGTTTCGCGAACTCGGCCCGTTGCCTTACGAGCCGGTATGGCACGCGATGCAGCGGTTCACCGACCAGCGCGATGCAGAGACTGCCGATGAGGTCTGGCTGGTTCAGCACCCGGCCGTGTTCACCCAGGGCCAGGCCGGCAAGGCCGAGCATCTGCTGGTGCCCGGCGAGATCCCGGTGGTGCAGGTCGACCGCGGCGGCCAGGTGACCTACCACGGCCCCGGGCAGTTGGTCGTGTACCTGTTGCTGGACGTGCGCCGGCTGGGCTACGGGGTGCGAGAGCTGGTCACCCGCATGGAGCACACCCTGATCGATCTGCTGGCCTCCTACGGCGTGCAGGCTGCCGCCCGTGCGGATGCACCCGGAGTCTACGTGGACGGCGCGAAGATCGCTTCGCTGGGCTTGCGTATCCGCCGCGGTTGTTCGTTCCATGGGCTGGCGTTGAACGTCGACATGGACCTTGCGCCGTTCCGGCGGATAAATCCATGTGGATATGCCGGCCTGCCGATGACGCAGATGTGCGATCATGTCGCACCCCTTGAATTTGCCGAGGTCAGTGCAAGGCTGCGAGCGCAGCTGGTCAAGCACCTCGACTATGTTGAGCAGACGACCCTTACGGGCGGAATCGACTGATATGACTACCGCGACAGAAGCTGTGCAAACGCTGATCCCCCTGCAGAACCTCGCCGAGGGTGCGCCCAAGGCCAATGCGCCACGGCCCAGGGTCGAGGCGGGCGTCAAGCTGCGCGGTGCCGAAAAGGTCGCGCGCATCCCGGTAAAGATCATCCCCACCGAAGAGCTGCCGAAGAAGCCCGACTGGATCCGGGTACGCATCCCGGTGTCTCCCGAGGTCGACCGGATCAAGCAACTGCTGCGCAAGCACAAGCTGCACAGCGTCTGCGAAGAAGCCTCCTGCCCCAACCTGGGTGAATGCTTCTCCGGTGGTACCGCGACTTTCATGATCATGGGTGACATCTGCACCCGCCGATGCCCGTTCTGCGACGTCGGCCATGGTCGCCCCAAGGCACTGGATGCCGACGAGCCGATGAACCTGGCCGTGGCCATCGCCGACCTGCGCCTCAAGTACGTGGTGATCACCTCGGTGGACCGTGACGACCTGCGCGACGGTGGTGCCCAGCACTTCGCCGACTGCCTGCGGGAAATCCGCAAGCTGTCGCCGGGCGTGCAGCTTGAAACCCTGGTCCCCGACTACCGTGGGCGCATGGACGTGGCCCTGGCCATCACCGCGCAGGAGCCGCCGGATGTGTTCAACCACAACCTGGAAACCGTGCCACGCCTGTACAAGGCCGCGCGCCCTGGTTCTGACTACCAGTGGTCGCTGACCCTGCTGCAGAAGTTCAAGGAGCTGGTGCCTCACGTGCCGACCAAGTCGGGCCTGATGCTGGGTCTGGGCGAGACCGACGAGGAAGTGATCGAGGTGATGCAGCGCATGCGCGAGCACAATATCGACATGCTGACCCTGGGCCAGTACCTGCAGCCCTCGCGCAGTCACCTGCCGGTACAGCGCTTCGTGCATCCGGACATCTTTGCCTGGTTCGCCGAAGAGGGCCACAAGATGGGCTTCAAGAACGTCGCCTCCGGGCCGTTGGTGCGTTCCTCGTACCACGCCGATCAGCAGGCGCACGAAGCCAAGATCAAGCTCTGATCGACTAGATCATGTGGGCGCGGGGCGAGTGGCGAGCCATTCGCCGTGAAGCGCGCCCACGCGCTGATAGCCTGAGGGCAGGGCGCGCCGCTCGTTCCTGCCGGGATTGAGAATTTCGACCATGCGATTACCCCCACGCCTGCCCGACCACGGCACGATCGCCTTGATCGCGCCCGCCGGTCCCATCGAGCTGGACGTAGAGGCAGCCTGTGCCTGGGTCCGCGCGCGTGGCTACACGCTGCGCATCTACCCCGGTGTCGCGCTGGCCCAGGGTTACCTGGCCGGCAGCGATGAAGCCCGTGTGCAAGACCTTCACGACGCTTTCGCCGACCCCGAGGTAGACGCCGTTCTTTGCCTGCGCGGTGGCTATGGCACCCCCCGCCTGCTGGACAAGATCGACTTCGCGCTGCTGGCGCGACACCCCAAGCCATTGGTTGGCTACAGCGATATCACCGCGCTGCATCTGGCCATCGCTCGCCACGCCGGGTTCGTCACCTTCCATGGGCCACTGTTCAAGGCCGATCTGCTGACGCAGAAGCGGGCGCCTACCGAGTCGTCGCTGTGGCAGGCGCTGCGTGGCGAGATCGGCGCAGGTGACCTGCTGCGTCATCCGCCCGAGTGGCCGTTGACCACGGTAGTGCCGGGGCAGGCCCAGGGTTGCTTGATGGGCGGTAACCTGGCCATGATCAGTGCCACGCTCGGCACGCCGTACGAGCTTCCCGGTGAGGGCATCGTGCTGTTTATCGAAGACGTCAACGAGCCCTTGTACCGCGTGGATCGCTTTCTGACTCACCTGCGTCTGGCTGGCAAACTGAAGGGCGTGCAGGGCGTGATCGTTGGCGACTTTGCCGGAATCGCTGTCGAGCAGATGACCCCGTTGCTGCTCGAGACGTTCCAGGCCGAGGGTATCCCGGTCCTGGCTGGCTGGCGCAGTGGCCACTGCGACCCGAACCTGACCTTGCCGTTGGGCGTGCAGGTCAGGCTGGATGCCACTGCGCAGCAGGTCTGGCTGGAGCAGGATGTGGTGGCCTAGGCGAGGCCTGGGCCACCCGTGCAGGTCAGCGCGCTCACTGTTGCGTACGCAGCGCCTCGAGCAGCTTGTGGGTCGGGTACCCGTCGGCTGGCCAGCCCATGGCTTGCTGGGCACTGCGGATGGCCTTGCGGGTATTGGCACCGATAATGCCGTCCGCAGCGCCAGCATCGTGGTTGCGTGCGCTCAACAGGCTCTGCAGCTCGATGCGTTCGGTGCGCGTGAGTGGCATGTCATCCTTGGGCCAGGTGCCTTGGATGTAGCCCGACCCCTGCAGGCGCTGGGCCAGGAGGCTTACGCCCAACGCGTAGGACGAGGAATTGTTGTACTTGAGGATCGCGCGGAAATTGTCGAAGACCAGGAAGGCCGGGCCCCGGTAGCCCGCCGGCAGAAGCAGCGCTGCTGCGGCATTTTCGCTGCCGGCCGGGACTGTGCCGCCGGGCATCGCCGCAACGCCCAGGCGCTGCCATTCGCTGACCGGCCTGCGGCTGTTGCCGTCGGCCAGGGCGTAGTCGAAGCCCTCGGGCAGGCGCACTTCCAGCCCCCACGTCTGGCCACTCTGCCAGCCCGAACTCTGCAGGTAGTGGGCGGTGGAGGCGAGGGCATCGGCGGCGCTGTTCCAGATGTCGCGCCGGCCATCGCCGTCGAAGTCCACGGCATGGGAATTGTAGGTGGTGGGAATGAACTGGGTCTGGCCCATGGCACCGGCCCACGAACCCAGCATGCGGTCGGGCTGGATGTCGCCGTTCTGCAGGATCTGCAACGCCGCCAGCAGCTGGCTCTGGGCGAATTCGGGGCGACGGCCTTCGTAGGCCAGGGTCGCCAATGAGCGGATTACCGATTTGTCACCCTGGATCTGGCCGAAGCTGCTTTCCATGCCCCATACGGCAACCAGTACCTGGCGTTCGACGCCGTAGCGCTGTTCGATGCTCGAGAGCACGTCGGCGTACTGCTCGAGCATGGCCTGACCACGGCGCAGGCGGGTCGGGGAGATCGCCCCGTCCAGGTATTCCCATACCGGGCGGCTGAATTCGGGCTGGCTGCGATCGGCCTTGATCACGCTCATGTCCGGTGTGACGCCCTCGAAGGCGCGGTCGAACAGCTGCGCGTCGACGCCGCTGCGCAGGGCTTGCTGACGAAAGCCCTGCTGCCATTCGGCAAATGTCTGGGTGGGCAGCACCGGGGTGTCGACGCTGCTCGGCGCGGGCGCCATGGGTACCGGCAACGCAGGCTGGACGATGGGGGCGGGCAGGGTATCGGCGACGGTGGGTTTTTCCGCGCAGGCGACCAGCAAGGCCAGGCAGGTAGTCACGGCGAACTGGCGCATGGGCCAGCCTGAGGTACGACGAGAAGACATTCACAAGTCCAGGGCTTTCGGGGCAGAGGCAAACCTTAACATGCCAGCCGAATCAGTAGCATGGGTTTAGCCTTATCAGCGATCTCCCTGACAGACCGCAGTGCAGCTTTCGCGGCCACGGACCGCTCCTACGGGGATCACGGTCACCCTGTAGGAGCGGTCATCGGCCGCGAAGGGTTCGGCGCGGTTGACCAGCCATACCGCACGCCGCTTTCGCGGCCACACCGCAGGTCACCTGTGGGAGCGGGCTCTGCCCGCGAAGGGGGCGCTGCTATTCTGCGGGCAGGCTCAGCCTTTGGCCGGCCATCAGCAACGACAACCGCGACAGGCCTATCCATACCGACCCAGGCGCCTGGCCCTTGATCTGCGCATCGATGCGCTGCGCATCCTGCAGCAGCTGTGCCCAGCGCAGCGCCGAATGCCGCTGCAGGGCCTTGCTCATCAATGGCTTGCGCTTGTCCCACACTGGCGGACGGGCCTGGCTGAAGGCCTTGTCCAACGGTACGCCCTGGCTGTACTGCTGCGACAGGCTGGCCAGCAAGCGCAGCTCACGGGCCAGCGCCCAGAGAATGACTGGTGGCTCGACACCCTCGCCACGCAGCCCTTCGAGCATGCGCAAGGCGTGTTCGGCCTGGCCGTTGAGGATCGCGTCGATAAGGCCGAACACGTCGAATCGGGCGCTGTCGGCAACCGCCGATTGCACCGTCTCCAAGGTAATCTGATTGCCCTCGGCGAGCAGCTTGAGTTTCTCGATTTCCTGCGCCGCCGCCAACAGGTTGCCTTCCACCCGAGCGGCGATCAGCTCGACCGCATCCGGTTGCGCAGCCAGCCCAGCCTGGGCCAGGCGCTGGCGGATCCACTGCGGCAACTGCTGCGCATCGACCGGCCAGATCTGCACGAACTGGGTCTGCGCGCCATCCACCAGCGCCTTGCCCCACTTGGTTTTCTGCGCACTGCCGTCCAGTTTGGGCAGGCTGATCAACAGCACGGTATCTTCGGCGGGCCGCGAGCAATACTCGATCAGCGCCGCAGCGCCCTTGTCGCCCGGCTTGCCCGACGGCAGGCGCAGTTCCAGCAGGCGCCGCTCGGCAAACAGCGACAGGCTGGCGCCGGCCTGCAGCAGCGTGCCCCAGTCGAAATTGTTGTCGGCGCTGAACACCTGGCGCTCGTCGAAGCCCTGCTGGCGCGCCGCCGCGCGAATGGCGTCGGCCGCCTCCTGACAGAGCAGCGGATCGTCGCCACTCACCACGTAGACGGGCGCGAGCGGCCCTTGCAGGTGCTTGCCGAGTTGGGCGGGGCTGATCTTCATGGACGCATCGACAGGGTTTAAATCTTCACGGGGGCAATGACAGCGAAAAGGGCGCCTGAGCGCCCTTGTCTGCCTTACTGGTTGGGAATCTGGATCGGCGACTGCTGTGGCGTCGAATCCATCACGCGCTGAGCTTCGGCAGCAGCGTCGGCTTCAGCCTTGGCACGGGCGTTGGCGTCCACCTGGAGCTTTTCCAGCTGTGCAGGGGTGATCTGCTGCAGACGCAGCATCATGCGCTGCACCAGTTCGTTGCGCATTTCACGGCGCACCTGGCTCGCCTCCTGATCGGAGCCGGTCAGGTTGTTGCCGTCGTGAACGTAAACCTGCTGCACTTCGAGCTTGTCGTTGAGCAGCGTCAGGTTGTTCTGCCCGCGGATCTCGTACTGCAGCGTGTTGCTCAGCTCATACTCGGACGAGCGCGCCGAACCGCTGTAGCTGGCCGTGCGCTGGTCGCCACGCTCGTCCACCAGGTCCAGGGTGTACGGAGCGCCGCTGGCCACGTTGACGCCGCTGCCCTGCAGCGCCTTGCGCAGTTGCACCACGGTCTGGCCGTAGGCGTCGCGGGCAGTGAGGTTGAGTTCCTTGATGGCCAGCTGGTTGGTGCCGGTACCCCGGAGCTGGAAACCACAGGCGCTCAGCAGGACAGCCAGGCCCATAACCAGCAGATTGCGTTTGATCATCTTGTTGCTCCCTTGAAACCTTGTTGGCTGTGGCGTGCTTGACGGGCGCCCGAGGAAGCGGGCGCCGGTCGATCAGCTGGCGACGATGTTGACCAGTTTACCCGGTACGACGATGACCTTGCGGATGGTCAGGCCGTCGGTGAAACGCAGCACGTTCTCGTTGACCCGTGCGGCGGCTTCGATCTCTTCGCGGCTGGCGCTGGCAGGCATGTCGATCTGCCCACGCAGCTTGCCGTTGACCTGGATGACCAGCTGCAGGCTGTCCTGCACCAGCGCCGATTCGTCCAGCGTCGGCCAGTTGGCGTCGATCACGGCGTCGGTGTGGCCCAGTTGCTGCCACAGCTCATGGCTGATGTGCGGAGTGATCGGCGCCAGCAGCAAGGTCACGGCTTCCAGCCCCTCGTGCAGCAAGGCACGGTCCTGGTCGGTGGCCTGCGGGGCTTTTTCCAGCACGTTCATCAGGGTCATCACCTGGGCGATGGCCGTGTTGAACTTGTGGTTCTGGCCCACGTCCTGGCTGGCCTGCTTGATCGCCAGGTGAATGGCGCGGCGAATGGTCTTCTGCTCGTCATCGAGCGCGGCGACGTCGAGGGGCGCGTGCGAACCCTGGCCAACATGGGCCTGGGCCAGACGCCAGACGCGCTTGAGGAAGCGGTGCGAGCCTTCCACGCCGGAGTCGGACCATTCCAGGCTCATGTCGGGTGGCGAGGCGAACATCATGAACAGGCGGCAGGTGTCGGCGCCGTACTGGTCGATCATCGATTGCGGGTCGACGCCGTTGTTCTTCGACTTGGCCATCTTCTCGGTGCCGCCGATTTCCACCGGCAGGCCGTCGCTGATGAGCTTAGCCGAGATGATCTTGGCCTTGGCATCGCGTACAAGTTCGACGTCGGCCGGGTTGAACCAGGTCTTGCTGCCGTTGGCTTCGAGACGGTAGTAGGTTTCGGCGATGACCATGCCCTGGGTGAGCAGGTTCTTGAACGGCTCGTTGGAGCTGACCAGGCCTTCGTCGCGCATCAGCTTGTGGAAGAAGCGTGCGTACAGCAGGTGCAGGATCGCGTGCTCGATACCGCCGATGTACTGGTCCACGGGCAGCCAATGGTTGGCCGCTGCCGGGTCGACCATGCCGCCTTCATAGTGCGGCGATGCATAGCGGGCAAAGTACCAGGACGATTCCACGAAGGTGTCCATGGTGTCGGTTTCGCGCTTGGCCGGCGCGCCGCATTTCGGACAGCTGCACTCGTAGAACTGGGGCATGCGCGCCAACGGCGAACCGGCGCCATCGGGGACGACGTCTTCGGGCAACACGACCGGCAGTTGATCTTCCGGGACCGGCACGTCGCCGCAGGCGTCGCAGTGCACGATCGGAATCGGGCAGCCCCAGTAGCGCTGGCGGCTGATGCCCCAGTCGCGCAGGCGGAACTGGGTACGCGACTTGCCCAGGTCCTTCTTGATCAAGGCCACTTCGATGGCATCGAAAGCGCCTTCGAAATCGAGCCCGTCGAAGTCGCCAGAGTTGATCAGCGGACCGTGCTCGTTGTAGGCAGCCAGCCACGGCGCAGGCGTCAGGTCGCCTGCGCTGGTGCGCACCACCGGCTTGATCGGCAGGTCGTACTTCAAGGCGAACTCGAAGTCGCGCTCGTCGTGGGCCGGCACGGCCATGACCGCGCCGTCTCCGTAGTGCATCAGTACGTAGTTGGCGACCCAGACCGGCAGCTTCTCGCCGCTGAGCGGGTGCTCGACGAACAGCGCCGTCGGCATCCCGCGTTTTTCCTGGGTGGCCACGTCGGCCTCGGCCACGCTGCCGCTCTTGCACTCGTCAATGAACGCCTGCAGCGCAGAATCGGAGCGTGCTGCCAGGGCGGCCAGGGGGTGCTCCGCAGCGACGGCCACGTAGGTGGCGCCCATCAGCGTGTCGGGACGGGTGGTGAAGACCTTCAGCGTGCCGGCTTCGCCAATGGAGGCCTGGTGGTAAGGGAACTGGACTTCCATGCCCTTGGACTTGCCGATCCAGTTGCGCTGCATGGTCTTGACCTGTTCCGGCCAGCCCGGCAGTTCGTCGAGGCTTTCCAGCAGCTCATCGGCGTATGCAGTGATCTTGAAATAGTACATCGGTATTTCGCGCTTCTCGATCAGCGCGCCCGAACGCCAGCCACGACCGTCGATGACCTGCTCGTTGGCCAGTACCGTCTGGTCGACCGGGTCCCAGTTCACGGTGCCGTTCTTGCGGTAGATCACGCCTTTTTCGAACAGGCGGGTGAACAGCCACTGCTCCCAGCGATAGTAGTCGGGCTTGCAGGTGGTGACTTCGCGCGACCAGTCGATGGCCAGGCCCAGGCTCTTGAGCTGGGTCTTCATGTAGGCGATGTTTTCGTAGGTCCACTTGGCCGGCGCGACGTTGTTCTTCATGGCCGCGTTTTCCGCCGGCATGCCGAACGCATCCCAGCCCATCGGCTGCAGGACGTTCTTGCCCTGCATGCGCTGGTAGCGCGCGATCACGTCGCCGATGGTGTAGTTGCGCACGTGCCCCATGTGCAGTTTGCCGCTGGGGTAGGGGAACATCGACAGGCAGTAGTACGTGTCCTTGCCTGGCTGTTCACTCACTTCAAAAGACTTCTTCGCATCCCAGAAAGACTGGGCGGCGGCTTCGATTTCGCGGGGCTGATAGAGTTCGTGCATGGCTACTTTGCGCTGAGAAATGGGTGACCTTATCCGGCAGCTGCTAAATAGGCTGAGCCTGTTGGCAAGGTACGATGATATTAAACGCCGTAGCATACATGACCCCCCTCTATCGAGGGAAACCTTGATTGCAGCTGCCTGGACGTGGCAGGCACTTGACGCATTCCGTTGGTCGCTGCAACCGGCTGATTTTCCAGCCAGCGCTAAGCTGATGAAGCAAAGAACGTTTTCTCTCAAGTGAGGTGAGCGAATGCTGGAGCCGCCTATCAAAGCCACGCAGCCCGATGTCTACGAGCGACTCATCGACCGCTTGGGGCTAGCCCTGGATGTGGCCCGCACTGCGGTGCGCCTGCGCGATGAAAAACCTGCGGAACTGGAGTTGCGCGGTTTGAGCCGGGCCGAATACGAACTGATCGATGCCTACCTGCACGCCTGCGGCGAACGCGCCTGCGTCGAGCCCCAGGCTCCGGCTCCGGCTCCGGCCCCGGTCGCGCCTGCGCTGAAGCCGTCGGCGAAAGTGTACTGGCTGCACGAGCACGATCGGCGCCGTTCGCCAATCGGCAAGCACGGTCACGGGTATTCGGGAAAGTCGTGACGGCAGTTGTTCGTCATCGTGGCAACCCTTAGGCTTCGGGCATCTTCTGGAGATGCCCGATGTTTTCCCGCTTTGTGCTCAAACAGCTGTTATTGCCCCCCGGTATCTTTCTCGTCCTATTGTTGGCGGGCTGGTGGCTGCGCCGTCGTTGGCCGCGCCTGGCCGGGGCCTGTTTCGTGGTCGGGCTGGGCGGGCTGTGGTTGATGAGCCTGCCGGTGGTGATGCAGGGTGCGGCTGGCTGGCTGGAAGACCAGCCGGCACTGCCTGTGCAAGCGTGGAGCAGCCTGGCGCAGCGTGCCGACGCCATCGTCATTCTCGGCGCCGGTCGCGAGCGCGGCGACCCGGCCTGGGATGGCATCGACCAGCCCACCGGCGTCGCGCTCGAGCGGGTTCGCTATGCGGCGCGGCTGGCCAAGGCATCCGGGTTGCCGGTGCTGACGTCCGGCGGCTTGCACTTCGGCTCGCCGCCCAGCGAAGCGTGGATCATGGCGCAGTCGTTGCGCGACGATTTCGGCATTTCCGCGCGCTGGATGGAAGAGCGCAGCCGCACGACCTGGGAGAACGCCCGGTTCAGCGCCGAACTGCTTGCCCAGCATGGCATCAAGCGTGTGGTGGTGGTGACCCAGGCCTGGCACATGCAGCGCTCGCGCTGGAGCTTCGAGCAGAACGGGTTGGAAGTGGTGCCGGCACCGGTGGGGTTCCTGGGCACCGACAATGCAAGGCCGCTGGGAGGCTGGCTGCCTGAGAGCAAAGCCATCTGGCAGAACGGCCAGCTGCTCAATGAGGCGGTGGGGTTGGTGGGGTACAAGATGTTTTATCGGTGATCTTGAGGGCCTCTTCGCGGGCAGAGGGCTCGCCGCCCGCCCCGCTCCCACAAAGAACGGGCTACAACACGAATCGGTCGGAGCGGCCTCTGCCCGCGAAGAGGCCAGCACAAACGCCATCAAACCCTGCCAGCAGCCCTTCTACGCAGCAACGCCCAACCCAGCAGCAATACGCACACTACTGTCATCGGCCACGAGCGCAGCAATAGATAAGGCGTCAAGCCCTTCATCGGAGTCACTTCGCCATACATCACCGCCTCTTCGAACTGCGGCACCTGGGTGGTGATGTTGCCGAACGGATCGATCAGCGCCGTGACCCCATTGTTGGTAGCGCGAATCATCCAGCGCCCGGCCTCCAGCGCGCGCATCTGCGCCATCTGCAGGTGTTGCAGCGGACCTATCGAGGTGCCGAACCAGGTGTCGTTGCTGATCGTCAGCAGCAGGTCGCTGCGCGCAGCCATGCTCGCCGCCAATTCCGGATACACCACTTCGTAGCAGATGAACGGCGCGATCCGATACCCCTTGGCCTGCAGCAACGGCTGGTCGGCCGGGCCGCGGGCGAAGTCGGACATGGGCAGGTCGAAAAACGCGATCAGGCCGCGCAGCAGATCCTGCAAGGGCACGTATTCACCGAAGGGTACGAGCTTCTGCTTGCGATACAGGCCTTCGCCTTCACCCACCACGGTGATGCCGTTGTAGAACCGGCGCTGCCCGTCCTCGACCTGGCGAATGGGGACGCCGGTGATCAACGCCGAATGACGGTCGCTGGCAAACCGGCCCATCACGGCCAGATAGCCCTGGGCCGAGTCCATGAGCACCGGCACCGCCGTTTCCGGCCAGACGATGATATCCGCCGGCTTGGAGACGAATGTCTTGTCGCGGTACAGCTGCAGTTGATGGTCGACCGCTTCGGGGTTCCATTTGATGCTCTGGGCAATGTTGCCCTGCACTGCGGCCACCGTGAGTGGCTCGCCCGCGGGTGCCGTCCACCCGTGCCCCTTGAATGCCAGGCCCAACAGCCAGGGCGCCAGCAGCAGGATCACGCCTGCGGCCAACAACGGCTTGCGCTCGCGCAGGCGCGACAGGTTGCACAACAGCGCTGCGCTCAGGGCCAGGGCAAAGGACACCAGCCACATGCCGCCCATGGGTGCAAGGCCGGCGAGCGGGCCGTGCAGCTGGCTGTAGCCACTGTAGAGCCAGGGAAAACCGGTCAGAAACCAGCCGCGGAACGCTTCCTGGCCCAGCCACAAGGCAGCGAAGGCAAGCGCGTCGGCCAATGGCGCATCGGTGCGCCGGAACCAACGCGCCCAGGCCCAGGCGGGCAGGGCGAAGAACAGTGCCACGGCGGCGACGAAGCCGAGCATCAGCAGCGCCGCCAGCACCACCGACGCACCGCCGTAGGTGTGGATGCTGACGTAGATCCAGCTGGTGCCGGCACCGAACAGGCCAAAGCCATAGCACCAGCCACGGCCCAGCGCCTGGCGTGGTTTCAACTCGCGCAGACCAAGGTAGAACAGGGCCAGCGAAAGCAGGGCCAGCGGCCAGATATCGAATGGGGCCAGGAACAGCGGGGTCAACCCGCCGGCCGCCATGGCCAGCAGGTTACCGGGCCAGCCGGGGCGGGTGATCCAGCGCATTATTTTCCTTAACGAGGAGTCTGGGCAGAGGCCTCAGCGAGCGATTGGCGTGAGGCGCAGCAAATGGATGCGGCGGCTGTCTGCATTGAGAATGCGAAAGCGATAGGCACCGATCTCGGTCGTCTCGTTGCGCTTGGGCAGATGGCCGAAGGCACTCATCACCAGGCCGCCGACGGTGTCGAATTCGTCGTCCGAGAACTGGCTTTCGAAGAACTCGTTGAAGTTCTCGATCGGCGTCAGCGCCTTGATCAGGAAGTCACCGCTGGGCAGCGGCTTGATGTAGCTGTCTTCCTCGACGTCGTGCTCGTCCTCGATGTCGCCGACGATCTGTTCCAGCACGTCCTCGATGGTCACCAGGCCCGCCACACCGCCGTATTCGTCGATGACGATGGCCATGTGATTGTGGTTGGCACGGAACTCGCGCAGCAGCACGTTCAGTCGCTTGGACTCGGGCACGAAGGTGGCCGGACGCAGCAGGTCCTTGATATTGAAGTTCGCATGGTCGTTCTGCAGGATCAGCGGCAGCAAGTCCTTGGCCAGCAGCACGCCGATCACGTCGTCGTGATTCTCGCCGACCACCGGGTAGCGCGAGTGCGCAGCGTCGATGACCGCGGGCAGGAATTCCTGAAGCGTCTGGGTGGACTTGATGCTGATCAGCTGCGAGCGCGGCACCATGATGTCGCGCACTTGCAGGTCGGCGACCTGGATGGCGCCTTCCACGATGGTCAATGCTTCGCTGTCCAGGAGCTTGTTCTGGTGCGCTTCGCGCAGCAGTTCCAGCAGTTCCTGGCGGTTCTTGGGCTCATGGGCAAAAGCCTGGGTCAGTTTACCCAACCATGACTTCTGCCCGTTGCTCGATCGATCTTCGCTCATAGCCCTTTACTCGTGATCCTTGCCAATTGCTTTGGTGGGGGTGTCGTCGACGTGTTCGTCGGCGGCATAGGGGTCCGGATGACCCAATTGTGCAAGCAACTCTCGTTCCAGTGCTTCCATTTCCTCGGCCTCATCGTCGTCGATGTGGTCGTAGCCCAGCAGGTGCAGGCAGCCGTGCATCACCAGGTGCGCCCAGTGGGCGTCCAGGGCCTTGCCCTGTTCGGCGGCTTCGCGCTCCACCACTGGCACACAGATGACCAGGTCGCCCAGCAACGGGATGTCGAGCATCTCGTCCGGCACGTCCGCAGGGAATGAAAGCACGTTGGTTGCGTAATCTTTGTGACGATAGGTCAGATTCAGCTCGCGGCCTTCGGTTTCATCGACCAAGCGAATGGTCATCTCCGAATCGGCGCTGCGCTGGCGCAATGCCAGCTCGCACCAGCGGCGGAACTCGGCGTCGCTCGGGCCAGGCGCGGTGCTGGCCCGTTGCAGGTCAAGCTCAAGCATCGCGGCGTTTGTCCCCGGCCTCGTTGACGGTGGCGGGCTGGGCGTCGAAGCGCTCGTAGGCCTCGACGATGCGCTGCACCAGCGGGTGACGGACGACGTCCTTGGGCTTGAAGTGGGTGAAGCTGATGCCCGGTACGTCCTTGAGCACTTCGATGACCTGGCTCAGACCCGACTTGGTGCCCTTGGGCAGGTCGACCTGAGTGATGTCACCGGTGATCACCGCCGTGGAGCCGAAACCGATCCGGGTCAGGAACATTTTCATCTGTTCCACGGTGGTGTTCTGGCTTTCATCGAGGATGATGAAGCTGTTGTTCAAGGTGCGTCCGCGCATGTAGGCCAGCGGCGCGATCTCGATGACCTGTTTCTCGATCAGCTTGGCGACGTGTTCGAAGCCGAGCATTTCGTAGAGCGCATCGTAGAGCGGGCGCAGGTAGGGGTCGATCTTCTGTGCCAGGTCACCGGGCAGGAAGCCGAGCTTTTCGCCCGCTTCCACGGCAGGGCGCACCAGAAGAATGCGTCGGACCTGCTCGCGCTCCAGCGCATCGACCGCGGCGGCTACGGCCAGGTACGTCTTGCCGGTACCTGCCGGGCCGATCCCGAAGTTGATGTCGTTGCTCAGGATTTCCTTGACGTAGCGCTGCTGGTTCAAGCCGCGCGGCTTGATCATGCCCTTGCGGGTACGCAGCGCGACCGGGACTTCTCCGGACGCTGGATCGTCGAGTTCCTGGACCGCCGACTCCTGCAGAAACAGGTGGACCGTATCGGGGGACAGCTCGGTGGCCTTGGTTTCCCGGTACAGGCGGCGCAGCAGGTTTTCTGCTGAGCGCGTGTGTCGGGCGTCGCCGATCAGTTCGAACTGATTGCCACGGTTGCGGATTTCGATTTCCAGGCGCTGTTCGATCAAGCGCAGATGCTCGTCGAATTGCCCGCACAGGTTGGCGAAGCGGCGAGCCTCGAAAGGCTCGAGCAGGAAGCGATGTGGTTCGATAGGTGCGTTCAAGGTCGTATTCGGCCGCCCGACGGCAATTGAAATGAGTCCAAGGATAACCCCTGTCAGGGGCGGGGCGAAAGGGGTGGGCGGCGAATGGCCTTGGCCAGCGCCTGGCTGGCTGTCGGCGGTGCGGCTTTCGCGGCCACTGACCGCTCCTACAAGGATCGCGGTCACCCTGTAGGAGCGGTCACCGGCCGCGAAGGGTTCGGTGCGGTGGAGCTGACAAACCGCGGTTCATCGTTCGCGGCCACTAACCGCTTCCGCGGGAAAAGCTCAGGCCAGCAGTTCGCCGCGCAGCGAGTGGGGGCGGGCCTCGGCAATGTGGATGTCGACAAACTGGCCGATCAGCCGTGCATCCGAGCAGGTGAAATTGACGATACGGTTGTTCTCGGTACGCCCCTGCAACTGGCCGGGATCCTTGCGCGAATAATCGGTGACCAGAATGCGCTGGGTAGTGCCCACCATCTGACGACTGATCTCGAAGCCCTGCTGGTTCAGCCGATGCTGCAGCGCATCCAGGCGCTGTTTCTTCACCGTCTCGGGCGTGTCGTCGGCCAGATCCGCCGCCGGCGTACCAGGCCGCTGGCTATAGATGAAGGAGTACGAGAAATCCATGCCCACATCGGTCACCAGTTTCAGGGTCTGCTCGAAGTCTTTCTCGGTTTCGCCGGGGAAACCGATGATGAAGTCCGAGCTGATGCAGATGTCCGGTACCGCCGCCTTGAGCTTGCGCAGCTTGGATTTGTATTCCAGCACCGTGTGGCCGCGTTTCATGGCCGCCAGCACGCGGTCCGAGCCCGATTGCACCGGCAGGTGCAGGTGCTTCACCAACTGCGGCACTTCGGCATGGGCCAGGATCAGGCTGTCGGAAAACTCCAGTGGGTGCGAGGTGGTGTAGCGGATGCGCTCGATCCCGTCGATCTGTGCCACCACCCGGATCAGCTCGGCCAGGTCGGCCAGGCGACCGTCGTCGGTCTGGCCGCGGTAGCCGTTGACGTTCTGCCCCAGCAGGGTGACTTCGCGCACGCCGTTGTCGGCCAGGTGCATGACCTCGGCCAGGACATCGTCGAACGGTCGGCTGACTTCTTCGCCGCGGGTGTAGGGCACCACGCAGAACGTGCAGTATTTGCTGCAGCCTTCCATCACCGATACGTAGGCGGTCGGGCCGTCGATGCGCGGTTCGGGCAGGTGGTCGAACTTCTCGATCTCGGGGAAGGAGATGTCCACCTGCGGCAAGCGGGTGATGCGCGCCGCGTCGATCATCTCGGGCAGGCGATGCAGGGTCTGCGGGCCGAACACCACGTCGACGTAGGGCGCGCGATCGCGGATGGCTGCGCCTTCCTGGCTGGCCACGCAGCCGCCGACCGCAATGACCATGTCCGGCTTGGCCAGCTTCAGTTCGCGCCAGCGGCCCAGTTGCGAATAGACGCGGTCCTGGGCGCGCTCGCGGATCGAGCAGGTATTGAGCAGGATCACGTCGGCGTCTTCTGCGCGTGCCGTGACTTCCAGGGCTTGATGTTCACCCAGCAGGTCGACCATGCGCGAGCTGTCGTACTCGTTCATCTGGCAACCGTGGGTTTCGATATAAAGCTTCTTGGCCATGGGGTGATCATCAAGTGGTTCAAAGAACCGCGCATTATAGTGCCCGTGGTCGGTGGTTCCTAGCATTGCCTGTCGGGCGGCTATGCTATAGTTTTCGCCCTCTTTCAAGCTCACGACCTTATATCTGCCGACGATGACCAAACGCGAAGCTCCAATCTACAAAGTGATTTTCCTCAACCAGGGCCAGGTATTCGAGATGTACGCCAAGCAGATCTACCAGAGTGATCTGTGGGGGTTTCTGGAGGTCGAGGAATTCGTCTTTGGCGAGCGCACCACCGTGGTCGTCGACCCCAGCGAAGAAAAGCTCAAGGCTCAGTTCGAAGGCGTGACGCGCAGCTTCGTGCCCATGCACTCGATCGTGCGCATCGACGAAGTGGAGCGTCTGGGCACGCCGAAGATCAGCGAGGCACGCATGACCGGCAATGTCATGCCATTCCCGATGCCGATGCCCGACAAGTAGTCATCAGTCGGGCCGCTGCCAGGCTCAGGGCAGCGGGGCGAAAGGCGAGCGGCGGTCATCGGCCGTCTGCAATTCGAGCAGGTACTTGCGGAAAATCTGCCCCAGCACCTGAGTGGCCACTTCGAGGTCTTCGCGGCGCATCTGCCCGGACACCTCGTCGGCGACGTCCAGTGCATCCTCGGCGCCATTGACCGCTGCCATCTTCAGCACGATATAGGCCTGGATGTTGTTGGCCGCCACGCCTTCGCCCTTGAAGAACATGGTGCCCAGGTGATACTGGGCCTCGGCATGGCCTTGCAGGGAGGCTAGTTCGAAGTAGCTGAGGGCCTGGTTCAAGTCGCGTTCGGTTCGAGTACCGTCGTAATAGAACTGACCGAGTTCGAATTGCGCCTGGGCGTCGCCGTCCTTTGCAGCCTGCTGACACGCAGTCAGCGCCGCGGGCAATGCCTGGGCAGAGGTATTGAGGGTGCAGCGACCCACCGCCGGAATCAACAACGAATTGCCGCCTGCGGTAGCCATTAGCGGCTGAAGAAGCAACAGGCAGCCCAATGCAAGGGCGCGGCCGGTGCGGTTCATGGGGATCGACTTACCTCTGCGAAATGCGGGCGGACCCGACGTCGAAACGTGGCGGGTGCTGCATTATGAAATAAGCGGGGGGGCTGTTACAAAGTCTTTACTCGTTTTTCTGCGATATCGCCCAGATGGCACTGTTTCACGGGGTGCCAGCCGCAGCAGCGGTCCGTGGCCGTAGACAATCCAGCACGCTGTGTCAGGCGCACCGTGTTGCCTTCTTCGCGGCCGCTGACCGCTCCTACGGATTTAGATGCAACCCTCTGCGTAGGAGCGGTCCGTGGCCGCGAACGATGCGCTGCGGTCGGCCAGGCATACCGCAGCGTCCTTTTCGCGGTCGCTGACCGCTCCTACGGATTTAGATGCAACCTTCTGCGTAGGAGCGGTCCGTGGCCGCGAACGATGCGCTGCGGTCGGCCAGGCATACCGCAGCGTCCTTTTCGCGGCCGCTGACCGCTCCTACGGGAGTGAAGGTGGTTATTTCAGCGCAGCGAACGCTTTTTCGGCAGCATCCAGGGTGATCGCCAGCTCGGCATCGCCGTGGGCGATGGACGTGAAGCCTGCCTCGAATGCACTTGGCGCCAGGTACACGCCGCCGTCGAGCATCAGGTGGAAGAAGCGCTTGAAGCGATCGGCGTCGCTGGTCATGACGTCTTCGAAGGTGACGATGTCATCGGCGCCGCTGAAGTACAGGCCGAACATGCCCCCGGCCTGAGTGGTGACGAACGGGATGCCCGCGGCATCGGCACGCTGCTGCAGGCCGTCGAGCAGGCGTGCGGTGTAGTCGCTCAGCTCGTCATGGAAACCGGGGCGGCTGATCAGCTTCAGGGTGGTCAGGCCTGCGGCCATGGCCAGCGGGTTGCCCGACAACGTGCCGGCCTGATAGACCGGACCCAGCGGCGCAATGTGCGACATGATCTCGCGCTTGCCGCCGAAACAACCGACGGGCATGCCACCACCGATGATCTTGCCGAAGGTGCTCAGGTCCGGCGTCACGCTATAGTAGGCCTGGGCACCACCGAGGGCCACGCGGAAACCGGTCATGACTTCGTCGAAGATCAGCACCACACCGTACTGGTCGCACAGGCGACGCAGGCCTTCCAGAAAACCGGGCGCTGGCGGTACGCAGTTCATGTTGCCCGCCACCGGTTCGACGATGATGCACGCGACTTCATCGGCGACTTCGGCGAGCATCTGCTCTACTGCGGCAATGTCGTTGAACGGCAGGGTCAGGGTGTGTTTGGCGAACGCCGCCGGCACGCCAGGCGAGCTGGGCACGCCAAGGGTCAGGGCGCCGGAACCGGCCTTGACCAGCAGGCTGTCGGAATGACCGTGGTAGCAACCCTCGAACTTGATGATGCTGTCGCGCCCGGTGAAACCACGGGCCAGGCGAATGGCGCTCATGGTTGCCTCGGTCCCCGAGCTGACCATGCGCACCATTTCCATGGACGGCACGATCGCGCAGACCAGGTCTGCCATCTGCGTTTCCATTTCGGTGGGGGCGCCGTACGACAGACCATGTTCAAGCTGCCTGCGCACTGCATCGAGCACGTCCGGATGGCTGTGGCCGAGAATCATCGGACCCCATGAACCCACGTAGTCGACGTAGCGCTTGTCGTCTTCGTCGGTGACATAGGCGCCAGCAGCATGCTTGAAGAACAGCGGCGTGCCGCCCACGCTCTTGAAGGCGCGCACGGGCGAGTTGACGCCACCGGGGATGTGCTTCTGGGCGTTGGCGAACAGGGTTTCGGAACGGGACATAGATAAGCTCTCTTGCATCAGGCAGTTTCGAACAACGCGTTCAGCGCACGGGCGCGACGGGTGACTTCCTGGGCCGTGTCGGCGCCGAACAGCGCATGCACCACGGCCAACAGGTTGGCACCCTGGGCCACCAGCGGGGCGGCGTTGTCCAGGGTGATGCCGCCAATGACGGCAATCGGCAATTTCAATTCGGCACGCGCCTGCGCCAACAGTTCCAGGCTGGCAGGCGATGCGTCGGGCTTGGTCTGGGAGGCGAAGAAGCGTCCGAAGGCCACGTAGCTGGCCCCTTCGCGGGCGGCCTGGTGGGCCAGGTCGAGACGGTTGTGGCACGTGCTGCCGATGATCGCCCTGCGTCCAAGCAAGGCGCGTGCAGGCGTCAGCGGGCCATCGGTCTGCCCCAGGTGCACGCCGACGTTGAGCCGCGCGGCCAGTTCGGCGTCGTCGTTGATAATCAGGTGCGCCTTGTAGCGCTCGCACAGCTGGCGCAATTTCTCGGCCTCGCGCAGGCGCCGGGCGTCGTCGTTGCTCTTGTCACGGTATTGCAGCAGGGTAATGCCGCCGTCCAGTGCAGCCTCGACGTACTTGAGGAACTTGCCGGCCAACAGCTGGCTGTCGGTGATGGCATAGACGCCACGTAGGTTCATCGCTCGGTCCTGAGGCAGGGGGCGGGGGTTCGGCTCAAGAGCAGAAATCCAGGGGCAGGCGGCGCGGCACGAATTGCCCGTGGCCCAACTGCTCGGCGTCGCGCAAGGTGCGCCAGGTGTAGTCGAGCGCCGACTGCACCGCGCTTTCCAGCCCTTCGCCCAACGCCAGGCGGCCGGCCAGGGCGCTGGCCAGAGTGCAGCCGGAGCCATGGTAGCTGCCAGGCAGGCGCTGGCAGGTGAACGTGCGACGACTGCCGTCGCGGCTGTACAGGCGGTTGTGCACTTCGTGCTCGTCGCCATGGCCGCCGGTGATCAACAGGTGCTTGCAGAACGGCAGCAGCTTGTGTGCGCATTCATCGGCGCTGCCGTCGGGCAGGTCGGCGAGAATTCGCGCTTCGGGCAGGTTCGGCGTCGCGATGGTCGCCAGCGGCAGCAGCTGTTCGCGCATCGCGTAGCCGACCTCGTCCTTGCCCAGGCTGCCGCCACCACCGGCACGCAATACCGGGTCACAGACCATCGGCAGATGGGGGTGGGCGGACAACAGCTCGACCACGGTTGCGACCATGTCTACCGAACCGAG
This sequence comes from Pseudomonas sp. CFBP 13602, assembly GCF_014842725.1. NCBI lineage: Bacteria > Pseudomonadati > Pseudomonadota > Gammaproteobacteria > Pseudomonadales > Pseudomonadaceae > Pseudomonas > Pseudomonas sp. CFBP 13602. The sequence continues at coordinate 398,351 of NZ_JACYVT010000003.1, read as the reverse complement.
CATGCCCAGCTTGACCGCCGCCACCGGCGAGTCGCTGAGCACGGCATTGGCCTGGGCCAGGATCCACTCGCGGTCGAGCACGCGGAAATCGCTGACATTGACCGTGTTCTGCACGGTCAGCGCCGTGATCGTCGGCGCGGCGTGGCAGCCCTGCGCGAGCAAGGCTTCGATATCTGCCTGCAGGCCGGCGCCGCCACTGGGGTCGTGGCCGGAGAGACAGAGGACAACGGGGCGGGAACTATAGATATTCATGGTGCGCGAGCTTATCACGGCGCACGCCGTTGTAGCAGGGCCGCAAGCGGCGGTGCGCGTGTCTGACGGTCTGCGTTGGCGACCGGCGTTCGCGCTTTGCAGGGGGGGTATGTATCATATTGACACTACGCTGCAACACATCCCGAAGGCACCATGCGCTATTTGCTTATCTTGATAATGGCCTGGCTGCCCATGCTGGCAGGTGCGGTCGACTTCGACGAGACCACCCGCAGCCTCGCCCTGGGCCGCACGATGCAGGTCTACGAAGATGTGTCGGGCGACGCCACCATCGAGCAGATCACCACCGACCTGGCCCCTGCCTTTCGTCAGCATCACAGCGACGTGCTCAATGCCGGTTACTCGCAGTCCGTGTACTGGCTGCGCATCGATCTGCGCTATGTACCGCGCGCCGACGGATCATCGCACAGCTGGTTGCTGGAGCTGGCCTATCCGCCCATGGACCATCTGGAACTGTTCTTGCCCGATGCCGCCGGCCAGTACCACTCGGTGCAGCGAACCGGCGATGCCTTGCCGTATGCCAGCCGCCAGATCAAACAGAACAACTACTTGTTCGAACTGCCGTTCCAGCCAGGTGAAGCGAAGACCGTGTATCTGCGCCTGCACAGCCAGGGCTCGGTGCAGGCGCCGGTCAGCCTGTGGTCGGCCAACGCGTACCTCGAGGCACAACCTTCAAGGCTGTACGTGCTCGGGCTGATCTACGGCGTGCTGCTGGGCATGCTGGTGTACAACCTGTTCATCTTCCTCAGCGTGCGTGATCGCAGCTACCTGTACTACATCGTCTATATCGCGTCGTTCGGCCTGTATCAGGTGTCAGTGAACGGTGCCGGGGTCGAGTATTTCTGGCCCGACAACCCATGGTGGGCCAACGCGGCCACGCCGTTCTTCATTGGCGCGGCCGGCTTCTTCGGTTGCCAGTTCTCGCGCAGCTTCCTGCAGACGGCGCGGCACAGCCGCTGGATGGATCGACTACTGCTCGGCCTGATGGTCTACGGCGCCGTGGTCATGGTGCTGTCGCTGTCGACCAGCTACGCCTTGGCATTGCGCCTGGCCACGTTGCTGGCGCTGTGTTTCACCGTGGTGATCTTCTCCGCTGGCATCCTCGCCTGGCTGCGTGGCATGCGGCTGGCGCGTTACTTCATCATTGCCTGGAGCGCGTTCCTGCTGGGCGGCATCGTCAATACCCTGATGGTGCTGGGCTATCTGCCCAATGTGTTCATCACCATGTACGCCAGCCAGATCGGTTCGGCGCTGGAGGTCGGCCTGCTGTCGCTGGCCCTGGCCGACCGGATCAATGTGCTGCGCGACCAGCAGGCGCAGACCTTGAAGGAAGCCGGGCTGAAGCTTGAGCAGGCGAACCAGGAACTGGCGGCCAGCAACCGGCTCAAGGACGAATTTCTCGCCACCGTCACCCATGAGCTGCGCACCCCGATGAATGGCGTGATCGGCTCCCTGGAACTGATGCAGACCGTGCCCATGGGGCCGGAGCTGGCGCAGTACCAGCACACCGCGGCAGGTTCGGCGCGGCACATGATGCGCATGGTCGACGACATCCTGATCCTCACCGAGCTGCAGGCCGGGCGGCTCTATCCGCGCAACGAACCGTTCAGCCTGCAGGCGCTGCTGGACAGCATGCAGATGCAATTCAGCCGCCAGGCCCAGAGCAAGGGGCTGGCGTTCACCGTGGAGCGCGTAGCCGGTCTGCCCGACCGCCTGCAGGGCGATTCGCAGAAGCTTGCCCTGTGCCTGGGCTGCCTGATCGACAACGGCATCAAGTTCACCCGCGAAGGCAGTGTCAATGTGCGCGTCAGTGGCGGCGAGCCAGCAAGTGATCACCTGCAGATAACCTTCACGGTCAGCGACAGCGGCATCGGTTTCAGCCATCGCGACGAAGAGACCCTCTACCAACGCTTCTATCAGCTCGACGGCTCGGTGACCCGCGAGTACGGCGGATTGGGTATAGGCCTGGCGATCTGTCGGCAGCTGGCCGAACTGGTAGGCGGGCAGCTTCATCATCAGTCCGAGCCCGGACGCGGCAGCTGTTTCGAACTGAGCGTGCGCCTGGGGGTTGTCGAAGCGCATCCGGGCCGTGCCTTGAGCACCTGCGCCGGTGCCCTTGGCGCGCAGCGCGCCGCCCATGAATGCACCGTATTGCTGGTGGACGCCAACAGCGTCGACCAGTTGGTGGTGCGGGCCATGCTGCTCAAGCTCGGCTACCGCGTGCGCACCGCCGAGGACGGCGCCGGTGCGCTGGCCCTGCTGGCTCGCGAGCGTTTCGATGCCGTGCTCATCGAGCACAGCCCGCCCGCAGAGAGCGCTCTGCACACCACCCGCGAACTGCGCAGCGTGCCGGGGTGCGAGCGATTGCCGGTGCTGGCGATCACCGAACCCGGCCAGGCCCGGCGCGAGGCGTCCCTGGCTGCCGGGGTATCGATCTGCCTGGCGCGCCCGGTGCGCTTCGAAGAGCTTCAGGCGGTTCTGCACGGCTGCATCCTCAGCCATCCCAAGCCTGTGTCGCCACCGATTGCAGATGCGCCCCCCGGCGCTGCCCCGGCGTAACCAACGCCGTCGCACCGGGGGTGCCTTTCGTCGGCATTGCAGGCAAGATGCAAGCCTGCCAGATCAGCCAGGACATGCCCCATGAGTAATGCTCCAGACTTCGTAGTTGTGCAAACTGCCGAACAAGCCGTGGATCGGTTGGCAGAACTGCACGAGCGGGCCACTCGCGCCCTGAGCCAGGCGCTCAAGCGCTACCTCAAGGATCGCAGCGAGCCGGATGCGGCCGAGCGTGATCTGTTTCGCTACCCTGAACTGCGCCTGACCTACGCCTACGGCGGCGAACTGCCTGCCATCACCCGAGCCTACGCCAAGGTCAACCTGCCTGGCGTGTACTCGGTGACCGTGACCCAGCCGGCCGCCTTCCGCGGTTATCTGCTGGACCAGTTGCGGCCGCTGATGCGCGACTTCGCGGTCACCATCGAAGTCGGTGTCAGCGAGCAGAACATCCCTTATCCCTATGTCGTCGACCAGGGCGACGAGCTGGCCGGCAGTGGCGTGACTGCTGCGGCACTGGCGCGGGTGTTCCCCAGTACCGACCTGTCTGCCGCCACCGACGGCATCGCCGACGGCCTGTACGACTGGGCCACTGCCGATCCGCTGCCGTTGGCGCTGTTCGACGCCGCGCGGGTGGATTTCTCCCTGCGTCGCCTGATCCACTACACCGGCAGCGACTGGAAGCACGTGCAGCCGTGGATCCTGCTGACCAACTACCACCGCTACGTCGACCAGTTCGTCACCCACGGCCTGGAACAGCTGCGCAACGACCCGCGCTTCGTGCGCCTGGTGATGCCGGGCAATGTGATCATCGAAAAGAGCATGGACAACGGTGAGGCCCAGGCGCTGGTGGCCAGCGTGGTATGGCACCGCTATCAGATGCCGGCGTATCACCTGATTGCCGAGGACGGCGACGGCGTGACCCTGGTGAACATCGGCGTCGGCCCTTCGAACGCCAAGAACATCACCGACCACCTGGCCGTGCTGCGTCCGCATTGCTGGCTGATGATCGGCCACTGCGGTGGCCTGCGACAGTCGCAGACCATCGGCGACTATGTGCTGGCCCACGCCTACATGCGCCAGGACGGTATTCTCGATCGGGTCCTGCCACCGAACATTCCCATTCCGGCCCTGGCCGAAGTGCAGCTGGCATTGCAGGAAGCGGCGGCGCAGGTCACCGGCGAGCGTGGCGACGACTTGAAGAAGCGCCTGCGTACCGGCACCGTGTTGACCTACGATGACCGCAACTGGGAACTGCGCTGGGCCCAGGAGCGTCCGCTGATCAATCTGTCGCGCGCCGTGGCGGTGGACATGGAAAGCGGCACCATTGCCGCCCAGGGTTATCGCCTGCGGGTGCCGTACGGCACTCTGCTGTGCGTGTCGGACAAGCCCTTGCACAGTGAGATCAAACTGCCGGGCTCGGCCAACGCGTTCTACAACCGCGCGGTCAGCCAGCATCTCAACATCGGCATCACGGCCTTGAACCTGCTGCGCAACCAGCTCAATTCGCTGCACTCACGCAAGCTGCGCAGCTTCGACGAGCCGCCGTTCCGCTGACAGGTTTGCCGTGGCTGGCAAGGGCCTCTAGCATGAGCGCCCTTGCCAGCCCGAAAGCCGCTTCGTCATGCCTCTTCCTCCTCGCTCCAACAAACGTCCACCCACCAGCGGCCGCCGTGTGGCCAAAGCCCCGCCGGCCCAGCCGCGGCTGGTGCTGTTCAACAAACCGTTCGATGTGCTGACCCAGTTCAGCGACGGTGAAGGGCGGGCGACGCTGAAGGATTTCATCGAGATTGCCGGGGTCTATCCGGCCGGTCGCCTGGACCGTGACAGCGAGGGGCTGCTGTTGCTGACCAACGACGGCCAGTTGCAGGCGCGCATTGCCGACCCGAAGCACAAGCTGGCCAAGACCTATTGGGTGCAGGTGGAAGGCGTACCCGACGAAGACCAGTTGCAGCGTCTGCGCACCGGGGTCGAGCTCAACGATGGCATGACGCTGCCGGCGCAAGCGCGGCTGCTGGACGAGCCGGACCTGTGGCCGCGCGATCCGCCCGTGCGCTTTCGCAAGAGCGTGCCGACGCATTGGCTGGAGCTGGTGATCAAGGAGGGGCGCAACCGTCAGGTGCGGCGCATGACGGCGGCAGTGGGCCTGCCGACCTTGCGCCTGGTGCGGGTGCGCATCGGCGACTGGAGCCTCGAGGGCCTGGGGCAGGGCGAGTGGCGCGAGGTGCCGGCCAGTCTTTAGCCAGCCTGTCCCTCTGTGAGAAGGGTTCTACCCGCGAAGGTGTTTCAGGGCTGTAGCCGGCCTGCACCCCTGTGGGAGCGGGTTCTACCCGCGAAGGTGTTTCAGGTCTGTAGCCGGCCTGCACCCCTGTGGGAGCGGGTTCTACCCGCGAAGGAGCTTCAAGTCTGGCTCAGGCCTGAAGCTCAGCGCAGATGGGTCAACGGCAGTTCAGTGCTGGCCATGACCTGGTTGAGAACGAAGCTGGAACGCACGCTGGTGACGCCCTCGATCCGCGTCAGGTGGCCCAGCAGCAGCTTCTGGTAGTGGTCCATGTCCGGCACCACCACCTTGAGCTGATAGTCGGCATCCATTCCGGTCACCAGGCTGCATTCGAGGACCTGAGGCAGTCCGCGAATCGCCGCTTCGAAGGTTTCGAAGCGTTCCGGCGTGTGCCGGTCCATGCCGATCAGCACGTAGGCAGTCAGGCTCAACCCCAGCTTCTTGCGGTCCAGCAGGGCGACCTGGCGGGAAATGTAGCCGTCGTCTTCGAGCTGCTTGACGCGCCGTGAGCAGGGCGACGGAGAGAGACCGATGCGTTCGGCCAGTTCCTGGTTGGAAATGCGCGCGTCACGCTGCAGTTCCGCCAGAATGCTCAGGTCATAGCGATCAAGCTTGCTCATCAAATCTGCCTTCGTGTTTTGCGTTGCGGCAAATTATCTATCCGAAGGCAAAAATTGCGCAAGTGCTGTGTAAATCAGCAATGTTCGCAATCGGCTGCTGCGCCCGTGGCGCTATTGTTATTCACAGAATCACTGCCCGGACAGACGTCCACTGCGATCCGCTGAATCAAGCGAATTGCGGCCACCGCCCCCACCGGGGTCGCGCTGGCCCCCGGGCTGCATGCGGCCCAGAAGGCAGCGTGAGGTGAGCCGACGTCACAAGCGTCGAGCAAGGACACAGTTTCGCGAGAGGAGGCCTGCGGGTCTCCTCTTTTTTCGTCTGCGAAATGTGTGTGACCGGTGCCTGGAGTGCGGTCATGAACGCGCGGTACGTGCCGATATCCTTTGCAGGCACCTGACGGGATCTTCACAGAACCGCGTTCGGGTTTGTCAGTCTGATACTGGGTCACCCCCTTTTTCTACGAGGAACAGCATGAACTTGCCCCTATGGCGTATGGCCGGTGTCGCTGTGCTCTGCCTGGCTGTGGGCGCGCCTGCGTATGCGGAAGGCCCGCAAGACCAGTTGCGCGGCAGTTCCAATGGTGGCCAGCGTGGGCAGGGAGGGGGCAATGCCGGGCCTGGGCAGCCGCAAGGCGGAGGGCATTACCGTCCGCCGCCAAGTGGCAATCAGGGTCAGTGGCAGGGGCGACCGCCGCAAGGCAATCAGGGCAATCAGAACCAGTGGCAGGGACGACCCGGTGGCGGCAGCCAGAACCAGTGGCAAGGCAACCGGCCGGAGCAGGGTCGCCCAGAACAAGGTCGCCCGGATCAGGGTCGTCCCGAAGGTGGCCAGCAGGACAATCGGCCGCCGATCATCGGCAAGCCCGATGCAGTGCGCCAGACCCAGGCGCCGCTGCGCGGCAGTTATCCAGACCTGCGGCGCGACAACGACAGGCGCTGGGAGGGCGGTCGAGACCGTTGGCCCGGCGAGCACGGTGGCGGCTGGGGCCCCGGCCCGCAGTACCGTCCGGGGCAGGTGATTGATCGCTTCCCCGGCCAGAATTATCGCGTGCCGTATCGGGGGCAGGATTATTACTACTCGGGTGGCTACTGGTATCGACCGCAGGGTCCGCGGTACGTAGTGATCGAGCCACCTCGCGGCGTTCGGGTGCGCGTGCTGCCCGACTACGCCCAGCGCATGTGGATCGGCAGTTCCGTGTTCTTTGTCGCGGCCGGCACTTACTATCAATGGGCCGACAATACCCAGGAATATGTGGTGGTGAATCCGCCAGTGAATGCCAGTATCCCGCAGCCAGCCCCGACCTTGACCAACTATGACGTCGCAGCCTATCCGGCCCAGGGTCAGAGCCCGCAGCAGATCGCCCAGGATCAATACGAGTGCAAGCGCTGGGCTGTCGAACAAAGCCGCTTCGACCCAGCCAGTGCTACCTATGCGCCGTCGCCGGAAGTGGTCAGCGTGTACCGGCAGAGCCTGGCCAATTGCTTCGCGTCGCGTGGGTACACGGTGAATTGATCGGCCTTGCAGCGCTGCAATAGGGCACCGCGTTCTGGCTGATACATCGCATCCACCGCCGACGCGGCTTGCGCCGCTGCTACAGGTGCCGCGTTTTGGCTGACATACCGCATTCGTCGCCGACGCGGCTTGCGCCGCTGCTACAGGTATCGCGTTTTGCCTGAGACACTGCATTCGCCGCCGACGCGGCTTGCGCCGCTGCTACAGGCATCGCGTTTTGTCGGCACGGGCATGGGTTTATGTGGTGCCGAGATCCCCTGTAGCAGCGGCGCGAGCCGCGTCCGGGGACACTGCGGTTTTGCAGGCTGACCGCGCTTCTCTCAAATGGGGTCTGCGTGAACCAGCACTTCGGCACGTGGATACCGGCTTTCAATGGCAACTTCCACGCTCTCGCAGATGCCATGGGCCTCGGCCAGCGACAGCTGTCCCGGCAACTCGAGATGCAACTGCACGAACCAATGATTGCCCGACATGCGCGTGCGCAGGTCATGGGCGCCAAGCACGCCCGGCACATCGCACGCCAGCGCCAGCATCTGTTCACTGACATCCACTGGCAACTCCTTGTCCATCAGAATCGCCGTGCTTTCGCGAGCGATCTGCACCGCGCTCCACAGGATGTACAGCGCAATGCCCAGGCCAAAGAAAGCATCCAGCTGCGGCCAACCGTAGCTGGCCAGGACCAGCGCTACCAAAATGCTGCCATTGAGCAGCAGGTCGGAACGGTAGTGCAGCGAGTCCGCCCGCACGGCGGTCGAACCGGTTTCGCGAACGACCTTGTATTGCAGGGCCAGCAGCGCCACGGTCAGCGCCAGCGAAAGAATCATCACCGCGATGCCGACCCCGGCCGCGCCCAGCGGCTGCGGGTCCTGCAGCTGTTTCCATGCCTGGTACCCGATCAACACCGCGCTCGAACCGATGAACAACGCCTGGGCCATCCCCGCCAGAGCCTCGGCCTTGCCGTGTCCATACCGATGATCGTCATCGGCTGGACGCAGCGCATAGTGCACCGCCAGCAGGTTGAGAAACGACGCCGCGCCATCCAGCACCGAATCGGTGAGCCCCGCCAGCAGACTCACTGAACCACTGAGCCACCAGGCAATGGCCTTGGCCACAATGAGAATGCTGGCGACCGCCAGTGACGCCCTTGTCGCCAGTCGCAGCAGGCGTGCGTGTTCCTTGCTGGTTGCCATTACAAATTCCTAGATGACCGGCTTCAAGCCATACATGGCCAGCTGTTCGACGCTGCCGGTGTGCTGGATCAGGCGCGGATCGTCGAGCGGCAAACTGCGGCCCAGCTCGGTTTCCAGGATGGCCTGCAGCTTCAGGTTGTCGACCTTGCCGTCGCGATCAATCGCATGTTGCAGCTTTTCCGGCGCTACCTGCGCGGTCTTGCCGTCGTTGAGGTAGATCGCGCCGGTGGCGAAGTCCACACCGAAGGCAATCAGCCCCGGCAGCACATAGAAGAGGATGCCGATGGCGTCCAGCGCGGCCACCACAGGGTCGATACGCCCTTCGATCTGCCCGCGCCGATCCGGCCAGAACAGGGTGCCGCAGGCGGTCAGTTGGGTTACCAAGGCAGCGACAACGGCGCCGCCGATCAAACGTGAAGGAATACGCATGGCAATCTCCGCAAAATAGGCCGCAACGATACAAGCAAATGGTCAAGCCGAGTAGATGGACCTTGTCACCTGAGGGTCGGTTCGCTGACCTTGGCGTGCTATCCATACGTGCTCGGCGCCCGCACCTCGGAGCGGCGTTATACTTCGCGCCCGACCTGGAGCATTCATGATCTCGCTACCCATCGACGCCGTCCTGCCTGCCCTGCGCCAAGCCCTGGCCGAGCGCCATGAAGCGGTGCTCGAAGCCCCGCCCGGCGCGGGCAAGACCACTCGCGTGCCTTTGGCGCTGCTGCACGAGCCTTGGCTGGCCGGGCAGACCATTCTCATGCTCGAACCGCGGCGCCTGGCCGCGCGGGCGGCGGCGGAGCGGCTGGCCAGTGAGTTGGGCGAACAGGTCGGCGAGACGGTCGGCTACCGCATTCGGCTGGACAGCAAGGTAGGTCCGAACACCCGTATCGAGGTCGTGACCGAGGGTATTCTTACCCGGCGCCTGCAGGATGATCCGGCCCTGGACGGGGTGGGGCTGGTGATCTTCGACGAGTACCACGAACGCAGTCTGGATGCCGACCTCGCGCTGGCCTTGAGCCTCAATGGCCGGGAGCTGCTGCGCGACGAGCCGCCGCTGAAGATCCTGCTGATGTCCGCCACCCTGGAAGGCGAGCGCCTGTCGGCATTGCTCGACGATGCCCCGGTGTTGCGCAGCGAGGGCCGCATGTACCCGGTGGATGTGCGCTGGGGGCGGCCGTGGCAGCCGGGTGAGTTCATCGAGCCACGAGTGGTGCAGACCTGCCTCGATGCCCTCGATGAACAGGCTGGCAGCCTGCTGGTGTTCCTGCCGGGGCAGGCCGAGATCCGCCGCGTGCATCAGCAGTTGGCCGAAGCCCTGGCTGGCGATGTAAATGTGCTGCTGTGCCCGCTGCATGGCGAGCTTGATCTCAATGCCCAGCGCGCCGCCATCGAGCCTGCGCCCGCCGGCAAGCGCAAGGTCGTGCTGGCGACCAACATTGCCGAAACCAGCCTGACCATCGATGGCGTGCGCGTAGTCATCGACGCCGGCCTGGCGAGGGTGCCGCGTTTCGACCCCGGCAGCGGCATGACCCGCCTGGACACCCAACGCATCTCCCGCGCCAGTGCCACCCAGCGGGCCGGACGGGCAGGGCGTCTGGAGCCGGGCGTGTGTTATCGGTTGTGGTCCGAAGACCAGCACGCCCAGTTGGCGGCCTACGGCAGTCCGGAAATCCTCCAGGCAGACCTCGCCAGCCTGGCCCTGCAGTTGTCACGCTGGGGTGTCGAACCGGCTCAATTGACCTGGCTGGACCAGCCGCCCAGCGCGGCGTATGCGCAGGCGCAGGACCTGTTGCTGCGCCTCGGCGCGCGCCTGCCCGACGGCCGTCTCAGCCCTCATGGCCAAGCCATGGCGCAACTGCCGGCGCACCCGCGCATCGCGCATCTGCTGTTGCGCGGCCACGCTTTGGGCCTCGGCGACATGGCCTGCGATGTGGCAGCATTGTTAGGTGAACGCGACATTTTGCGCGGTGCCGGTGCCGACCTGCACAGCCGTATTGTGTTGCTGTCCGGCGAGCAGAAGGCCCAGCGCCAGAGCCACGGCGCCGTGCAACGCATACGGCAGTTGTCCCGGCAGTACCGCGGCTACTTGCGTGGCAGGCCGGCGACGCCGGTCGAGAACCCTGCGCACCCGCGCTGGCTGGGCTGCCTGCTGGCCCTGGCCTACCCGGATCGCGTGGCGCAGCAGCGTCGCGAAGGCGGCGCCGAGTATCGCCTCGCCAACGGCCGCGCTGCCTTGTTCGGCGAGGTGGACGGCTTGATGAAACAGGCCTGGATCGTCATCGCCGACCTGGGCAGTCGTCAGGGGCAGCGTGAAGAACGCATCTACCTGGCTGCCGAGTTCGATCCCGGGTTGTTCGATACGGTGCTGGCCGAACAGGTCAGCCGCGTCGATCACCTGGAATGGGACGAACGTGAAGGTGTGTTGCGCGCCGAACGTCAGCGCAAGGTCGGTGAACTGATCCTCAGCCGCGAACCGCTGCCAGGGTTGGGCGCCGACGCCCGCGCCACCGCGCTGCTCGGGCTGGTGCGGCGCAAGGGCCTGGAGCTGCTGCCCTGGACCCCGGAACTGCGCCAATGGCAGGCGCGGGTCGCGCTGCTGCGCGCGCTGGACACCCAGAACCCTTGGCCGGACGTCAGCGACGCGGCGTTGTTGCAGCAGCTGGAACATTGGCTGCAGCCCTACCTGGGCAAGGTCACACGCCTCAGCCACTTCGGACAGCTCGACCTGTCCTCCATCCTGCGCAACAGCTTGCCCTGGCCGCTGCCACAGAAACTCGACGAGCTGGCGCCAACCCACATCGCCGTGCCGTCAGGCTCTTCGGTGCGCCTGGACTACAGCGAGCAACCGCCAATTCTGGCGGTGCGTTTGCAGGAGCTGTTCGGCCTGGCTGAAACCCCGCGCATCGCCGGTGGACGACAGGCGGTGAAGTTGCATCTGCTGTCACCGGCGCGGCGACCGGTGCAGGTGACCCAGGATCTGGCGAGTTTCTGGGCCAACACCTACGAGGAAGTGAAGAAGGATTTGAAGGGACGGTATCCAAAGCATTATTGGCCGGAGGATCCGTTGGTGGCCGAGGCTACCGCTCGAGTGAAGCCTAGAAAATCCTGATAGGGGATGAGAATGTCGCGGGCGTCTCTCAGAAGAGATTGGCCGCATATTAAATGTGACTGCCGATGCGGTGAACTTTCACCTGCGCAATATCCAAAAAAAGCTTGGCGCCTGCAATCGAGTTCAAGCCGTCACCTATGCCGTAGCCCAAGGCCATATCTGATGCCCGAGGCATAGCGGCCTTGGCCGCTATGCCAGCACACGCTCAGATAAAGACGTTGATCGCGGCGCGCTCATACAACCAGCGCACCCCTGCGTGTACTTGCTCATTGTCGGCCTGCTCCGGTATTGCTTCAGCCAGAGTTATGGGCGCCTCGCCCTGCAACACAGTGATAAGCGTACGCACTTCCTGTAGATGCTGCACACTCAACATCGCGCCCCCGCAAACAGCAACTCTGGCTTTTTATCCAGCGCTAGCATGTACAAGGGGCTATCAGCCCTTGTGCGGATCACACGCTGCCAGCACTTGGCACTGCCGGGGTGCCCCCAGTGTGCGGTCACGAATAATTTCGGTCGTGGCAGTAATCATGATTCACCTTCAATCCGGGAAAGCATCAGGGTAAAAATCCTTGTAGACATTCTTGATCTGTTCATCGCCCATGCTTAGGACACACACCAGTACCCCACTGAACATGCACGGCAGGGATGCCAGGATAATGAGCAAACCCAAGGCTGCCATGGCGTAGCCCACGCCTAGCGCTTCAGAAAAAGCCCCACCGACCAGCGCCCCGAAGGGGATGACCATGCCGGAAACAAACGAGGTCGCAGACCCAATCCGGTTGCGGTAATTGTCGGGGGTGGCCAGCATTCGCACGGTCGAAGTGTTTACGGTCACCATGACCAAGCCGATGCCTGCGATAAACAGCAAGGGCACAGTGACTCCGGCGAACCAACCGGGCTCGACATGGAAGAATTGGCTGAAAAGCCCACAACCAAGCATGGCCAGCCCAACCAGCAGGAAACCGCCAAATACTACATAGGGCCGGCCACAACGCTCATTGGCGCGTTTCACTAGGAACAGGCTGCCGGCCAGTAGGCCCAACGCGAAGGCGCCCTCGGTGACGGCGATCAACCATAAGTCTTGGGAGAAATAGCGATTGATCAGCACAGGGAACAGAACCGCGAAGAGCGGGTACAGCGAGAAGTTGACGATGAACGCCAGTAGGCTCAGGTTCCATTCAGGCTTGACCCGATAGAGCGCGGTAAAACCTTCACGGGTGCGTGTGTACCAAGTCGCCAGATAGGACATCTGCCGAGTGGTGCCAGGGCTGTGGCTGGCAGCGGGCGCCCTGACCAGCACTATCAGCGCTAACGCCACCATGACTGCCAAGGAGTTGAGCCAGAGAGTTCCTAACACCCCCAGCGGGCCTAATAAAATGCCCGCAGCCAGAGGCCCCATCAGCGCAGATGACGAGCCGACGATGCTTCTGAGGCGCACCGCGTCGCTGATCCTGTGCGCGGCGACCAGTGCAGGTGTCAAGCTCATCTGGATAGGGTCGCGAATGCCAATGGTTACCCCGGAAATCGCCAGGCAGCCCCCGATCACCCAGGACAGGTAAAGATCTAGGGTACCTAGGCAGGCCAGTACTAGGGTCATCGTCGCGCTGATGACGTAGCAGCCCACCAGCAAGCGGTGCCTGTCGTATTGATCCCCCAGCCAGCCAAACACCGCTCGTGCCAGCACATCCGCCAGGATGGCCACCGCGACATAGCCTGCAAAGGCAACGGGGTCTGCGGTTTTTCCCAGCACCCACCAAGCGATTGCGAATTGACCACAACGCGTTCCCACCGCGTTTAAGAACGCTGCCAGTTGGATCAGGTAGAAATCCCGTCCCAGCCCACCGAGGGAAGGATTACTCATTGCCCCAACTCGGCGCGGCGCAGGCGCTCCAGGCAGCCGGCTGCAACGTAGGCGTTCAGGCATTCGGATGCCCTCTCTACTGTAGCGTTCGGTATGCGCGAGTGAAGACGCGTCAGGGCCGAGGCCTGGGCTAGCGTTTCGCGCTGTCGGCAGGCCCAATTCCCAAGCGATCTTGTGCGCGAACTGCTCGGTTGCTGAGATACATGGTCGAGGCCGTGAAAAGTCATGCCGTGGACTTTACCAAAGCAAGCCGAGTGCTACAGCTATGATGGAAGGAACGTAACTAATAGCAAAGCATTATTGGCCGGATAACCCCCTGGTGGCCGAACCCACGGCGCGCATCAAACCCCGCAAGTAAAACCCCACCTACCACACCGCAATGTCATACGTCAGATACAGCCGATTGCTATCGCGCCCGCGCGCGATGTCGGAGCGATAGACGTAGTTGCGCAGCTTCACCCCCAGGCCCTTCAAGGTGCCGGTCGGTACCACGTAGGCGAGTTCGATGTCGCGCTCCCACTCGTTCACGCCGGCAGGGCCCGACTTGCCGTCCGAGCCGCTGATGTAGCGGGTCATGAAGCTCAGGCCGGGCATCCCAAGCTGCTTGAAGTCGTAGCCGTAACTGGCGAGCCAGGTCTTTTCATCTTCTTCGATGAATTTGCCGATGCCGACGTTGCTGAACGAGTACACGGTAGCACCGTTGATGTAGGGCAAGCCGCCGTTGCCGTGCAGCTGCTGGTAGCCGGCGGCAACGGTGTGGCCTGCCACCGCGAAGCTCAGCTGACCGCTGAGCATGCCGTTGTCGATCTGTCCGAAATAGTGGTTGCCTTCGTCTCGGCTGAGGAAATACCGCAGGTCGCTGGTCAATGTGCCGGTGCCCAGCGGCAGGGTGTGCAGCAGGCCGAAGAAGTCCTGACTGTAGAAGTCATCGAGCTGGCCGCGAAAGTAGCTGAGTCGCAGCTGCTTGTTCACCGTGTAGTCGGCGCCGGCATAGGTGAAGTCGCCACCTTCTCTGCCGGAATAGCCGTCGGGGATGATCGAACGGCTGTCGGTGGAGTCACGCAGCTTGAACCGATCGAGTTGGCCGGCGGTGAGCAGCCAGCCCTCGAAGTCCTTGATGACGAGTTGAGTGCCTTGATAGGTCTGCGGCACCAGGCGTGCATCGTTGTAGACCAGTACCGGGGTCTTGGGCAGCAGGGTGCCATGCTTGACCACGGTTTGCGCGACACGGGCCTTGGCGGTGAGGCCAAGGCTGGTCGACTCGTCGGCGGCGCGGCCATCGCTGTGCACGGGCAGCAGCCCTGTGCCGCTGCGGCCGCGACCGGAGTCGAGCTTGACGCCCAGCAGGCCCAGGGCATCGAAGCCCACGCCGACGGTGCCTGGGGTATAGCCGGATTGGAAGTCCAGCAGCACGCCCTGCGCCCATTCGGTTCGCTCGCTTTTGGCAGTGGCGGCGGCGCGCGGGCTCAGGCCGTTTTCATCGCGAAAGTTTTCGTTGAAGTACACGTTGCGAAGTTGCAGTTTCAAGGTGCTGTCTTCGATAAAACCTTGGGCCAGGGCCGAGCCTTGGAGCAATACGCTCAGGCACGGCAAGGCGAACCCGCCGATCAGGGTTGTACGCATCAGATGGACTCTCTTCTTGTTATGAATAGCGGGGGATCAGGTTCACGCGAACAAGGTGATTGCACCTGTCAGCAGTGCCAGGGCGGTCACTACCAGGGAGGTCAGCACCGCCCATTTGACGGTCGCCTTCTGAAAGTCGCCGATGTCGCGGTCGACCATGCCGACCAGCAATAACGTGGACGCCACCAGCGGGCTCATCAGGTGCACCGGTTGGCCAAGGATGGAAGCTCGGGCGATTTCCACGGGGGAGATGCCATAGGCGGCCGCAGCGTTGGCCAGGATGGGCACTACGCCGAAATAGTAGGCGTCGTTGGACAGCACGAAGGTCAACGGCATGCTGGTAACCGCAACCACCAGGGGGAACAGGTGGCCCCAAGACGGCGGAATCATGTCGACCAGCGACTGTGCCAGGGCGTCGACCATCTTGGTGCCGCTGAAGATGCCCGCGAATACACCCGCCGCAAACACCAGCAGCACCACCGTCATGGCGTTGCCGGAATGGGCGAGGATGCGTTCTTTCTGGATGTCGAGTTGCGGGTAGTTGATCATCAGTGCCAGCACGAAGCCGATCAGAAACAGTACCGCCGAGTGAGCCAGGCCCATCACCAGCGCCACCATCACGCCGATCACCAGCAGCAGGTTGATCCAGACCAGCTTGGGCCGCTTGTACGGTTGATCGCCAAGGATCGCCTCGATATAGCATTCGCCGCCGCCGCTTTGCAGCTGCACGCTGCCGATGCGCTTGCGCTCGGCCCTGCCCAGCAGGTACGCCGTGAACACCACCCAGGCGGCGCCCCCGGCCATGGTCGGCAGCAACGGAATGAAATACTCGCTCGCGTCGATGCCCAGCACGGCGATGGCTCGGGTGGCAGGGCCACCCCAGGGCGACATGCCGCTCATGATGCCCAGCGCCAGCATCGCCACGGTGGCCAGGACCATCGGGTTCATGCCGATGCGCTTGTACAGGGGCAACATGGCCGCGCAGGTGATCATGTAGGTGGTGGTGCCGTCGCCATCCAGCGCAACGGTCAGCGACAACAGCGCGGTGCCGATGGCGATCTTCACCGGGTCGCCATTGACCTTCTTGAGGATCTTGCGAATCAGCGGGTCGAACAGGCCGGAGTCGATCATCAGGCCGAAGAACAGGATGGCGAACAGCAGCAGCGCGGCAGACGGCGCGACCACTTTCAGGCCATCGAGGATCATCTTGCCGGTGGATCCGCCGAACCCGCCAATGACGGCGAACACAATCGGCACCACGGTCAGTGCAACGATGGGCGACAAGCGTTTGGACATGATCAGGTAGGTGAACACGACCACCATGGCTAAGCCTAACAGCGCCAGCATATGAGTTATCTCTTGTAGTTATTTGAGGAGTTGCGCTGATGCAGAAGCAGGTCGATCAGGGTAAAGCGGGTATTGCTTCAACCGGCCAGCCGGTGAGCATTGGGAACATGGACACTGCCTGAGAACAGCCTGCGCGCGGTTCTGACCACCGACGCCCGGACGATGCTGGCATTGTGCCCGACGTAGGACAGGCCGACTTCGATGGCGCCACTGGGGTGTTCGAGCTTCACAGTGGTCAGACGCTTCTCATGGCGCTGGCCGAGCATGCGTTCCAGCACCGTGCCGTCGGTGACACAGGCGGTCGCCAAGCCGATCGAACCGGTAATGGCCAGTGCCGTGTGGCAATTGTGCGGCATGAAGTAGCGCACCTGCAGCGTACCGCCGGCCTGGGCCGGGGCAACCAGAACAGGCTTGGGAATGACTTTGTCGGTGACGTCACCCAGCCCCATCAGTTGCCCGGCGCGCAGGCGAAGGGTTTCCAGTTTGTGCAGGAAGTCCTTGTCGGCGTCGAGTTCAGCCGGGCTTTCGCTGCCGGTCTTGCCCAACTGAGCCGCTTCGACCAGCATCATCGGCATGGCCATGTCGATACAGGTGACGGGCACGTCGCCCAGCCAGTCCACCGTGGCACCGGTGGGAAACAGCTTGCCGGTCTTGCTGCCGGCGGCATCGAGAAAGGTCAGCCCCACCGGGGCGGCCGTACCGGGTACGCCGTCGATCGCGGTATCGCCTTCGTAGGTAACCTTGCCGTCGGGCGTGCACACATCGGCGCAGACGAACGTACCGGTATTGAGGTTGCGAATGCGTACCTGGGTCACGCCCGACTGCGCCTGGACCAGGCCTTGGTCGATGGCGAACGGGCCGACTGCGCAGAGCATGTTGCCGCAGTTGGGCGCGGTGTCCACGCGTCGTTGCGAAACCATCACCTGGACGAACAGGTAGTCCACGTCCGCGTCCGGGTGATCGGAGCGCGACACGATGGCCACCTTGCTGGTCTGCGGGCTGCCACCGCCAATGCCGTCGATCTCGAGCTCATGCCCCGAGCCCATCGCGTCCAGCAGCATCTCGTCGCGCTCGTCGGATCTGACCGGTAAATCGGACGCCAGAAACACTGGCCCTTTGGAGGTCCCGCCACGCATCAGTACGCAAGGAATCAGTTGCATAAGTCACGACTCTGGTAATCAATGGACGTCATTGATGTATTGGAGTGAAGATTTACACAGCTTGAATTGCTAGATCCAATGCAAAGATCGTAGCGATTATTCCATCAAACGAAATAAACAAGCGGCTGGAGCGTTCCGGCAGGGGAGAGCGAAATTCATGCAATATGAGCTGGTCGACATTCGATCATTCGTGAAAATCGCCGAAGTGGGCAGCTTTCACGAGGCGGCGGATCAGCTGCACATTTCTCAGCCGGCACTGACCCGGCGTATCAAGAAGCTTGAAGAAGGTCTGGGCACATCACTGCTCGACCGGACCACTCGCCGAGTCAGCCTGACCAGCGTCGGGCGCGACTTCCTGCCCAAGGCACGGCGCCTGCTCGACGATTTCGAAGACTCAATCCTCAACATCAAGGAGTTGGCCGAGCGGCAGGTAGGGCAGGTGACGTTGGCGTGCATTCCTACGGCGGCGTTCTATTTCCTGCCTTCGGTCATTCGTATCTACAACCAGCAATACCCGCAGATTCGCATCAGGCTTCTCGACCTGAGTGCCAACGAGGGCCTGGAAGCGGTGCTGCGCGGTGAAGCGGATTTCGGTATCAACATGATGAGCGGCCAGCATCCGGACATCGAGTTCCATGCCCTGGTCAAGGAGCCGTTCGTGCTGGCTTGCCGGCGCGACCATGAACTGGCGAGCCGCAAGTCGGTGAAGTGGACCGAGCTGGCCGGCCATCAACTGATCGGGGTGGGAAGGCTGAGCGGCAATCGCATGCTGCTCGACAACGCCCTGGCAGGCTTGCCCTGGCGCTTGAAGTGGTTCTACGAGGTGCAGCATCTGTCCACGTCGCTGGGCTTGGTGGAGGCCGGCTTGGGTATTTCAGTGATGCCCAGCCTGGCCATGCCGGCCGGGGAGCATCCCACCCTGGTGAGCGTACCGCTGATCGAACCGGTCGTGGACCGAACCCTGGGCCTGGTCACGCGACGGGGCAGCTCGCTGTCGCCCGCCGCCGAGAAGTTCGTCGCGATCTTGCTGGAGCAGTGGCCGCAATAAACACCTCGGCATGGGCAGCCCCGACAGAGCTAGAACTGGTACTTCACCAACAAACTCGCGGTGTCTTGGTCGGTAGTGAAAGAGCCGTCATCCTTGATGCCGTACTTGTCGGACCAATAGTCATATTCGACGCCGACGTACAAGTGCTTAGCTTCATAGCCCAGGCTTTTACCCAAGTCATACTTGATCTGCGGGTTGAAGTGCAGGTTGGCGTGGTAATCCGCCTGGCCATTGCCATGGCCGCTCTTGTTGTTCACCACCCAGTCGATGAAACCGTCGAACAACAGGTTCGAGTTGCCCAGCGGCAGGGTGTAGGACCAGGCCGGAGTGATCTGCCAGGCGCCTGACGGGACGCGGTTGCCATCGGGTTTGCGGTAGTAGAAGTTCAACTGGAAATAGTCGAAGCCGGGAATGGCCAGATCGAAGCCCGGACCTATCAGGTAAGCGTCTACGTCGTCATCGCCGAACTCGTAGGTAGTGGCCAGCAGTATGTCCTTCACCGGCCCGAACGACAGGTCCTGGCCCAGCAGCTTGCCGGCGCTGAAGCGCGGGCTGAACTCGCCATACAAACTGTAATTGCCGTTACCGGACCGGGCGCCGTTGTACCAACTGTTGTCGACGAAGGCGAACAGATCGCCCCACGTCCATGCGCTGGCATGTTCCAGTGTAATGGTTTGCTGGATGGCCGGATCGACGTTGTAATTCTTGCCATACAAATACGACACACTTTCGCCATGCCATAACAGTGGTCCTTGTGCATGAACGCTGCCTGCTCCCAGCAGACCCAACATGCACAGTGATGCTCCCCAAGCGTTTTTCATGTTTTACCCATCAATCAATGTTTTATTCAGAGCGCACCGGTATTGGTTGGACGCATGTCCAGGACCGGGCGCCGTATTGGTGGGCAGACCACGCAGTTCGATAGCTGAACCTGCACAAGGCGCAGGGGTGTAGCGCAATGGCGTCTTGAAAACCGAAACCGGTTGTACGACGCTTCTCGTTCAATCGCGGTCAATCGCGAAGGGTCCCCAGGCCTGGCGCACGGGGACCATTTCCAGGCGGTTGATATTGATGTGGGCGGGCAGTGTGGCGACGTGGAAAATCTGCTCGGCGATATCGTCCGCCGTCAGTGGGGTCGTGCCTTGATACACCTGGCCTGCAGCCTTCTCGTCGCCCTGGGTGCGTACCAGGGTGAATTCGGTTTCGGCGATGCCGGGGGCCACGTCGGTGACGCGTACGCCCGTGCTGAGCAAATCGCAGCGCAGGTTATAGGAAAACTGTTTGACGAACGCCTTGCTCGCGCCATACACGTGACTGCCGGGATAGGGGCATGCACCGGCGATCGAGCCAATGTTGATGATGCTGGCGCCGGCGCCGGTTTCCAACAGCGCCGGCAGGACCGCATGGGTGACATTGACCAGGCCGGTGACGTTGGTGTCGATCATGGTGTGCCAGTCGTCGAGGCTGGCCTGCTGCGCCGGCACGGGCGCCAGGGCCAGGCCGGCGTTGTTGATCAGCGCCGTCACGCGCTGGAAAGCCTCGGGCAAGCCGGTGACCACTGCGGCGACGGCCGCGGCATCGCGCACATCCATGGCGGCGACATGCACCGGCACGCGCGCACCCAGTTCATCCTGCAGGGCATGCAGGCGCTCCAGGCGCCGCCCGGTGAGAATCAGCGACCAACCCGCCCGGGCAAAACGACGGGCCGTTGCCCGGCCGAAACCGGACGTTGCTCCGGTGATGAAAACAGTACCGCTCATGTTGAAACCTCGACAGGTGAAAATCGGTCAACGTCGCTCTTCGCGAACATAGGGCTCACCCAGCGCGCCGGGCTGGCTGGCGCCCGCACGCTTGCTGGCGGCAACCCAGACCATGACCGCCAGGGTCACGGCATAGGGCGTCATCAGCATGAAATATTGCGGCAGTTGCACCCCGGCGGCGGCCAGTTGCGGAATCAATGCCTCGATGCTGCCGAACAGCAGGGCACCGGCGAAGGCGCGCCAGGGCGACCAGCGGGCGAAGATCACCAGCGCAATGGCGATCCAGCCACGGCCGCCGGTCATGTCGGCGATCCACATCTTGGTACTGAGCACGGCGATGAACCCACCGGCCAACCCCATCAGCGCACTGCCGGCCAGAATCGCGGCCAGTCGATAGCGCAGCACTGGCAGGCCCGCGGCATCGGCAGCCTGGGGGTTTTCGCCAACGGCCCGCAGCTTCAGCCCCGTGCGCGTTCGATTCAGAAACCAGACCACCGCGACAAAGATCAGCACGGTCAGGAACACCATCGGGTTCTGCCTGAACAGACCGCCGACCACGGGTAGCTCGCTCAATGGCCAGAGCTCCACGGCCTGCAAACCGCTGACCGGGCGATTGGTCCAGCCCAGCAGGGTGCCGAGCAGCCCGGTCAGGCCCTGGCAGAAAAACACCAGGGCCAGGCCGGCGATGACCTGGTTGATGCGCAGCACCAGCACCATCAGCGCGAACAGCAGCGAGACCGCACTGGCGGCAAGCATGGCGGCGAGCATCGACAGCCCCGGCAGGCCGAGCGTCAACTGCATGCCGATGCCTGCCAGGGCGCCGACCAGCATCATGCCTTCGGCGCCCAGGGCCAGCACGCCTGCGCGCTCGATGATGATCAAGCCCAGCGCCGCGAGGGCGAAGGGCACGGCAAATTCCGGAACGCTGCCCAGCCAGTAAGTCACCAGATCCATCACTGTTCTCCTGCCTGGATGCGCCGCAAACGGTGGCGTATGAAGAAGTCCGACGAGGCTACGCAGATCACCAGGATGGCCTGGATCAGCTGCACCATCGAAAAGGGCACCTGGTAGAACACCTGCAGGTTGCGCCCGGCGACGAACAGCATCGCCACCACGAGCGCGACCACGGCGGCCGCGAATGGGTTGTTGCGGGCCAGGAACGCAATGAGGATTCCGGAGAAGCCGTAGCCCTGGTAGAACGACTGGGTCAGCCGACCTTCCTGGCCCGCGCTGACGATGAAGCCTGCCACCCCGGCCAGAGCGCCGGAGAGCAACACGGTGCCGAGGATCATCCGCCGTACTGGGACGCCGACCGCACTGGCGACCTTGGGGTTGGCATCGACGAAGCGCAGGTACAGTCCGGCGCGCGATACGCTGATGAACCACACGGCCAGGGCCATGATGACCAGGGCGATGACGATCGCCACGTTGTAGCCGGCGAACAGGTCCGGCAGGCGTTCGAACGGCTGGAAGGCCGGTGAGTAGGGGAAGTTGTCCCGCGGGTCTTTCCAGCTGCCGTAGAGCAGGTGCAGCAGAAAGTTGGCGGCGATGTAGTTGAGCATCAGGGTCGAAATCACTTCGTTGACCTTCAGGCGCAACTTCAGCAGAACCGGAGCCAGGGTCCAGAGCATCGCGCAGGCGATGGCGGAAGCCATCATCAACGGCAGGCGCAATGCTTCGGGGCCGATCTGGAAGATCGAGACGGCCGCCGCGCCAATGCCACCCCAGATCATCTGGCCTTCCAGGCCCAGGTTCCAGAACCTGGCGCGGAATGCCAGGCAGCCAGCCATGCCGACCAGGATCATCGGCGCCGCCTGGAACAGCACGGCCTTGAAGTTGCCGGCGTCGAGCAGCGTCTGCCCGACGAACTCTTCCAGCAGCTGATCGGCCGGCACGCCCGCTGCCACCAGAATGGCTGTGCTCAAGGCCAGGCCGACGATCACCGCGAGGCCGATCACCAGGGCTTGGCCGCTCCAGCCCATCTGCTGGCGCAGCTCCAGGGTGTAGCGTCTGCCGAGCAGGGGTTGGCGTGGCGCCTTGGCCAGCGGTTGGGAGAGTTCAGTCATGGCTTACCATCGCTTTGCCAATGGCCTGGCGGTCTGCCGGGCAGTCGAATTCGGCGACGATGCGGCCGCCATTCATCACACCGATGCGATCGGCCAAGGCCATGACCTCGTCAAGGTCTTCGCTGATCACCAGCACGGCGGCCCCGGCGTCACGCGCGGCGCGCAGGCGTGCATGCACCGCCTGGCTCGCGCGCACGTCCAGGCCACGGCTGGGGCTATGCACCAGGATCAGCCGCGGATCACGGCTGAACTCGCGTGCGATCACCAGCTTCTGGGCGTTGCCGCCCGAGAGCAGCGCCGCTTTCTGCTGCAGCGAGCGCACACCCTGCACATCGAAATCGGCCACGGCCTGGGCGGCATCCTCCAGCAGGCGTTGGCCGCGCAAGCGCAGGAAGGAGCCGTAGCGCCCATCGTGCAATTGGCCGATGGCGAAGTTTTCCGCTACCGAAAGCGAGCCGGCCAGCGCGGCGCCGTATCGATCGGCAGGGATGGCAGCGATACGCAGGGCCCGACGCTGTGCCGCGCTGGCGTTGCGCAGGTCGCCGAAGGGCTGCAGATGGATATCCCCTTCGGTGGGCTGTTCAAGGCCCATCAGGGCATTGGCCAACTCGCCCTGGCCGTTGCCACCGACGCCGGCAATGCCGTAGATCTGCCCGGCGCAGAGCGTCATGTCGACACCCCGCAGCGCGCCGGTGCCGGCCACGCTGGTGAGGTTGCTGACCCGCAGCAACGGCTCGCCAGGCGTTGCCGGCAACACCGCGCCGTGGGGCGCCGACTCGCCCACCGTCAGGCGCACCAGTTCTTCGATGCTGATGCCCTGCGGGTCCAGGGTCTTTATCGTGCGGCCGCCGCGCATGACCGTGACCCGGTCGGCATAGCGTTTGACATCGGCCATTTTGTGCGTGACCAGCACCACGGCGGCGCCCTGGCGGGCAAAGGACTGCACGGTGCTCAACAAACGCTCGGCTTCGTGGTCGGTAAGCACGGCGGTCGGCTCATCGAGAATCAGGATGCGCGCCCCGGCCAGCAGCACCTTGAGGATTTCCACGCGCTGCTGCTCGGCCACCGACAGGGTCTCTACCACCTGGCGCGGATCGAGGACGAAGCCCAGTTCCTCGGCCTTGCTGGCGATGGTCTGTTCCAGCGCTGCAAGCCGCTTGCGATAGCTGCCTTCACCCGGTTGCTCGGGCAGGGCCAGCAGGATGTTCTGCGCCACGGTGAAGGGGCGCACCAGTTTGAAGTGCTGGTGAACCATGCCGATGCGGTGCCGGCTGGCATCCTTCGGGCTGTTGAGCCGCACGCTGTTATCGTCGATCAGCACGCTGCCGGTTTCCGGTGCGTACAGGCCTGCGGCAATGTTCATCAGGGACGACTTGCCGGCGCCGTTCTCGCCGAGCAGGGCATGCACCTCGCCCCAGCGTGCGCTGAAGTCGGCTTCGCTCAGCGCCTTGAAACCGTCGAACGACTTGCTGATACCGGTGAGTTGAAGCGCGTTGGCCTGGCTCATTTCTGCGTCTTCACGCCTTCGACGAACCAGTCCATTTTCCACAGGTCCGGATCGCTCATGACCTGGTCGGGAGCAAGCCGCTGTTGGCCATCGCGGTCGGCCATGGGGCCTTTGTAGAGGGTTTTCGTGCCCGCCAGCAGTTCAGCCCGGGCGGCTTCGATCTTCGCCCGATTCTCGGGGCTGATCGCGGCGTCCTTGGTCAGGCTGATATCGGTGCCGCCCTGCTGCATCGACAGCAACGCGCCGTTGGCCTCGGGTACCCAATTGCCCGCCATGATTTTCTTGATTTCAGGCGTAAGGAAGCGATCCCACACCCACATCGACGAGCACACCGTGGCTTTGGGCGCGAACTCGCTCAGATCCCGATGATGACCGGTGCCATGAATACCGCGCTCTTGTGCCACGATCTGCGGAGTAGGGCTGTCGACATGCTGGCCGATCACGTCGATGCCGTTGTCGATCAGCGCCATGGTCGCGGCGCGCTCCTTCACCGGGTCGTTCCACGCACCGGTGTAGATGACGGTGACCGTGGCGGCGGGATTGATTTGCTGAGCGCCCAGTTCGTACGCGTTGATGGTCCAGTTGACCTGGCCGAAGGGGTTGGCAGCAACGAAGCCCAGCTTGCCTGACTTCGACGCCGCCCCAGCCGCCATGCCGCACAGGTACTGGCTTTCGTAGGTGCGGCCGTAGAAGGATTCGAGATTGGCGGCGTTGGTGGTGCCCGAACCATTGAGGAAGGCTACCTCGGGGTATTTCTTCGCCAGCGCCAGGAAGGTGTCGGAGTAGCCGAATGCGGTGCCGATGATGATGTTGGCGCCGCGCGCGATCAGCCGGTCGACCACGGGGGTGACGGCCGCAGCGTTTTCAGGGACGCTTTCGACGTACTGGATTTTCTGATCCAGGCTTTTTTCCAGCTTGAGGCGAGCTTCGTCGAAAGCCTGGGTCCAGCCACCGTCGTTGCGTGGGCTGATGTAGACCATCGCGATCTTGGCCGGGCCCTTGAGGGTCAGGCCCTCGGCGTATGCCGCACTCCCTGTCCCGTAGGCCGAAGCGGCGAGCAGCATTCCTGGCAGCAGTGTCTTGAGCATGAGGCGCCTTCCTGAAATATGAGCGTGGGGCAGCAGGGCGCTGCCAGGGCCAGAAATCTGCCCTTGGCCGCCCGAAGCTCGAAAGCAGCATCCGTGCCATATCAGAAAAACGCTTGTTTAACAGTTGCTTGAGTTATTCATCCAGCTTAATTCAGAGCAGTTGGTCCGAAGTAGAGCACTTGGTTTGTGCGCTCGGCACGATTACGGGGCGCTCAGTTCGCCCTGGGTCGCACGCCATCGAGTATCAACCCGCGCAACCCCACCAGGACCTCTTCGAAGAACACCGGATCGTGCAAGGTCTTGCCGGTCACGGCCTCCACCTGGGTGCGGAAGTCGGCGTAGTGCTGGGTGGTCGCCCACAGCGAAAAGATGAAGTGGTGCGGGTTGACCGGCGCCAGTTGGCCCGTCGCGATCCAGTGCTCGATCACCGCAACCTTGGTGTCGACGGTTTCGCGCAGGGGCTGCTGCAGTTCACTGAGCATCAGCGGGGCACCCTGCATGATCTCCATGCAGAACAAGCGCGATTCCGCTGCGTGATCCCGGGACAGTTCGAGCTTGGCTTTTATATAGGCACCGATGGCCTCTACCGGGTTCTTGTCGGCAGTGAAGTACTGCAGGGGGCTCAGCCAGACCTCCAGCAACTGCCTGAGCACGCTCAGGTAAAGGTCGTCCTTGCTGGAAAAGTAGTACAGCAGATTGGTCTTGGACACGTCGGCCCGGGTGGCTACCTGATCAAGACTGCTGCCGTGCAGGCCATAGCGCGAGAACACATCCAATGCAGCGCCCAGTATCGCGGTGCGCTTGCTTTCCATCAGTTGCAGCCGGCGCTTGAGTGCCGCGGCGCTGGGCTCTCGGGTCGCCTTGACCACAGGCTTGGGCTTGACGTTGCGCGCGCGCTTGGCACGGGGCTCGTTGGCGGGTGGCTGTTCTTTCACGCGACTGGAACCTGCAGCTGGATGTAGGCGGCCATGATAGCGGGCGAATGTCTGCCGACGATACAGGCAGGGGAGCGGCGTGCATCGTTTTGCACCGGCAGCCGGAGAAACGCACAAACCAAGTGCTCTACTTCGGACCAATTGGTCCACAAATATGCCTGCTTAACTCATAAGCTTATGAAAAGCATAGCTTAATCAAACCTGGCCCGATCCCTGCTAAGTACCCTTTCATGCGCAACCTGTCCGGTGCGTAACGCTCATTACTCAGAGAGGGACCCACATGGATATCGGTGTTTTCACTCCTATTGGCAACAACGGCTGGCTGATTTCCGAAAACGCGCCGCAGTACCTGCCCACCTTCGAATTGAACAAGCAGATCGTGCAGAAGGCCGAGCACTATGGCTTCGACTTTGCGCTGTCGATGATCAAACTGCGCGGCTTCGGCGGCAAGACCGAGTTCTGGGAACACAACATGGAGTCGTTCACGCTGATGGCTGGCCTGGCCGCCGTGACCAGCAAGATCCAGTTGTTCGCCACCGTTGCCACCTTGACCATTCCGCCGGCCATCACCGCACGCATGGCGGCAACCATCGACTCGATTTCCAATGGCCGCTTCGGCGTCAATCTGGTCACCGGCTGGCAGAAACCGGAGTACGAACAGATGGGCCTGTGGCCCGGCGACGAGTTCTTCGGTACCCGCTACCAGTACCTGGGCGAATACGCGCAGGTACTGCGCGACCTCTGGAGTACCGGGCGCAGCGACTTCAAGGGTGAACATTTCACCATGCAGGACTGCCGTGTCAGCCCGCGTCCGCAGGCCGACATGAAGCTGATCTGCGCCGGCCAGAGCGAAGCGGGCATGGCCTTCTCGGCGCAATACGCCGACTACAACTTCTGCTTCGGCAAAGGCGTCAACACCCCGACCGCGTTCGCCCCCACCGCCCAGGCGCTGGTCGAGGCCAACAAGAAGACCGGGCGCCACGTGACCTCCTGCGTGCTGTTCATGATCATCGCCGCCGACAGCGACGAGGCGGCCCGCGCGCGCTGGGAGCACATCAAGGCCGGTGCCGACCAGGAAGCCATTGCCTGGCTGGGCGAGAAGGGCTCGGCAGACAAAAGTGCCAGCTCCAACCTGCGGCAGATGGCCGACCCCACCTCGGCGGTCAACATCAACATGGGCACCCTGGTCGGCTCGTGGGCCAATGTGGCACGCATGCTCGACGAAGTCGCCAGCGTGCCGGGCACCCAGGGCGTGATGCTGACGTTCGACGATTTCGTGCAAGGCATCGAAGACTTCGGGCAAAAGATACAGCCGCTGATGAGCAGCCGTCGCCATGTGCTGCGCACCCTGGAGGCCGTGTGATGAATACGCCCGCGAGCGTTTCCGGCGTGTCCCTGCCGCTGGACCCGCACCCCGCCCGTGAACTGCCCGCCCGCCCTGAAGCGCTGCGCATGAAAGCCAGCGAAACCGCGCTGGTGGTGGTCGACATGCAGAACGCCTACGCCACGCTGGGTGGCTACCTGGACCTGGCCGGCTTCGATGTGTCGAGCACGGGGCCGGTGATCGCCGCCATTCAGCGATCCATTTCGGCAGCCCGCGCCGCTGGCATCCCGGTGATTTTCTTCCAGAACGGCTGGGACCCGTCCTACGTCGAGGCCGGCGGGCCCGGCTCGCCCAACTGGCACAAGTCCAATGCGCTGAAAACCATGCGCAAGCGCCCCGAAATGCAAGGCCAGCTGCTGGCCAAGGGCGGTTGGGACTATGCCCTGGTCGACGAGCTCAAGCCCCAGCCGGGCGACATCGTAGTCGCGAAGACACGCTACAGCGGCTTCTTCAACTCCACCTTCGACAGCACGCTGCGCGCGCGCGGCATCCGCAACCTGGTGTTTACCGGCATTGCCACCAACGTGTGCGTCGAGTCGACCCTGCGCGACGGCTTCCATCTGGAGTACTTCGGCGTGGTGCTGGCCGATGCCACCCATCAGGCGGGCCCCGCATTCGCTCAGCAAGCCGCGTTGTTCAACATCGAAACCTTCTTCGGCTGGGTCTCCAGCGTCGATGACTTCTGCACCACCTTTGCCCCTGTCGGGCAACCCTCCTGAGGACGCACAGATGACCAAGCAATCGATTATCCCTGCAGGCACCGGCAAGCCCCTGGCGCCGTTCGTTCCGGGGTCGCTGGCCGATGGCGTGCTGTACGTCTCGGGCACCCTGCCGTTCGACAAGGACAACAACGTGGTGCACGTCGGTGACGCGGCAGCGCAGACCCGTCACGTGCTGGAGACCATCAAGGGTGTGGTGGAAACGGCTGGCGGTACCCTGGATGACGTGACCTTCAACATGATCATGATCCGCGACTGGGCCGACTACCCCAAGGTCAACGAGGTGTACGCCGAGTACTTCGCCGGTGAGAAACCTGCGCGTTATTGCATCCAGTGCGGTCTGGTCAAGCCCGATGCGCTGATCGAAATCGCCAGCATCGCTCACGTTGGCTGACGCTCAACCCGGAGGTTTCCATGCACCACTCCATTCAAGGTCGAAAGGACGCCAGCGCACCTACTTTGCTGCTCAGTTCCGGTCTCGGCGGCTCGGCCGGGTTCTGGGCCGGTGATCTGGCGCTGCTCGGCGAGCATTTCCGGGTCGTGACCTACGATCACGCCGGCACCGGGCGCAGCCCTGCGCAACTGCCCGAAGGCTACTGCATCGCGCACATGGCCGAAGAGCTGCTGGCACTGCTCGATGAACTCGACATCGAACAGTGCCATTTCATGGGCCATGCCCTGGGTGGACTGGTTGGGCTGGAACTGGCAGCGATGTGCCCGGAGCGGTTGAGCAGCCTGGTGCTGATCAACGCCTGGAGCAGCCCCAATCCGCACAGCGCCCGTTGTTTTGCGGTACGCAAGAACCTGCTGCGCCACTGCGGCGCGCAGGCTTACGTACAAGCGCAGGCGTTGTTCCTGTATCCCGCCGACTGGATCGCCAGCAACGGCGCGCGTCTGGCCGAAGACGAGGCCCATGCTCTGGCCCACTTTCCCAGCCATGACAACCTGCTGCGGCGGATCAACGCGCTGGAAACCTTCGACATCGAATCGCGGCTGCAAGGCATTCACACGCCCACGCTGCTGATCGCCAACAGGGACGACATGCTGGTGCCGTGGCAGCGTTCCCGGCACCTGGCCGATCGGCTGCCCAATGCCACGCTGGTGGTACTCGAATACGGCGGGCACGCGTCAAGCGTCAGCGACCCGCAACCCTTCCATCATGCTGTGCTGGACTACTTTCAAGGACTTTCACTATGACCGTGCCTCATTCGCTTCCCGTCGAGCGTCAAGCCTTCCGTGACGCCATGGCCGGCCTGGCCGCCGCCGTGAACGTCATCACCACCGACGGCCCCCATGGGCGCGCGGGTTTCACTGCCACGGCGGTGTGCAGCGTGACCGACCAGCCGCCGACGCTGCTGGTGTGCATCAATCGCACTGCATCGGTGTACGAATCGTTCACGGGCAACGGCACGGTGTGCGTCAACACCCTGGGCAATGGCCAGCAAGCCTTGTCCAATGCCTTTGGCGGCAAGACGCCCCAGGCGCAGCGCTTCGAGGGCGGCTGCTGGAGCCAGGGGGTCACCGGTGCGCCGATACTGGAAGGTGCCAAGCTGTCTTTCGACTGCAAGATCACCAGCAGTACCAGCGTCGGTACCCACGACATTCTGGTGTGCGAAGTACTGGATATCCGCCAGCAGGACGAAGCCGATGTGCTGGTCTACTTCGCTCGGCGTTATCACGAGCTGGCCGGCACCCAGGCCAGCGCCTGAACGCAGTGGTCAGTCAGGCTTGCTCATCAACATGAACAGGCGAAACAACACCACGCTGGGCAGCAGCTGCAGGAAGCTGTTGACGCTGTCCACCAGCAGCCGCACCAGCGTGGGCTGGGTGTCGGTCCAGGCCATGGCGCTCAGGCCGTCGAGCAGCCACAGCGGGATCATGATCGCCAGCAGGGTGAACAGGATCGGCCAGAACTTGCCCTTGGTCATGTCGAAGCTTTCGCGCATGGCCTGCAAGGGGGTGATGTTGCGCAGCACCAGCAGGTATTCCGAGAACGACAGCTTGATCATCAGGTACAGGCCCGGCAGCACGAACAGCCACATGCCGAACATGATCAGCAGTGTGCTGAGGGCAGCCATCAGGGCGAAGCGTGGCCACAGGTGCAAGGCCTTGCCCAGCAGGTGCCGACCCTGCGGCTCGTAGCCGTCGGTGCGGGCGTCGAGAAACAGGATCAGTGCGGCGGTGTACAGCGGGTAGAACAGCAAGCCCACCGCCACGTCGTACATGACGGTGGCGTCGGGGCCACTGGCGCGCGCCACCAGTTCGCGCGCCAGGGCCTCGCAGACCACCAGCGGCAGGCACAGGCGCAGAATCGCCCACAGGTTGATGCGGAAGAAATAGAACGAGTCGCGCAATACGATCAGCGGGTTCATGGGGCCGGGTCACAGGTCAAAAAGCAGGTCGACACTTTAGCCGATGGTGGCGCTTTTCAACACCCGGCCCGCAGGCTGCGAACGGCGGCAACGGGGGAGGGTGAACAAAGTTTAATCGCGGCCGGTCATTGAAAGGCGGGGCGCCAGCCCCATCATTGAAGCAGAACCGACGCACTGTGCGCCGGCTGTACCCATTTTGTGGGCAATCGAGCGAGGTCGCCATGAACACTGATGAACAAAGCTTGATCGACGGTCTGTTCACCCGCCTCCAGCAGGCCGAAAAAGATGGCAGTGCGCGTGATGCGCAGGCTGACGAACGCATCAAGGGGCATGTGGCCGCCCAGCCGGCCGCGCCTTATTACATGGCGCAGGCGATCCTGGTCCAGGAAGCGGCGATCAAGCGCCTGAGCGAGCAGAACCAACAGCTGCAGACCGAATTGCAACAGGCGCGTAGCCAATCGGCAGCACCGGCACAGCAGGGCGGTGGTGGTTTCCTGTCGAGCATTTTCGGCGGCGGCACTCGCGATGCACAGCAGCCTGCGCGGGCAGTGCAGCCGCAGGGCAATGGCTGGCGCGAGCCGGCCCGCCAGGCGCCGGCGTACCAGCCACCGCCACAGCAGAACTACGCCGCCCCAGGTGCTCAGGCGCCGGCCGCAGGTGGCGGTTTCATGCGCGGCGCCCTGCAGACGGCCGCGGGTGTGGCCGGTGGTGTGATGCTGGCGCAGGGCATCAGCAGTCTGTTTCATCACGACAATCCGCAGGAGGTCGTCGAGGTGATCAAGGAAGAGCCCGCCCAGGCCAGCGACGGCGGTGGCTGGAACGAAAGCGGCGATGCCCAACAGGTCAGCAATGACAGCTGGAATGAACAGGGTGGTTTGGCGGATGCCGGTTATGACAGCGGCGATGACGGCGGCTTCATGTCCGAGGATGATGATTTCGTGTAAAGGCCGAGGGCCTCTTCGCGGGCAGAGGGCTCGTCGACCTGCCTTTACATTGTTCGGTGGACCTCATGGCCTCTTCGCGGGCAGAGCCCCGCTCCCACAGGGTTGCGTGCGATCCTGTGGGAGCGGGGCTCTGCCCGCGAAGAGGCAGGCACAGTCACCCCCATCCTTGCCCCAACACTGGCATACTGGCTATCCAGAAGCTCAGGCGCCCAGCGCGACGAGGAAGTGCGGTGAAGAAGATCGCGGTGTTCGCCGATGTACAGAACCTTTACTACACCGTGCGCCAGGCCTACGGCTGCCATTTCAACTATGCCGCGCTGTGGGCCGACATCGGCCAGCGTGGGCAGATCGTCGAAGCCTATGCCTACGCCATCGACCGTGGCGACAGCAAGCAGCAGCAATTCCAGCAGATCCTGCGCAACCTCGGCTTCACGGTCAAACTCAAGCCCTATATCCAGCGCAGCGATGGCTCGGCCAAGGGCGACTGGGACGTGGGCATCACCATTGATATCATGGACGCCGCCGATCACGTCGACGAAATCGTGCTTGCCTCGGGCGACGGCGACTTCGACCTGCTGCTCGACCGCATCATCGGCAAGCACGGCGTCGAGGCCGTCGCCTATGGAGTTCCAGGCCTGACCGCCAATTCACTGATCCGCGCCGCCACCCGCTACGTGCCCATCGAAGGCGCGTTGCTGCTGAAGAACTGAGGTTTCACCGCTTTGGAACGCATTGCTGTCATCGACTTCGAAACCACTGGCATCTCGCCGAACATGGGCTGCCGCGCTACGGAAATTGCCGTGGTCATGCTCGAGCGCGGCGAAATCGTCGGGCGCTACCAGAGCCTGATGAACGCCGGCCTGCCCGTGCCTGGCTTCGTTGCCAGCCTCACCGGCATCACCACGGCCATGGTACGCAAGGCACCACCGGCCGCCGAGGTCATGGCCGAAGTGGCCGAGTTCGTCGGCAGCACGCCGTTGCTTGCGCACAATGCTTCCTTCGACCAGAAGTTCTGGGACCACGAGCTGAGCCTGCTGCGCCGGGCACGGGTGCAGAGTTTCGCCTGCTCGATGCTGATGGCCCGGCGCCTGTTCCCTGGCGCGCCGAATCACAAGCTGGGCACCTTGACCCAGTGGGCGAAACTGCCACACACCGGCCAGGCTCACCGGGCCATGGCCGACGCCGAGATGGCCGCCAACCTGACCCAGCACCTGGCGCTGGAACTGCGCGAACGCCACGGGCTGGCCGAGGTGTCCCATGGGTTGTTCTGCACGCTGCAGAAAGTGCCGATGGCGAAGATGCGCGAGGTGTTGCAGAAGCATCGGATGGGCTAGGGCTGGAGGGCCTCTTCGCGGGTAGAAGGGAGTGCCGCCCGCGCCGTTCCCATCAGGAAAGAATAAAAACACACCATGGATGACCTTTGAAATGCCTGCCAAGTCCCGCTTCCCCCTGCTGCTTATCGGCGCTTTTCTGGCCCTGTACTTCGTCTGGGGCTCGACGTACCTGTTCATCCGTATCGGCGTCGAGTCCTGGCCACCGTTGCTGATGGCCGGGGTGCGCTTTCTCATCGCCGGAACCCTGCTGTACAGCTTCCTGCGCCTGCGCGGGGCGCCCAACCCCAGCTGGC
The DNA here is from genome assembly GCF_014842725.1 of Pseudomonas sp. CFBP 13602. NCBI lineage: Bacteria > Pseudomonadati > Pseudomonadota > Gammaproteobacteria > Pseudomonadales > Pseudomonadaceae > Pseudomonas > Pseudomonas sp. CFBP 13602. The sequence goes on along the minus strand of NZ_JACYVT010000003.1, from coordinate 365,377 downwards.
CGCAATGGCGCGCAGCCGGGTGCGTGGGCATCCTGCTGCTCAGTTGCGGCAATGGTGGGGTCACGGTCGCCGAGCACGCCGGGGTGTCCTCCGGCGTGGCGGCGCTGGCCGTGGCCACCGTGCCGCTGTTCACCCTGTTCTTCGGCCTGTTTCGCGGCCAGCGCAATACTCGTCTGGAGTGGGCCGGCATCGTCCTCGGGCTGATTGGCATTGGTCTGCTCAACCTGGGTTCCAACCTGCAGGCCAGCCCGCTGGGCGCCACCTTGCTGATTTTCGCAGCGGCCGCCTGGGCCTTTGGCTCGGTGTGGAGCCGCAGCCTGCCATTGCCCCAGGGCGCCATGGCAGCAGCGGCGGAAATGCTCATCGGCGGCGCGGTGCTGCTGCTCGGCAGCCTGATTTCCGGCGAGCGCCTGCAGCAATGGCCGACCGCCGCCGGCTGGGGCGCGCTGGCCTACCTGGTGTTCTTCGGTTCGATCGTGGCCTTCAGTGCCTATATGTACCTGCTCAAGCACGTGCGCCCGGCAGCCGCCACCAGTTATGCATACGTCAACCCTGCAGTGGCCGTGCTGCTGGGCATTCTCTTCGCCGGCGAGCACATCGGCGTCGAGGAGTGCGTGGCGATGGCGGTGATCATCGGTGCGGTGGTGTTGATCGGGGTACCGCAATGGCGCAAGGCGAAAGCGCTGCCGACAGGGTAAACTGCCGGCCATTGCGAAACATCTTCTGACGGTAGACCCATGACATTCGCCACCCTTGGCCTGATCGAACCCCTGCAGCGCGCCCTTGAAACGCTTGGCTACCAGACGCCGACCCCGGTGCAGACCCAAGCCATTCCGGCAGTGCTGGCCGGCCGCGACCTGATGGCTGCGGCCCAGACCGGCACCGGCAAGACCGCCGGTTTCGCCCTGCCATTGCTGCAGTTGCTGGCCATGGAAGGGCCCAAGGTGGCGAGCAATTCGGTGCGCGCGCTGGTGCTGTGCCCCACGCGCGAGCTGGCCGAGCAGGTCCATGCCAATATCGTCGAGTACGGCGAGCACCTGCCGTTGAGCACTTATGCCGTGTACGGCGGGGTCAGCATCAATCCGCAGATGATGAAACTGCGCAAGGGCGTCGACCTGTTGGTGGCGACGCCTGGGCGTCTGCTCGATCTGTATCGGCAGAACGCGGTCAAGTTTTCCCAGCTGCAGACCCTGGTGCTGGATGAAGCGGATCGCATGCTCGACCTGGGCTTTTCCGAGGAGCTGCGCGACATCTATGCGGCCTTGCCGAAGAAGCGTCAGACCTTGCTGTTCTCGGCGACCTTTTCCGATGCCATTCGCTTGCTCGCCGGGCAGATGCTCAACGACCCGCTGAGCATCGAAGTCAGCCCGCGCAACGTGGCGGCCAGCTCGGTGCAGCAGTGGATCGTGCCGGTGGACAAGAAGCGCAAGGCCGAGCTGTTCTGCCATCTGTTGAAGAAGCAGCGCTGGAAACAGGTGCTGGTGTTCGCCAAGACCCGTAACGGCGTCGACGCGTTGGTCGAGAAGCTGCAAGGTCTGGGTGTCAACGCTGATGGCATCCACGGCGACAAGCCCCAGGCCACGCGCCAGCGCGCGCTGGATCGCTTCAAGGCCTCGGAGGTGCAGATCCTGGTGGCCACCGATGTTGCCGCGCGCGGCCTGGACATCGAAGACCTGCCGTTGGTGGTCAACTTCGACCTGCCCATCGTCGCCGAAGACTACATTCACCGCATCGGTCGCACCGGTCGCGCCGGGGCCACCGGTGAGGCTATCTCGCTGGTCTGCGCCGACGAAGTGCAGTTGCTGTCGGCCATCGAAACGCTCACCCGGCAGACGCTGAAGCGCGTCGACGAGCCTGACTTCGTGCCCGACCACCGCGTGCCGGACACCGATGCCAGCGGCCAGGTGGTGAAGAAACCGAAAAAGCCGAAGAAGCCCAAGGTCAGTGGCAGCAAGAAGAACCTGGGCAAGTGGGTCGACAGCGGTGACTCACCGGTGGATGCGGTGCCGGTGGTCAAGCCAGTGCGCAAGGTCCCGGTGTTCAATACCGGGCCGCGCAAGCGCAAGCCTTGAGGTGTGTGGGGGGCTGAGGGCCTCTTCGTGGGCGGAGGGCTCTCACATTGTGTGGTGTGACTGATGGCCTCTTCGCGGGCAGAGCCCGCTCCCACAGGTTAAAGAGAATGCTGACCCTGTGGGAGCGGGGCTCTGCCCGCGAAGAGGCCCTAGAGGCAAACATCACCCCCGAGCCAGCCACTCCAGCACGCCATCCGCCGCGCGCCGCCCGCTGGCGAAACAGGCTGTCAGCAGATAGCCGCCGGTAGGCGCTTCCCAGTCCAGCATTTCACCCGCGCAGAAGGTGCCTGGCACAGCGTTGAGCATCAGGTGCCGATCCAGCCCTTGCAAGTCCACACCGCCCGCCGTGCTGATGGCCTCGTCCAGCGGCCGCGCGCGCACCAGTGTCAGCGGCAGGGCCTTGATCGCCAAGGTCAGCGCATCGAGGTCGGCAAAGGCTTGCGCATCGGTCAGCTCCCGCAGGAGGCCGGCCTTCACTCCTTCCAGGCCCAGTTGCCCCTGCAGGTGCCGGGCCATGCTTTTAGAGCCCCGCGGCTTGTGCAACGCGGCCCGAACCTTATCCACAGGACGGTCCGGCAGCAGGTCCAGATGCAGGGTCGCTTTGCCTGTGCGGTTGATCGCCTCGCGAATCCCGGCTGACAGTGCATACACCAAACTGCCTTCCACCCCCGTTTCGGTCAGCACGAATTCACCCCTGCGCGAGGGCTCGCCAGCCAGCCCGAGGGCAACGTTCTTCAACGGTGCGCCGGCGAACTTCTCCAGCAGCAGCGCGCTCCAGCCCGGCACTTCGAAGCCGCAGTTGGAGGGTTGCAGCGGCTTGATCGGTACACCGCGATCATGCAGCCACGGCACCCAGGCGCCGTCGGAACCCAGCCGCGCCCAACTGGCGCCACCCAACGCCAACACCGTGGCATGCGCAGGTATGGCCAACTCGCCTTGTGGATTGGCGATGCGCAAGCTGCCGTCGGCGTTCCAGCCCAGCCAGCGGTGGCGGGTGTGGATAACCACGCCGGACTCGCGCAGGCGCTTGAGCCAGGCCCGCAGCAACGGTGCGGCCTTCATGTCGGCGGGGAACACCCGCCCGGAGGTGCCGACGAAGGTGTCGATACCCAGGCCATGAATCCATTCGCGCAGCCGTTGCCCATCGAATGGGTCCAGCCATGCTCGAACGTCCTGCGCACGTTCCGCATACCGCGAAACGAAAGCCGGGTAGGGCTCGGAATGGGTGATGTTCATGCCGCCGACGCCTGCCAGGAGGAATTTGCGGCCCACCGAGGGCATGCCGTCGTAGACGTCGACGGCCACGCCGGCAAGGCTCAGCACTTCGGCGGCCATCAGGCCTGCTGGGCCGCCGCCGATCACGGCGACGCGAGGGGAGGAAGAGTGCATGTAAGCGGATCGACAGGGAAAGAACGAGAATTCTACACGGCTCGTTCCGCTCCTGTATCCACAGGCGGCGCTGATCAAAATGTGATCACATCACTGAAAGCCCCACAGCGCAAGGCCTGCAGCCTGTTTTGCGCAGGTTATCCACATGCGGTTGCACAGCGGATGTGGGTAACTGGCGCGTGCGCGTGCAAAACCGCTCGACAGCACTGATCAAAAAATGACCGCTTCGCTCATACCCCCGCCTGTACGGCACGCCAGGCGCTTATGCGCAGATTATCCACAGGCAGTTGCACAGCGATTGTGCGTAACTTATCCACCGCTGCGCCGGTGTGCATAACTTATACGGTCAGGAAGAACACCATCAACAAGGGCCCGACCACCGTCAGCAGAAAACCGCTGACCAGGGCCACCGGGAGCAATTGTGGCGGGCACTTCTGCTTGATGATCGGCAAGGTCGAGTCCAGGGATGTGGCACCGCCTGCAGCGATGCATTGCAGCGGACGCCGCGCGCCCAGGCTGTAGAGTAGACCGATGGCGAGGATCTCGCGGAACAGATCGGTCAGCAGGGCCATGGCGCCGAAGGCTTCACCGGCATGGTGGCCCACCAGCACGCCGGACAAGGTGAACCAGCCAAAGCCACTGGACAGCGCCATGGAAATGGCCAGTGGCTGGCCGGTGGCCCACGCCGCGAGCAGGCCGCCCAGCAGCGAGCCGATCACCACCATCGCGGGAATCTTCAGCGTGCGCAGCGAGTACCACGACGGGTCGGGCCGGACTCCGTAGAGGTCCAGCCCAACCAGCACGATCAGTACATAGAGGAAGTAGCTGGTCGAAGGCCAGGCGAAACCCGAGCCGTCGGCCGCGCCCCACAGGTGATACATGCCGACGCCCAGCGCCAGGGCGAGCAGCGCGATCAGACACTCCTTGAGCGGTGGGACAATGCCCGCCAGCCCCTGACGCGCCGACGCTGGGTGGGCCACTGCAGCAGCGGTGCCCCACGACAGCATCAACCAGGGCACGGCGGTGGTGAGCAGGGCGAAGACCAGCGCGGTGAGCGCCGATTCGCGTGCCGAGTTCAAGGCGCCCAAGACATTGCCGAATTCGTAGCCGATCGAAAACAGCAGCAGCCAGATGAATGGGGTGATCAGCTTCACCAGCCGCTTGCGCAGTGCGGGGCTGATGAAAATTGCCAGCAGCCAGCCGCCGGCCAGCGCCAGCAGAATGGGCAGGAGTGAAGCGACGATCGAAAGCATTGTTGCAGGCCTTGTGCAAAATCCATGGAGTGGTGCGGGTGACGAAGGCCGGCATTATTCCAGATGCGCAGCGCGTTCGGCTGGGCTTTTTCCAGGTAACGGCACCTGGGCCATGACCCGGTGCCGCCTGCTGCCATGGGTCAGTCGTCGGCCTGGATACGACCGATCACGGCGCCTGCCTCGAAGTAGTCACCGGCCTGCTGGCCGATGCGTACACGGCCTGCACACGGGGCCAGCACCGAGCTTTCCATCTTCATCGCTTCGACCACTGCCACTACCTGGCCGCTGGACACCGTCGCACCGTCTTCCACTACCCAAGTGTGCAGGTTACCCGCCACCGGGGTGAGCAAGGCCTGGGGATCCACGTCTGCAGCGGCCGTTGCGTGCGGTGGGGCCGCGGCCGGCGCATTCAGGCTCATGCCACGCAACAGCGCGCTTGGCAGGCCGAGGGCGTGGCGCTTGCCATCGATCTCAACGAAGGTGCGCAGAATGTCCGTGTCGGCCACGGGTGCGGCCCGCGGCGCAAGGCTGATGGTCTCGGCGAAGTCGGTTTCGATCCAGCGCGTGTGCACGGCAAAACCGTCGCTGCCGGTGAAGTCCGGGTGATCCATCACGGCGCGGTGGAACGGCAGCACCGAGGCGATCCCCTCGATGCGGAACTCGGCCAGGGCGCGCCGGGCGCGGGCAATCGCCTGCTCACGGGTGGCGCCGGTGACGATCAGCTTGGCCATCATCGAATCGAAGTGGCTGGGCACGCTCGACCCGCTGGTCACACCGCTGTCCAGGCGCACGCCTGGGCCGAACGGTGGCATGAACTCGTCGATCTGGCCGGGAGTGGGCAGAAAGCCCTTGCCCGGATCCTCGGCATTGATGCGAAATTCGAAACTGTGACCGCGCGGCGCCGGGGTTTCATCGAACGACAGCGGCAAGCCGTCGGCGATGCGCAGTTGCTCGATCACCAGGTCCACGCCGGTGGTCTCTTCGGTGACCGGGTGTTCGACCTGCAGGCGCGTGTTGACCTCCAGGAACGACAGGGTGCCATCCTGGCTGAGCAGGAATTCGACCGTGCCGGCGCCGACATAACCGGCCTTGACGCAGATGTCGCGGGCCGATTGATGAATACGCTCGCGCTGCTGTTCGGTGATGAACGGCGCGGGCGCTTCTTCCACCAGCTTCTGGTTGCGGCGCTGCAGGGAGCAGTCGCGCGTGCCCACCACCACCACCTGGCCATGCTTGTCGGCCAGTATCTGCGCTTCGATGTGCCGGGGCCGGTCGAGAAACTGTTCCACGTAGCATTCGCCACGGCCGAAGGCGGCCTCTGCCTCGCGCACCGCCGAGGCGAACAGCTCAGCCACCTCGTCCAGGCGCCAGGCGACCTTCATGCCGCGCCCACCACCCCCGAATGCGGCCTTGATGGCGATGGGCAGACCGTGCTGTTCGGCAAAGGCCAGCACCTCGTCGGCGCTTGCCACCGGCCCCGGCGTACCGGCAACCAGAGGCGCGCCCACGGCCTGGGCGATCTTGCGCGCCTCTACCTTGTCGCCGAGCACGTCGATGGTCTCGGGATTGGGGCCGACCCAGATCAGCCCCGCGTCGATGACCGCGCGGGCGAAATCGGCTCGCTCCGAGAGAAAGCCATAGCCCGGATGTACGGCGTCGGCGCCACTGCGCCGGGCCACCTCCAGGAGTTTCCCGATGTTCAGGTAGGTTTCGGCAGGCCGCTGGCCATCGAGCCCGTAGGCTTCATCGGCGTGGCGAACATGCAGGGCGTCGATATCGGCATCGGCGTACACCGCCACGCATTGCACGCCATGGTCGCGGCAGGCACGGGCGATGCGCACGGCGATCTCGCCGCGGTTGGCAATCAGGAGTTTTTTCATGGAAGTCTTTCCACATCGGCAGAGGAAGAAGGGGCGGGCGCGGTGGGCTGGATTTCTTCGAAGGCGGCCACCGGGTTGAAGCGGATCCGTGCATTGACCGGTATCTGCCCTGCCAGGTCGAGGTGGTAGCTGGCGACCACGGCGATGACCGGGTAGCCGCCGGTCAGCGGGTGGTCGGCCAGGAACAATACGGGCTGGCCGCTGGCCGGCACCTGGATCGCGCCCACGGCGGTGCCTTCGCTGGGCAGCTCCTGGGGGTTGCTGCGCGTAAGCGGCGTTTCACCGGCCAGGCGGATGCCGACGCGGTTGGATTGCGGGGTGACCTGCCAGAGCTGGCTGCTCAAGCGCTCGATGGCGTCGGTGGTGAACCAGTCACTGCGTGGCCCCATCAGCACATCCAGGGTGACGATGTCGGCCGTCTTGGGCAGGGCGAACGCCGGGGCTTCGCTCAGCGACACGCTGGTGCCGCCCTTGGGCGGGGTGAACCCCAACTGGTCTCCCGCAGCCAGGGCGGGCGGGCCGACCTGGGCCAGGGTGTCGGTCGACAGGCTGCCGAGCACCGGCGCCACGTCGAAGCCGCCGCGGATCGCCAGGTAGCTGCGCAGCCCGGCGCTGGGCGTACCCACGGTGACCGTGTCACCCGGTACCAGTTCGAGGGGTCGATAGTTGTCCACAGGCCATTGCAGGCCACTGACGCTGGTCAGGGTAACCGGGGTTTGCGCGCCGGTGACGGCGATCACGGCGTGGCCGTGGCAGACGAAGCGCAGGCCGCCGAGCACGGTTTCCACGCAGGCCATGTCCGAGCGGTTGCCGACGGCGCGGTTGGCGGCCCGCAACGCGCCCAGGTCCAGCGCACCGGAGCGGGACACGCCCTGGCCGGTCTGGCCAATGCGGCCGGTGTCCTGCAGCACACTGTGCAGGCCGGGGCTGAGGATCTGCAGGTACGCGCCGCTCGGTGGCAGGGCCGCAGCGGGCTGGCTGGGCACCGGCAAGCCACCTACAGGCAGCGGCCCGGCATCGATGAAACGTACCTTGTAGCCGGGGCGCAACAGAGCCGGTTCAGTGCGCTCCAGGTCCCACATCTGCAAGGGCGTGACGCCGATGATCTGCCAGCCACCGGGGCTGGCCTTGGGGTAGATACCACTGAATTCGCCGGCCAGCGCCACGGCACCGGCCGGAATGCGCGTGCGCGGCGTCTGCCGGCGCGGCACCTGGAACCCGGCGCCGCCGGTCAGGTAGCCGAAGCCTGGCGCAAAGCCGCAGAACGCCACGCTGTAGTCCTCGGCGGTATGGCGGCGGATCACTTCGTCGCGGCTGATCTGCAGCAGCGCGGCGACCTCGTCGAGGTCTTCGCCGTTGTAGTGCACGGGAATTTCCACCCGGCGCTGCTCGGCGGCCCGGCGTTGGCCCAGGTCCTGACGGGCGACGTGGTCGACCAGCGCCTGGCGGGTGATGGCGCTGGGGCGGAACTGGATCAGCAGCGTCCGCGCGGCCGGGATGATCTCTTCCACCCCCAACAGCGGCTCGGCGCTCAAGGCGTCCAACAGGGCCAGGGTCTGCTCCAGGTCGCTCAGCTCGACCAGCAGGGTGTCCAGGTTGACCGGTAGAAAACGCACGGCAATCTCCTAGACGTGGTACGTGCTGTCAGGCACGTCGGTGATGAACATATGGCCCGGCGAATGGGTGATGGCGAACGGCACGCCCGACGCCATGACCGCCGCCTGGGGCGTGACGCCACAGGCCCAGAACACCGGCACCTCGCCCGGTTCGATGCGCACGGCTTCGCCGAAGTCGGGATGGGCCAGGTCGGCGATGCCCAGCAGCGCTGGATCACCGACGTGCACCGGCGCGCCATGCACCGAGGGATAGCGGGCGGTGATGGTGCAGGCTTCGGCCACCCGGTCGGCGCGGATAGGGCGCATGGACACCACCATGTCACCGCGCAGTCGCCCGGCGGGGCGGCAGGCACGGTTGCTCAGGTACATCGGCACATTGCTGCCGTCGGCGATGTGCCGGACTTCGATACCGGCTTCCTGCAGCGCGGTTTCGAAGGTAAAGCTGCAGCCAATGAGAAAGGTCACCATGTCGTCGTGCTCGGCCCAGGCGGGGCGGGCGTCGCTGATCTCTTCGGCCAACTGGCCGTTGCGCCAGACCCGGTACAGCGGCAGATCGGTGCGCAGGTCGGCGCCTTCTGCCAGTACGGTGTGCGGGCTGCCCGCATCGGTGACGTCGAGGATGGGGCAGGCTTTCGGATTGCGCTGCGCGTACAGCAGGAAGTCATAGGCCCAGTCGCGGGGCAGGGCGATCAGGTTGGCCTGGGTCATGCCCGGCGCGATCCCGGCAGAAGGTGCAACCAGACCACCACGGTAGCCCGCGCGCGCTGCGCGGGCGGCGTCGACAGCGCGCCGGGCGGCGAGCTTCAGGGCGCTCACGGTCGGTCTCCGGCAAACGCTTGCAGGCGCATGTTCGCCTGCTCCATTACCCGGCGCAGCTCACGGGCCATGGCCACGGCGGCCGGGCTGTCGCCGTGCACGCAGATCGAGTCGGCCTGGATGCGCGTGATGCTGCCGTCGATCGCTTCCAGGGTGCCGTCTTCGACCAGGCGCAGCATGCGCTGGGCGATGAGTTGCGGATCGTGCAGCACCGCGCCCGGCTCGCGCCGTGAAACCAGCGTGCCCTCTGGGGTGTAGGCGCGGTCGGCGAAGGCCTCGGCAATGCAGGTCAGGCCTTGCTCACGTGCCAGTTCGATCAGGCTCGAGCCGGCCAGAGCCACCAGCACCAGGCGCGAGTCGACGGCGCGGATCGCGGCGATCACCGCCAGCGCCTGACGGCGGTCGTGGGCGATGGTGTTGTACAAAGCGCCATGGGGCTTCACGTAGCTGACGCGGGTGCCGGCGGCCTGGGCCAGGCCCTGCAGGGCGCCGATCTGGTAGATCACGTCGGCGGTCAGCTCGTCGCTGGCCACATCCATGTTGCGGCGGCCGAAGCCGACCTTGTCCGGGTAGGACACATGGGCGCCAATGCTGACCTGCCGGGCCGCGGCAGCCTTGAGAGTGCGCAGGATGCCGGCCGGATCGCCGGCGTGGAAGCCGCAGGCAACGTTGGCGCTGGTGACGATGTCGAGCATGGCATCGTCGTCGCCCATGCTCCAGGCGCCGAAGCTTTCACCCAGGTCGCTGTTGATATCGATGCTTGGCATTGTAGAGATTCCTTGTAATTGTTCTGGCTCATACGACCTTGAGGAAGGCAAAGATCGGCCCGACCGATTTGATCGCCATGTACCAGGTCAGCAGGCACGTCAGCAGGCCCAGCACCAGCAGCCAGCGAGGGTAATGGTAGCCGCCCATCAGGTCGGACCGGCGCCAGCCCACGTAGATGAAGATGCTCAAACCGATAGGCAGGATCAAGCCATTGAAACCACCCGCAAAGAGCAGCAGCGCGGCAGGCGCCGTGCCCATCAGGACATAGATCAGCAGCGACACGGCAATGAACACGGTGGTGGCACGGTTGCGTGCCTTTTCGCTGATAGTGGGCGAAAAAACAGTGATGAAGGAGATGGAGGTATAGGCCGCACCGATCACACTGGTGATGGCGGCCGCCCAGAGAATCAGTCCGAAGATGCGCAGGCCGAACTCGCCTGCGGTGGCCTGGAAGGCCTGCGCCGCCGGATTTGCGCCCTGACCCGAAATGTCGATGACCACGCCACTGGCTACCACGCCAAGAATGGCGAGGAACAGGATGTAGCGCATGAGGCCGGTGACCAGGATGCCGCTCAAAGCCGCCTTGTTCACCGCCTGTAGATTCTCGATCCCGGTGGTGCCGCGATCGAGCAGGCGATGGGCGCCGGCGTAGGTGATGTAGCCCCCCACCGTGCCACCGACGATGGTGGTGATGATGGCGAAATCCACGGTTTCCGGCAGGATGGTTTGGTACAACGCCTGACCCAGCGGCGGGTTGGAAGCGAAGGCGACGAACAGCGTCATGCCAATCATCACCAGGCCCAGCACCACAATCATTCGGTCCACGGCCAGGCCTGCACGGCGAGACAGGAAAATGCCGATGGCCATCAGCGCACTCAAGGCGCCCCCCCATTTCGGATCCAGCCCCATCAGTGCATTCAGGCCCAGGCCTGCACCGGCGATGTTGCCGACGTTGAACACCACACCGCCGAAGATGACCAGTACGGCCAGCAAGTAGCCGCTGCCTGGAATCGCCTTGTTGGCGATGTCGGCCGCGCGCATGCGCGTCAGCGTGACGATGCGCCAGATGTTCAACTGGACCACGAAGTCGATGAGAATCGACGCCAGGATGCCGAACGCGAACGCCGCGCCCATTTTTGCCGTGAACGTGGCGGTCTGAGTGATGAAGCCCGGGCCGATGGCCGAGGTCGCCATCATGAAGATCGCGGCGATCAGGGAAGAGCGACGCGCCTTGGTGAAATCCTTGGCGGTCTGTGTCGCGGCTGTCTGTGTCACGGCATCGTTCCTGCGATGGGAGATGACAGGGCCAGAGCAATGAACATGCCAGAGCCTGCCAATCCAGCGGAAGGTGTTGATCTGTATGCTTTGGATTGTTCAACAATACGTTTTACAGTAACCCACAATGTGCACCAGTTTGTAACGCTTGCAAGGAGCGCTGTTACTTAATGATGCACAGAAGTGCCATTCGCCTTGCCTGAGATCTGGCAGTGGGTGAACATCGAATCGACTTTTCCGACCCTGGACCGTACATGACCGACCTCTCACTTTCTGCGCCTCGTTCCCTGGGTGAATCCATTACCCAGGAGATTCGCCGGATGCTGGTGGAAGGTGAACTGGTCCCTGGCCAGCGCCTGTCCGAGGCCGCCCTGGCGGAAACCCTGCAGATCTCGCGCAACACCCTGCGCGAGGCCTTCAGAGGCCTGACCCGTGAAGGCTTGCTCAAACACGAGCCAAACCGCGGCGTGACCGTGGCGGTGCCGGACATGGCGTCGATCATCGACATCTACCGGGTACGCCGCTTCATCGAGTGCCAGGCCCTTGCCCAAGGCTATCCGCTGCACCCAGGCACCGTGCGCATGCGCGAAGCGGTTGCCATGGGCAAGCAGGCGGGCGAGGCCAAGGACTGGAAGGCCGTGGGTACGGCCAACATGATGTTCCACCAGGCGGTCGTCGAACTGGCCGACAGCCCGCGCCTGGAGGCGTTCTATGCGCAGATATCGGCGCAATTGCGGCTGGCCTTCGGCTTGCTCGACGATCCGCGGTTCCTGCACATGCCCTACCTGGACATGAACGGTTGCATTCTGCATTGCCTGGAAGAGGGGCGTGCGCAAGAGGCCACGCAGTTGCTCGAGGCCTATCTGGTGCGTTCGGAGCGTACGGTGCTGGCCGCCTGGGAGCGCAGTACCCGGCGCTAGCCCGCCAGGCCGAGCGAAACGCGTCCGGTCGAAATGGCTGCTCGACATGCCTGCATGCGCCGTTGGTCTTGCCGTGAAAACTCCCTTGCCACCTCGCGTTCGAAATGAGCGGGAAGGTGCTTGCCAGGCCGAATCGGGTCGGGGCGGGCGGGTATCGACAAGGAATCAGCAATGAGCGGGATCCTCCAACTTGAAAGTGCGCGACTGATCTTGCGTCAGTGGCGGGACAGCGATCTGCCCGCGTTTGCCGACATGTGCGCCGATCCGCGGGTCATGCGTTATTTTCCCGAAACCTTGGGACGGCTGCAGAGCGCAGCGGTCATCGGTCGTGTGCGCGGTCACTTTGCCGAATTGGGCTATGGCCTGTGGGCGCTGGAGCGCAAGGACAGTGGGCAGTTCATCGGCTTCGCCGGGCTGGGCCAGGTAGGTTTCGATGCGCCTTTTGCCCCGGCTACCGAGGTTGGCTGGCGTCTGGCCTATGAGCATTGGGGGTTGGGTTTCGCCAGTGAAGCGGCCTGGACCTGCCTGGCTTGCGCCTTCGATCGCTTGGGGCTGGATGAGGTGGTGGCGTTCACGGCGGTGGCCAATGTGTCGTCGGAAAAGGTGATGCAATCGATCGGCATGTTGCGCGACCACGAGGGCGACTTCGACCACCCGAACCTGCCCGGGCATGAATTGCAGCGGCACATGCTGTACCGCATCACCCAGGATCAGTGGCAGCACACCCGCTAGCGCTCCCACAGGTGTCCGCAGTACAAGTGTCCGCTATCATTGCGCCCATTTGGTTCTGCCTATGTGGGTGTTGCCTATGCCGAGGAGTTTTGAATGAGCCATGTGTTGGACGATCTGGTCGAGCTGCTGAGCCTGGAACCCATAGAAGAAAACCTGTTCCGCGGCCGCAGCCAGGACCTGGGCTTTCGCCAGCTGTTCGGTGGCCAGGTGCTGGGCCAGTCGTTGTCGGCCGCCAGCCAGACGGTGGAGCCCGATCGCCACGTGCATTCGCTGCATGGCTACTTCCTGCGCCCCGGCGACGCCCAGCTGCCGGTGGTGTACATGGTCGACCGAGTGCGTGACGGCGGCAGTTTCAGCACGCGCCGGGTGACCGCCGTGCAGAAGGGCCAGCCGATCTTTACCGGCACCACCTCGTTCCAGTACGACGAAGAAGGCTTTGCCCACCAGAGTGTGATGCCCGAGGTGGTCGGCCCGGAAAACCTGCCCACCGAGCTTGAGCTGATGCAGCAGGTGGCCCATCTGATCCCTGCGCACATGCGCGACAAACTGCTGTGCGGCAAACCCATCGAGATGCGCCCGGTGGCCGAGCGCGACCCGTACAACCCCACGCCGACCGACCCGATCAAATACATCTGGTTTCGCGCCGACGGCGCACTCGCCCAGACCCCGGCCTTGCACAAGTACGTCATGGCCTATGCCTCGGACTTCAACCTGTTGACCACCTCGCTGCTGCCTCACGGCAAGTCGGTGTGGCACCGTGACATGCAGATCGCCAGCCTCGATCACTCGCTGTGGTTCCACGGCAACCTGGTCGCCGACGACTGGCTGTTGTATGCCCTGGACAGCCCCTGGGCGGGCAACGCACGTGGCTTCGCCCGCGGCAGCGTGTACAACCGCGCCGGCCAGTTGGTGGCCTCGTCGGCCCAGGAAGGTCTGATCCGCCATCGGCAGGACTGGTCATGAGTCTGGCGCGGGTTCGCCATTGGGTGTTCGACCTGGACGGCACGCTGACGGTGGCCGTGCACGACTTCGCCGCCATCCGCCGTCATCTGGAGATTCCGCAGGAGGCCGACATCCTCGACCACCTGGCCACCTTGCCGGCCGAAGAATCACATGCCAAGCATGCCTGGTTGCTGGAACACGAGCGCGCATTGGCCGTAGCGTCGACGGCAGCACCGGGCGCGGTGGAACTGGTCCGCGAACTGGCCGACCGTGGCCATCGCCTGGGCATCCTCACGCGCAACGCGCGCGAACTGGCACACATCAGCCTGCAGGCGATCGGCATCGCCGACTGCTTTCAGGCCGACGATGTGCTGGGCCGCGACGAAGCTGCGCACAAGCCCGACCCGGCCGGGCTATTGCACCTGGCCGACGCCTGGGGGGTACGCCAGCCGGAGATGGTCATGGTGGGGGATCATCGAATGGACCTGCTGGCAGGTCGGGCGGCGGGCACCGCCACGGTGCTGGTCAACCAGCCAGAAAACCTCTGGCCGGAGCTGGCGGACTGGCATGCGCTGGACTGCACACACCTGCGCGAACTGATCTGAACCCGCCACACCTGCTGGGCAGGTGGTGGTGGGCAAACCATTCAGAGGCTCTTGGCCGCAAACGTGTCGCACTGGGCGATCTGGCCCTGGGCGAAGCCGGCCTTGAACCAGCGTACGCGCTGAGCCGAAGTGCCGTGGGTGAACGAATCGGGCACTACCCGCCCTTGGCCCTGCTGCTGCAGACGATCGTCGCCGATGGCATTGGCGGCGTTCAAGGCTTCTTCGATGTCACCCGGCTCCAGCCAGTTCAAGCGCTTCTGCCCATTGAACGCCCAGACCCCGGCGAAGCAATCGGCCTGCAGTTCCTGACGCACCAGCAAGCCATTGGCACCTTCCATGCGCTGGCCACCCTGACGCGCTTTCTGCACCTGATCCGACACACCCAGCAAGGTCTGCACGTGGTGACCCACCTCGTGAGCGATCACGTAGGCCTGGGCGAAATCACCGGCGGCGCCGAAACGCTGGGACATTTCGCGGAAGAACGCCATGTCCAGATACACCTGCTGGTCGGCCGGGCAATAGAACGGTCCGCTGGCTGCCGTCGCGTGGCCACAGGCCGACTGCACCTGGCCGCTGAACAGCACCAGCTTGGGTTCCTTGTAGGTCTGGCCGCCTTGCTGGAAGATCTGCTTCCAGGTGTCCTCGGTATCGCCCAGTACCGTGCTGACGAATTCGGCCTGCTCGTCGTTGGCCGGTGGCGCCTTGCGCTGGCTGGTGTCGACCGGCGCGGCCTGCTGACCCTGGCCGGTCAGTTCACCGAGGATCTGCATGGGGTCCTGCCCGGTCAGCAGGCCGAAGCCGACGATCAGCACCACGGCGGTCAGGCTCAGGCCCTTGCCGCCCATGCGCATTCCGCCGCCGCCACTGCCGCTACCATCACCGCGGGCATCCACGACGTTATCGCTGCGTCGGCCTTTCTTCCATAACATGGCAAATCCTCACTCGATTCATGCATAACCATTCGGGTATGCCTGTGACCGTGTTTTTCAATATTCGTTGTCGGCCATTTCCTTGAGACTAGTACGAAGCCTGAAAACAGGTCCTCTATAAATCGAATAACAGGAGAACGGCATGTCTTCCCAAGACAGCAGTCGCTTCATCATCCGTGATCGCAACTGGCACCCCAAGGCGCTGACGCCGGACTACAAGACCTCGACCATGCGCTCGCCGCGTCAGGCCTTGGTGAGCATTCCGCAGTCGGCCAGTGAAAGCACCGGCCCTAATTTCGCCCACCTCAAGTTCGGCGAGTTCGACAACGACCTGCTGCTCAACTACAACCATGGTGGCTTGCCGATCGGTGAGCGGATCATTCTCGCCGGGCGCGTCTGCGACCAATTCGGCAAACCGATTGCCAATACCCTGGTGGAAATGTGGCAAGCCAACGCCGGTGGCCGCTACCGGCACAAGAACGACCGCTACCTGGCGCCCCTGGACCCCAACTTCGGCGGCGTCGGTCGCACGTTGACCGACAGCGAGGGCTACTACAGTTTCCGTACCATCAAGCCGGGCCCGTACCCATGGCGCAACGGGCCGAACGACTGGCGCCCGGCCCACGTACATTTCTCGGTGAGCGGCCCGTCGATCGCCACCAAGTTGATCACCCAGCTGTATTTCGAAGGCGACCCGTTGATCCCGATGTGCCCCATCGTCAAGTCGATCAACGACCCCGAGGCGGTGCAGAGCCTGATCGCCAGGCTGGACATGGCCAACGCCAATCCCATGGATTGCCTGGCCTACCGTTTCGACATCGTGCTGCGCGGTCAGCGCAAGACTCACTTCGAAAACCGTTGAGGGGAATCGACATGCCTATCGAACTGCTTAAAGAAACCCCGTCACAAACGGCTGGCCCCTACGTTCACATCGGCCTGGCCCTGGCGGCCGCCGGCATCGAGCCGCGCGAGCATGAAATCTGGAACCAGATGGCCAAGCCCGAAGCACCGGGTGAGCACATCTTGCTGTTGGGCAATGTCTACGACGGCAATGGCCATCTGGTGCGCGACTCGTTCCTGGAACTGTGGCAGGCCGATGATCAGGGCCACTACCACATCGATTTCGACCAGGAACAACCCTTCAACAGCTTTGGCCGTACCGCCACCACGTTCGATGCCGGCGAATGGACCGTGCAGACGATCAAGCCGGGCGTGGTGAACAACGCCGCTGGCGTACCGATGGCGCCGCACATCAACATCAGTCTGTTCGCCCGCGGGGTGAACATTCACCTGCACACGCGGCTGTATTTCAGCGACGAGGCGGAAGCCAACGGCAAGGATCCGGTGTTGAATCTGATCGAACAACCCGCGCGTCGGGAAACCCTGATTGCAACGCGCTGCGAGGTGGACGGCAAGCTCGCCTACCGTTTCGATATGCGCATTCAGGGGGAAGGGGAGACAGTGTTTTTCGATTTCTGATCGGATACTGCGGTGCCTTCATTCGCGGGCAGAGCCCGCTCCCACAGGTCTCCCATGTGACCTCTGGGCAATCTGTGGGAGCGGGCTCTGCCCGCGAATGGGAGCACCGCGATTCAAAGCCCTACCTCAATCCCACTTCGGCGCAAAATCCGGGCTCACCAACCGCTGATCCTTGGGCAACGCCGCAATGATCCGGCGATCTTCATCGTCCAACTGCACCTTCAACGCATCCAGGTTGCTTTGCTGGTTGGCCTTGCTGGCCGCTTTCGGGATCGCGGCGACATTGTCCTGATCCAGCAGCCACTTGAGTGCCACCTGAGTCGGTAGCACGCCGTGCTTGCTGGCGATCTGCTGCAGCTCGGGAATCTGCGACACCTGGTTGCGCACCAACGGGCTGTAGGCGGTCAGCGCCATGTCATGTTTGCGGGCGTAGTCGAGCAGGGCGTTCTGGCCCAGGGTCACATGGTATTCAACCTGGATCGCCGCCAACGGGGCGTTCAACTCCTCCATGACATGGCGCAGCAGCGGCAGGGGAAAGTTCGCCACACCGATGTTCAGCGCACGGCCGTCCTGCTTGAACGACACCAGGGTGTCGATGGCCGCTTTCACATCCCAGCCCTCCTGGCCGGGCCAGTGGATCAGGAACAGGTCGATGTAGTCGCTTTGCAGCGCGCTCAGGGTGTTCTGGAACGATTCGCGCATGGCGTCGGGCGCCAGCTTGTCCCACCAGACCTTGCTGGTGACATGAATGTCCCCGCGTGGCACGCCGGACTCGGTCAAGGCACGGCCCACCGCGGCCTCGTTGTTGTAGCCAGCAGCCGTGTCGATATGTCGGTAACCCAGGTCCAGGGCTTGAATCACAGCTGTGGTGCATTCGTCGCCGAGCATTGGCCACGTGCCAAGCCCCAGTTTCGGCATCTTCAGGTGCTGCGCGTTGGTGATGAGTTGCATGTCGGTCTCCTGTTCCGCTGGCGGTCATTCGTGATGGGTGGCCCCGGCCATGTGTCGGGCGGCGATATAGCCGAAGGTGGCGGCAGGGCCCAGGTTGATACCCCCGGCCGGGTAGTGGCCGCCCATGATGCTGGCCATGTCGCTACCCGCGGCGTACAGCCCGGCAATCGGCAGGCCTTGCTTGTCGAGCACCTGCGCCTGTGCGTTGGTCTTGAGCCCGGCGAAGGTGCCGAAGCTGCCCGCTTCAACCTTGACCGCATAGAAAGGCCCCTGTTCGATCGGCGCCACGCACGGGTTGGGCCGGTGCAGCGCATCGCCCTGCTTGCGATGGTAGGCGCTGCCGCCGCGGCCGAACTGCGGGTCTCGGCCTAGGTGCGCGTGCTCGTTGAAGTGGTCTACGGTAGATCGCAGCCCGTTCGGGTCGATGCCGCATAGAGCGGCCAGCGCCTCCAGCGTGTCGCCCACCTTGAGATAGCCGCTGTCGATGTGCGGCTTGAGCGGTAGCGGAAACGGCCGTGAGATGCCCAGCCCGTAGCGGCGCTGGAAGGTGTGACTGCAGATCAGCCATGAGGCAACTTCCTCGCCGGGGGCATGGGCTACCATGGCTTTCACGTAGTCATAGTAGCCGTCGGCTTCGTTGACGAAACGCTTGCCGTTGGCCAGCACGGCAATGATGCCCGGCTTCGCGCGCTCGATGATGTGCGGGAAGTGGCCGATGCTGCCGTCGCGGTAGGGCACTCGAGACACCGGGCACCAGGCTGCGGCCGAGGCCAATCCGGCGGCTACCTCGCCACCGGCGGTCTCGCCCAGGCGCAGGCCATCGCCGTTTACGCCCAGCGGCGGCAGAGCCAGGTGTTCGTGGCCGCTGGGCGTTCGCGGGAACAGTGCCCGGCGTCGGTCGATATCATGAGCGAAGCCACCGGTGGCCAGCATCACGGCCTTGCGCGCCTTGATCACCACTTCGCCCTCGGCAGTCTCGATCACGGCGCCGCAGACGCGTGAGCCTTCCTTCGACAGGCGCCGGACAGGCGCGGACTCCCACAGCAGAACGCCCAGATCATCGGCCGACTTGGCCAGGCGTGCGACCAGTGCCACCCCGTTGCACAGCTGCATGGCGCGGCCGTGCCGGGCCAGGTCCAGCATATGTCGAGCCACGCGCCGGCTCACGTGCAGCAGCGAGCGCCACGAGCGGGTCAGGGTCAGAAAGGCGGTCAGGTCGGCGCCGGCCATGATCGGCATGCCCAGGAAGGAGGTTTCGCGCATCGTTCTGCGCAGTCGCTTGAGCAACGGCTTGTCCAGTTGGCGTGCGTCATAGGGGGCCGCGATCACCGAACGGCCACCGGTGCCGGCCCCCGGTGTATCGCCGTGGATATCGGCGATGGCATTGCCATCGGCGAACTGCAGGCTGGTGTGTTTCTCGAAAAACGCCACCATGTGCGGGGCCGCCTCGAGAAAGGCATCGATGCGTGCCGGATCGAAGTGCTCACCCAACTCATGTTGCAGGTAGGTGCGCGGCAACCCCGGATCTTCGTCAATGCCGGCGCGGCGCGCCAGCGGATTGCGTGGCACCCACATCCAGCCGCCGGACCAGGCGGTTGCGCCGCCAAAGGTGCTGTCCTTTTCGACCACGATCACACGCAGCCCGTGGTAGGCGGCGGTCACTGCGGTGGCCAGACCAGCAGCGCCGGAGCCAATGACCAGCACGTCGCAATCCACGCTCTTCGTTTCGCTGTCAGGCCCCTGCATTGGATGAATCTCCGAGGTATACACGTCCGATGAATTGTAATTTTATGGAACCGAGTTCCACATTCTATGGATTGCCGCCCGAATCGCCAAGTGTAGAATCAGCGGAATTTTTCATCGCGTTCCAACTTCACGAGAGCCTCACCATGGCCGGCAGTCAGATCGAACGGGCGTTCAGCGTGCTTGAAAGCCTTGCCAACGAACCACGCGGCCAAGCCTTGCAAGCCCTTGCCGAACAGCTGGGAATGCCCAAAAGCGCGGCTCACCGCATGCTCACCGAGTTGGCCCGACTGGGCTATGTACGGCAGAGCGCGGAAACCCTGCGCTATCACTTGTCGACCAAGTTGGTGGCGCTGGGTTTTCAATACCTGGCCGGCAGCGGCGCCGATATCGTCCAGCCGATTCTCGATCGCCTGGCCCAGGCAACCGGTGAGCTGGTCCGGCTGGGCGTGGTCGAGGGCGACCGTCAGACGTGGATCGCCAAATCCCAGGGCGCTCGTTCCGGCCTGCGCTACGACCCGGAAATGGGGCGTGATGCGCCTTTGTTCTACACCGCTTCAGGGCATGCCTGGCTGGCTTCGCTCAGTGATGCCAAGGCACTGGCGTTGGTGGAGCAGCAGGGGATTACCGCTGGTGAAGACTTCGGGCCCAATGCGCCGCGGTCCAATGCCGATCTGCTGGAGCGTCTGCGCCTGGCCCGCGAGGCCGGCTATGCCTGGGTCGTCGAGAGTTCGGCATTGGGCACCTCGGCGCTGGCGGCGGTGATACGGCATCCGCGGGACGGCCATGTGGTGGGCGTACTGAGTGTGGCCGGGCCCAGCGCGCGACTGTCCGAGACACGCATGCACGAATTGGCCAATGGGCTGTTGGCTGCGGCACAGGAGCTGTCTCAGGTCAGCCTGGCGTCGGAGCTGTTCAGCTGAGCGCTGGAACCAGCGGTGTGGTCTTGGTCCACCGATTCCTGGCCAATCCGTTATCCTTGACTTGAAATATTTCGGAACTCGGTTCTAAATAAGTGGAGAGAATAATAAACAAAGGACTTCATCGTGACCGTCCCCCTGCGAATTGCCCTGATCGGTGCCGGCACTATGGGCCGGCAGCATTACCAGCACCTGCACGAGATGCACGCAGCCCAACTCTGCGCCATCGCCGACCCCGGCCCTGACGCTGAGGCCTTTGCCGCTGAATGCGCGGTCCCGCATTTCACCGATCATCGGCAGATGCTGGCGCAGGTAGCGCCCGCAGCCGTCATCGTGGCCAACCCCAATGCTCAGCATGTGCGCACGGCACTCGATTGCCTGGCAGCCGGTGTGCCCGTGCTGTTGGAAAAACCGGTCGGGATCGATCTGGACGAAGTGGCCGCGCTGGTGGCTGCCAGCGCCGCCAGCGGCGTACCGGTCCTGGTCGGCCATCACCGGCGGCACAACCCGATGATCAGCCGAGCCCGGCACGTCGTGCAAAGCGGCGTGCTCGGCCGTCTGACCACGGTGACGGCGCTGTGGCAGCTGCAGAAGCCCGACAGTTACTTCGACATCGCCTGGCGTCGCGAACCAGGGGCAGGAATGCTGCTGACCAACCTGATTCATGACCTCGACCTGCTGCGCTACCTGTGCGGCGAAGTCCGCCAGGTGCAGGCTTTCGGCAGCAATGGCATTCGCGGCTTCGGCAACGAAGACAGTCTGGCCGTGTTGCTGCAGTTCGAAAACGGTGCGCTGGGCACCTTGACCGGTTCCGACGGTGTGGCTGCGCCCTGGAGTTGGGAGCTCGGCTCGGGCGAGAACCCGGTCTATCCCCGCCAGGCCGATCAGCCGTGCTACCTGCTGGCTGGCACTGCCGGTGCGCTGAGCGTGCCGCAACTCAGGCGCTGGCATTACGCTGAACCGGGTGCGGGTTGGCATGAGCCGTTGCTGCAGGTGCAGGAAACCTTTGATTCCGCAGAGGCGCTGCGCGTGCAGCTGGAGCATTTCGTCGAGGTCGCGCATGGGCGCGCCGAGCCACTGGTGAGCGCAGCGGATGCCGCGCGCACCCTGGCGTTGGTCGACGCCATCGGCGAAGCGATGCGTAGCGGATGCGCCTGTGCGCCACGCGCCTTGGGCTAGCCCGGTTGCTTGGCTGACATCCTCGTGCCCTGGCCACCGTCGTCCCTTTCACGCCCCAAGGAGCCGCCCATGACTCACCGCATCCTGTCCCTGGCCGCATTGACCGTGCTCGAGCTGTCGCCCCCCGAGATGGTCGAAGTCGCTGCCCGCGCCGGCTACAGCCACGTCGGCCTGCGTACCGAGCCGGCTACCGCCGAAGAGCACCATTATCCTTTGCTGCGCGACAAGGCATTACAACGCCAGACTGCCGCACGGTTGCGTGACACCGGCATCAAGGTGCTGGACATCGAAATCCTGCGGCTCAAGCCGTTTACCCGCGTGGCGGAGTTCGAAGCTCACCTGGCCTTGGGCGCCGAGTTCGGCGCGAGCGAGTTGCTGGTGGCGGGTAATGATCCAGACCTGCAAAGGGCCAGCGACAATCTGGCCCAGCTGTGCGACCTGGCGCGGCCCTATGGCATCCATCCGCACCTGGAATTCATGCCTTGGACCGACTGCCCGGACCTGGCCAGCGCGATGGTCATGCTCGACAAGGCCGGTCGCGACAATGCCTGCATCCTGGTCGATGCCTTTCATTTCGACCGCTCCAACTCGCGACTCGAAGACCTGCGCAGCCTGCCAGCGCACCGCTTGCGTTATGCCCAGCTGTGCGACGTGGCGGGCCCGCGTCCCGATGACATGGCGGAGATACTGCGCCAGGCGCGCCAGGAACGACGTTTTCCCGGAGACGGTGATTGCGACCTGGTCGGCCTGCTGCGGGCACTGCCTGACGATGTGCCATTGAGCCTGGAGATACCCACGGCGCGCCTGCTGGAACAGGGTGTGAGCGCTTATGAAAGAGCGCGGACGGCCCTCGAGAAAACCCAGGTGTTATTGGCTGGGATCTAGGGTGGGGTCACCGGCCTCTGTGGGAGCGGGCTCTGCCCGCGAAGAGCTCCACCGCAAATCCGCGCCTGGCTCAACCCCCCTGCGGCACCTTGCGCGGTGCCATCAGGTACAGCCACACCAGGGCAATGAAATACATCGCCGGAATGATCGTGAACAACACCGTGTAGTTGTTGTTGGTCACCGTCAGGATGTAGCCCACCACCTGGGTCATGAACATCCCGCCCACCGCCGCGCACATGCCGCCGAAGCCGAACACCGTGCTCATCATGTGCTTGGGCGTGTAGTCCATCACCACGCTCCAGATGTTGGCCGTCCACGCCTGGTGCGCGGCAATGGCCAGCGAAATCGCCGCGACGGCTACCCACAGGTTGGCCGCGCCAGCGGCGAACACCACGCTGATGATCGCTAGAGCAAACACCAGCATCGACAACAGCCGCGCCTTCACCGGCTGCATGCCGCGGCCGATCAGGAACGACGACAGCACGCCACCGCCTACGCTGCCGACATCGGCACTCAGGTAGATGATGATCAACGGAATGCCCATCTGGGTGACGTTGATGCCCAACTGGTATTGTTGGTTGAGGAACGGCGGCAGCCAGTACAGGTAGAACCAGAACACCGGGGCCGTCATCATGAACGCCCCGGCGAAGGCCCAGGTGCCGCGCATGGTCATGATCTTCCAGAACGGCACGCCCGCTTGTTCAGGCGCTTCCTGATCCTGAATGTATTCCAGTTCGCTGGCCTTGACCCGGGGGTGCTGGTCCGGGTCGAAGTACTTCAGGCCCCAGAACACCGCCCAGGCCAGGCCCAGCAGGGCGATGGTGAGAAACGCCGCCTGCCAGCCCCAGACGCTGAGGATCAGCGGCAGCATCATCGGCGTCAGCAGGGCGCCCACGTTGGTGCCGGCATTGAAGATGCCGGTGGCCACCGCGCGCTCCTTGGCCGGGAACCACAGCCGGGTGGTCTTCACGCAGGCCGGGTAGTTGGCCGCCTCGGTGAGCCCGAGAATGAACCGGCAGACCATGAAGCCCACCGCCGAAGTGGCCAGGCCATGGGCGCCGGTGGCCAGGCTCCAGAGCAGCACCGCGCAGAAGAACACGCGCTTGACGCCGATCCTGTCGATCAACCGGCCCTGCAGCAGGAAGCCGATGGCATAGCCCACCTGAAACCAGAAATTGATGTTGGCGTAGTCCATCGCCGTCCAGTTCATTTCCTTGGCCAGGATCGGCTGCATCACGCCCAGCGCGGCGCGGTCGATGTAGTTCAGGGTGGTCGCGAAGAACACCAGGGCGAGCATGCCCCAGCGAGTCTTGCCGACCGCGGCGCCGGCTTTGACCATGTCCCGGAAACCGACTTTGGCATCGGGCGCCTGTTGGGCGCGGGGCAGGGCGGAGCTGTGGGGTTGTGTCATGGTTGGGGCCTTCCGTACAGGCGCGGTGGGCAGGAGCCACCGCCGAACTTCGACTGAGCGCGGCGCAGTCCGATACAGCGGCGTGCACGGTATCAGAGACGTCGCCGTCAGGGGTGCGCTCGGTGGGGTCAGACAGGTGCGTCTTGGTAGTCTTCGACGCAACCGGGGGCGGGTACGGACACGGCGCAGGAGCAGATAGGGGTGTGCATGAGCGATTACCTGGGTTCTTGAAATTCTTATGGGGTGTTGACCGGCGTTGCTGACGGTCCGCGCTCGGTCGATTGGCAAAATGTGCATCGACCAGCTTCACTGTCGGGAACGATGGTGGGCACACGGCCCCGGCGAATCAATCGACCCATGCGGTAATTGGTCGATAATCGCACGCAAAACTAACTGGTTGGTACGTGCTCGGGTAGAGTAGCAGGCTGATACAACCACTTCTTTCATCACGGTTTTGCCTGCTTGCAAGGGCACGGCAGAACTGCAGAAAAAGGCTCGTTTCGAGGCCTCCCCGTAAGCCCTCGAGCAGTCATTGGAGCGTGCCATGCAGCGTTCGATCGCCACTGTGTCCCTGAGCGGTACCCTGCCGGAAAAACTCGAAGCCATTGCCGCCGCCGGTTTCGATGGTGTGGAAATCTTCGAAAACGACCTGCTGTACTACGACGGCAGCCCCCGGGAAGTTCGGCAGATGTGCGCCGACCTGGGCATCGCCATCACCCTGTTCCAGCCGTTCCGTGACTTCGAAGGCGGCAACCGTTCGCGCATGGCGCGCAACTTCGACCGCGCCGAGCACAAGTTCGACTTGATGCAGGAACTGGGTACCGACCTGGTGCTGGTATGCAGCAATACCGCTGCCGACTCCCTGGGCGAACAGCAGATTCTCGTCGACGACCTGCGCCAATTGGCCGAGCGCGCCGACAAGCGTGGCCTGCGCATCGGCTACGAAGCCCTGGCCTGGGGCCGCCACGTCAACACCTACCAGCAGGTCTGGGACATCGTTCGCCAGGCCGACCACAAGGCACTGGGCGTGTTGCTCGACAGCTTTCACACGCTGTCGCTCAAGGGCGATCCGCGTGCGATTGCCGATATTCCGGGCGACAAGATCTTCTTCGTGCAGATGGCCGATGCGCCCATTCTGGCCATGGACGTGCTGGAGTGGAGCCGACATTTCCGCTGCTTCCCCGGGCAGGGCGAGTTCGACCTCCCGGGCTTTCTCGCGCCGATCATCAAGACCGGCTACACCGGGCCGTTGTCTCTGGAAATCTTCAACGACGGTTTCCGTGCCGCACCGCCTCGGGCCAACGCGGCCGACGGTTTGCGCTCGCTGCTGTACCTCGAGGAAAAGACCCGCAAGCTGCTGGAGCAGGAGGCTACGCCGGTGCCCAACCTGGATATTCTCTTCGCGCCCCCGGCTGCGGATGAATACCAGGGCATCGAGTTTCTCGAGTTCGCCGTGGACGAAAGCCTGGGCGCCAAGCTCAGCCACTGGCTGCAGCAACTGGGCTTCGCCAAGGCCGGTCAACACCGTTCCAAGAACGTCAGCCTGCTGCGCCAAGGCGATATCAACCTGATCCTCAACGCCGAACCGTACTCCTTCGCCCACAACTTCTTCGAATCCCACGGCCCTTCACTGTGCGCCACGGCGTTGCGGGTCAAGGACAGCGCCAAGGCGCTGGAGCGCGCCGTGGCCTACAAGGCCCAGCCTTTCCGCGGTCTGGTCGGCCCCAACGAGCGCCAGCTGGCCGCCGTGCGCGCCCTGGATGGCAGCCTGATCTACCTGGTGGACGACGCCAGCGACGGGCCGACCATCTACGAGTCCGATTTCAGCCTCAGTGCGCCCGCGGCGACACCCGGCATGCTCAAGTCCATCGACCACATGGCCATGGCCATACCGCCGGACACCCTCGACAGCTGGGTGCTGTTCTACAAGACCGTGCTGGACTTCAAGGCCGACGACGAGGTGGTGCTGCCCGACCCCTACGGCCTGGTGAAAAGTCGTGCGGTGCGCAGCCAGTGCAGCTCGATCCGCCTGCCGCTGAACATCTCGGAAAACCGCAACACGGCGATCTCCCATGCGCTGTCGACTTATCGCGGCTCGGGCGTGCATCACATCGCCTTCGACTGCGACGACATTTTCGCGGCCGTGAGCAAAGCCAAGGAGGCAGGGGTGGCACTGCTGGACATCCCGCTCAACTATTACGACGACCTGGGCGCGCGGTTCGATTTCGACGATGAGTTCCTCAGCGAGCTGGCGTACTACAACGTGCTGTACGACCGTGACGCCAACGGTGGCGAGCTGTTCCACGTGTACACGGAGCCGTTCGAAGAGCGTTTCTTCTTCGAGGTGCTGCAGCGTCGTGGTGGCTATGCCGGCTATGGCGCGGCCAACGTCGCCGTGCGGCTGTCGGCCATGGCCAAGGCGCGCGCCGGTGGCATCCGTCACGCCAAGCTGTGAAGGCGTGCCCGCAGCGCAGGTGTGCTGCGGGCTTTCCATGGGCGCGCGGCGCGCCGCATAATGGCCGCTGACCAACGACGGCCGTGAGCCCAGCATGACTACGATCTCAGAGGCGGACGCGCAATCGACCGACGTTCCTCGCAAGCCCCGCAAGAACAACCCCGAGAAGACCCGCGAGAACATCCTGCAGGCCGCCATCACCGAGTTCGTCGAGCAGGGCCTGGCGGGCGCGCGCGTGGATGCCATCGCCGAGCGTACGCACACCTCCAAGCGCATGATCTATTACTATTTCAGCAGCAAGGAGCAGCTTTACCTGGAGGTGCTGGAAAAACTCTATGGTGATATTCGCGGCACCGAAGCGAAGTTGCATCTGGACGAGCTGACGCCGGTGGAAGGCATCCGGCGGCTGGTGGAGTTCAGCTTCGATCACCATGATCGCAACGAGGATTTCGTGCGTATCGTGTGCAACGAAAACATGCACAAGGGCGAGTACGTCAAGAAGTCCACGAGCATTCGCGAGTTGAACAAGACCGTGCTGCTGGCGTTGGCCGACCTGCTGCGGCGCGGTACCGAGCAGGGCGTGTTTCGTCCGGGTCTGGATGCCATGGACGTGCATTTGCTGATCAGCTCGTTCTGCTTCTACCGAGTGTCCAACAAGCACACCTTCGGCGAGTTGTTCCAGGTCGATTTCAACGAAGCCACGTTGAAGCTGCACCACCGCGAAATGCTCTGCGAATCGCTCCTGCGCTTCATCCAGGCCCCGTAGCCGCATTCCACCTGACACACCACCCTGGCCGCCGACGCGGCTCGCGCCGCTGCTACAGACACCGCGATCCCCTGCAGCAGCGGCGCAAGCCGCGTCCGGCCGCACCGCATCCGCCTGACACACCGTCTTGGCCGCCGACGCGGCTCGCGCCGCTGCTACAGACACCGCGATCCCCTGTAGCAGCGGCGCAAGCCGCGTCCGGCCGCACCGCGTTGCGCCTGACACACCGCACCCACCGCCGACGCGGCTCGCGCCGCTGCTACGGACCCCGCGATCCCCTGTAGCAGCGGCGCAAGCCGCGTCCGGCTGCACCGCGTTGCGCCTGATACACCGCATTGACCGCCGACGCGGCTCGCGCCGCTGCTACAGGGGTCGTGATCGGGGTTTTGACTTATCCGTTCATTTCGGCGAAATGCGCCATCATGCGTTCGGCGTCGGCTTGCCGGCCGCTGAACAGCTCGAAGGCCTTCACTGCCTGGAACACCGCCATGGTGCCACCGTCCAGCGTGCGGCAACCCAAGGCGCGGGCTTCGCGCAGCAGTTCGGTTTCAAGGGGAAAATAGACGATTTCGGCCACCCACAACCCCGGGTGCAAGGCCGCCTTGGGCACAGGCATTCCCGGCAGCTTGGCCATGCCCATCGGCGTGGTATTGACCAGGCCGTCGGCCTCGGACAAGGCCGCCAGCAGGTCACTGCCCACCCGCGCCGGCTGCTCCGGGAAATGCTGATTGAGGTTGTCCGCCAAGGACTGCGCCCGTGCCGGCTCGACATCGAAAATGCTCAGTTGCCCCACACCCTCGAGCAGCAACGCATGGGCCACCGCCGCACCGGCGCCACCGGCGCCCATCTGCACCACGCGGTCGCGCTTGGCACCCTGCATGCCGCGGCGAAAACCTTCGGCGAAACCCAGGCAGTCGGTGTTGTGGCCCACCCGTTTGCCATCCTTGAGCACCACGGTATTCACCGCGCCGATCCCGGCCGCTTCCGGCGACAGCTCATCGAGCAGGGGAATGATCGCCTGCTTGGCAGGGAAGGTGATGTTCAAGCCGGTAAAGCTCATGCGCTGAGCGGCAGTGAGCAATTCTTCGAGGGCGCCGTTGTCGAGCTTCAGCGCATCCAGATCGATCAATCGGTAGACATAACCCAAGCCCTGCGCGGCGCCTTCGCGCTCGTGCATGGCCGGGGTACGGGACTGCTGGATACCGGCGCCGATCAGGCCTGCCAGGACGTTATTGCCGCTCATCGAGTGACTCCATTGTTATTGTTTGTTTAATGGAGATAAATTGTACGAACTAGTTACTTACGTCAAATGGTTTTCGCCGATGGCGCACGGCGCGCCTCAACGGCGCACCAGCAGGACCCCTGATTCCATGTGGTGGGTATACGGAAACTGGTCGAACAGCGCGCACTTGGCCACTTTGTGGGTGTCATGCAGCTGCTGGATGTTGGCCGCCAGGGTTTCCGGATTGCAGGAGATGTACAGGATGTTGTCGAAGCGCCGGGTGAGCTCGCAGGTGTCCGCATCCATGCCGGCCCGTGGTGGGTCGACGAATACGCTGCCGAAGTCATAGGCCTTGAGATCGATGCCGTGCAAACGGCGGAACGGCCGCACCTCGTTCAGCGCCTCGGTCAGTTCTTCGGCCGACAGGCGCACCAGCGTCACGTTATCGACCCCATTGTCGTCGAGGTTGTGCAGGGCAGCGGCAACCGACGTCTTGCTGATCTCCGTGGCCAGGACCTTGCGTACTCGTGTGGCCAGCGGCAGGGTGAAATTGCCATTGCCGCAATACAGCTCCAGCAGATCATCGTCACGCGGGCCCAACGCCTCGTACGCCCAGTTGAGCATCTTCTGGTTGACCGTGCCGTTGGGCTGGGTGAACGCGCCCTCGGGCTGGCGATAGCGGAAGGTACGGCCAGCGACTTCGAGCGCCTCGACTGCATAGTCGCGGCCGATGACCACACGCTTGCCCTTGGAACGACCGATGAGGCTCACGCCCAGATCGCTCGCCAACTGCTCGGCCGCGCGCTGCCAGTGCTCGTCCAGCGGGCGGTGGTAGCACAGGGTGATCATGGCGTCGCCGTCCAGGGTGGTCAGGAACTCCACCTGGAACAGCTTGTAGCTCAGCGCTGCATCGTTCTGCCAGGCAGCTTTGAGGCGCGGCATCAGCTCGTTGATGCGGATGCTGGCAATCGGGAAGCTGTCGATCAGGATCGGTACATGCTTCTCGCCGGGAGCGAACATCGCATAGTGCCGCTGGCCATCCTCGCGCCACAGGCGAAATTCCGCACGCAGCCGGTAGTGCTCGCGCGGCGAATCGAAGACAGCCGGTTCCGGGGCGTCGAATGGCGCCAGCAGCGCGCGCATGCGCGCCACTTTGTCATCCAACTGCTGGGTGTAGGAGGAGGGGTCGAGAACAGCACTCATGGATACCAGCCCAGTTTCACAACGAACAGAATGGAAAGAATCACCAGGGCCGAATTCAAGTCGCGGGTACGGCCCGCCAGCAGCTTGATCAAGGTCCAGGCGATGAAGCCGAAGGCGATGCCATTGGCGATTGAATAGGTCAGTGGCATGGCCAAAGCGGTGACCACCACCGGTGCGGCTTCGGTGATGTCGTCCCAGTCGATTTCAGCCAGCCCCGAGGCCATCAATACCGCCACGAAGAACAGCGCCGGTGCCGTTGCATAGGCCGGTACGCTGCCGGCCAGCGGAGCGAAGAACAGCGCCAGCAAAAACAGCACCGCAACCACGATGGCGGTCAGCCCGGTGCGGCCACCGGCACTCACACCTGCGGCCGACTCGATGTAGCTGGTCGTGGTGGAGGTGCCCAGCAGCGAGCCGGCCATGGCCGCCGTGCTGTCGGCGATCAACGCGCGGCCCATCTTCGGCATGTGGCCGTCCTTGCCCATCAGGCCGGCGCGCTTGGCGACGCCGATCAAGGTCCCGGAGTTATCGAACAGGTCCACGAAAAGGAAGGCGAAGATCACGCTCAGCAGGCCGATGTCCAGGGCCCCGGCGATGTCCAGCTGCATGAACGTCGGTGCCAGCGAAGGCGGCATCGACACCAGCCCGTTGAACGGGCTGAAGCCCAGCAGAATAGAGGCGGTGGTCACCACCAGAATGCCGATCAGCACCGCCCCGCGAACCTTGCGCGCCTCCAGGGCGACGATCAGGAAGAAGCCCAGTATCGCCAGCACCGCGCCAGGCTTGGTCAGGTCGCCCATGCCTACCACCGTGGCCGGATTGCCGACCACGATGCCAGCGCCCTGCAGGGCGATCAGCGCCAGGAACAGGCCAATGCCGGCGGCGATGGCCGAGCGCAGCGGCAGGGGAATGCTGTTGACGATCCATTCGCGGATGCGAAAGATCGACAGCAGGAAAAAGCACACGGCCGAGATGAACACCGCACCCAGCGCCACTTGCCAGGTGTGGCCCATGTGCAGGACCACGGTGTAGGTGAAGAAGGCGTTCAGGCCCATGCCGGGCGCCAGGGCGATCGGGTAGTTGGCGATCAGGCCCATGATCGTCGAGCCGATGGCTGCAGCCAGGCAGGTCGCGACGAAGACCGCGCCCTTGTCCATGCCGGTTTCACCCAGGATGCTGGGGTTGACGAACAGGATGTAGGCCATCGCCAGGAAGGTCGTCACCCCGGCGAGTAGTTCCGTGCGCACGTTGGTGTTGTGCGCCTTGAGTTGAAACAGCCTTTCCAGCATGCCTGCTCCCTGTGGCGCTTTTTGCGCCGTTGCCGTTGTTGTCGAGTGTTGTAGTGTCGACCCTGATAGCAAAGCACATCCGGGCGGTAAAAAAAGCCGCGCATCATACCAGCAGCACCGCATGGAAACACTCATCAGCTCGTCTGAACGAATGGCGACCGCTCAAAGTCGTACCTGCAAACGACGCGACAAGAAAAATGTCGCGCAGCAAGCTGAATTACCGTGAGGTCGACCCGATGAACACGCTTTCTACAAGCGCTGGTGCGCAGCCGTACGCCAGCCACAGCATTTCCCTGCAACTCAATGGCCAATCACGTCAACTCGACGTGCTGCCCTGGACCACGCTGCTGGACCTGTTGCGCGAACAACTCGACCTGGTCGGCAGCAAGAAAGGCTGCGACCACGGCCAGTGCGGTGCCTGCACCGTGCTGCTCAATGGCAAACGCGTCAATGCCTGCCTGACCCTGGCCGTGATGTGCGATGGCGCCGAACTGACCACCATCGAA
The DNA here is from genome assembly GCF_014842725.1 of Pseudomonas sp. CFBP 13602. Classification (NCBI taxonomy): domain Bacteria; kingdom Pseudomonadati; phylum Pseudomonadota; class Gammaproteobacteria; order Pseudomonadales; family Pseudomonadaceae; genus Pseudomonas; species Pseudomonas sp. CFBP 13602. The sequence continues at coordinate 334,171 of NZ_JACYVT010000003.1, read as the reverse complement.
GGGCTGGCGCAGGGTGACCAACTGCATCCGGTCCAGGCGGCGTTCATCAAGCACGACGCTTTCCAGTGCGGTTACTGCACGCCGGGGCAGATCTGCTCCGCCGTCGGCCTGATCAACGAGGGTCGCGCCGAATCCAGCGCCGACATCAAGGAATTGATGAGCGGCAACCTGTGCCGCTGCGGTGCCTACAGCAACATTCGCGCGGCCATCGAAGAAGTGGTCGAAGTGCAGGGGGGTGAGCGCTCATGAATCCGTTTACCTACGCCAAGCCTGCAGGCGTCGATGAAGCCGTACGCCTGGCCGGCCCGCATTCGCGCTTCATCGCCGGCGGCACCAACCTGCTCGACCTGATGAAAGAAAACGTCCTGCAGCCCGAGCAGCTCATCGACATCACCGGGCTGCCGCTGCGCGAAGTCGAGGAGACCGCCGACGGCGGCGTGCGCATCGGCGCATTGGTGAGCAATGCCGACCTGGCCTGGCACCCGTTGATCGAGCAGCGTTACCCATTGCTCAGCCAGGCGATTCTGGCGGGCGCATCGCCGCAGCTGCGCAACATGGCCAGCACCGGTGGCAACCTGCTGCAACGCACGCGTTGCTACTACTTCTATGATTCGAAGATGCCGTGCAACAAGCGCGAGCCTGGCACCGGCTGCCCGGCCAAGGACGGCCTGAATCGCATTCACGCCATTCTTGGCGCCAGCGAGCAATGCGTGGCCACCCATCCTTCGGATATGTGTGTGGCCTTGGCGGCCCTGGCTGCCGTGGTTCATGTGCAAGGCCCGAACGGCGCACGCACCATCGAGTTCGCCGACTTTCATCGCCTGCCTGCCGACGCCCCCGAGCGCGACAACCAATTGGCCGATGACGAGCTGATCACCGCAGTGGAATTGCCTGCCGCCGGCTTCACCGCCCACAGCCAGTACCTGAAGATTCGCGATCGGGCGTCCTATGCCTTCGCACTGGTTTCGGTTGCGGCCGCTTTGGAACTCGACGGCGAGACCATCCGCGACGCCCGCCTGGCGCTGGGCGGGGTGGCTCACAAGCCATGGCGCGACGAGGCGGTGGAACGCCTGCTGATCGGCCAGCCCGCCACTGCCGAAACCTTTGGCAAAGCCGCCGACCTGTTGCTGCAGGACGCTCGCGGCCTGCAACACAACACCTTCAAGATCAAGCTGGCCCGCCGCGCGATAGTCCGTGCCCTGAGCGATGCCGCAAAAGGGGAGATGCAGCCATGAGCACACTCGGCCAACCCATGGACCGCGTCGACGGTCTGCTCAAAGTGACGGGTCAAGCGCGCTACGCCGGCGAGTTCCCGGAAGACGGCCTGCTGTTCGGCAGCGTTGTCTCCAGCACCATCGCCAATGGTCGAGTGGTTTCCATCGACGCTTCCAGGGCGCTGGCGCTGCCCGGTGTAGTGGCCGTGATCGACCACAGCAACCGGCCGAAGCTGGCCAGCTACGACGAAAAATACGAAGACGACGACTCCGCCGATGGCTCGCCGTTTCGCCCGCTGTACAACGACAACGTGCTCTACAGTGGTCAGCCCCTGGCCCTGGTCGTCGCTGATAATCTGGAGCTTGCCCGCCATGCAGGCTCGCTGGTGCAGATCGAGTACGCCCAGGAATCCCACCAGACCGACCTGCGCGCCCAGCTGTCCGCCGCCAAGCCGGCACCCGCCGAGCTGCCCGAGCCACGTGGCGATTTCGCCGGGCAATTCGCAGCTGCGCCGATCACCGTCGACGCGACCTACGACACACCGGTCGAGCACCACAACCCGATGGAGCCGCACGCCAGCACCGCGCTCTACCAAGCCGATGGCAGCCTGGTCATCCACGACAAGACCCAGAGCACGCAGAACTGTCAGACCTACCTGTCCAACGTGTTCGGCCTGGACAAGAAAAAGATCCGCGTCATGGCCGCCTTCGTCGGCGGCGCCTTTGGTTCCGGCCTGCGTCCGCAGTATCAGCTGCCCTTGGCCGTAATGGCGGCCCTGCACCTCAAGCGTTCGGTGCGCGTGACCCTGACCCGCCAGCAGATGTTCACCTTCGGCTACCGTCCACGCACCGTGCAGCAGTTGCAACTGGCCTGTAGCGCCGACGGCAAGTTGCAGGCGGTCGGTCACACTGCGACCGGGCAGACTTCGCGCTTCGAAGACTTCTCGGAGCACGTCGTGGAATGGAGCGGCATGCTCTACCACTGTGACAACGTCAAGTTGACCTACAACCTGGTGCCGTTGGACGTGTTCACGCCGCTGGACATGCGCGCACCGGGTGCGGCCCTGGGCATGATCGGCCTGGAGTGCGCGATGGACGAGCTGGCCGTGGCAGCCAAAATCGACCCGGTCCAGCTGCGCCTGGTCAACTTCTCCGACACCAACCAGAACGAAGGCAAGCCGTATTCCAGCAAAGAGCTCAAGGCCTGCTATCAGCAGGGTGCCGAACGCTTCGGCTGGAGCCAGCGCAAGGTCGAGCCACGCAGTATGCGACGTGACAACCAGTTGGTTGGCATGGGCATGGCCGGTGGGGTCTGGGAAGCCATGCAGATGCCGGCCAGCGCCAAGGCCAGGCTGGACAAGCAAGGCAAGCTGGTGGTGAGCAGTGCAACCACCGACATCGGCACCGGCACCTACACCGTGATGACCCAGATCGCCGCTGCGGCGGCCGGCGTCGCCGCGCAGGACGTGGAGTTCAAGCTGGGCGATTCGTCGCTGCCTACGGCGCCGCTGCAGGGCGGCTCGTTCACCGTGTCTTCGGTGGGTACGGCCGTGCAGCAGGCCTGCGAAGCGCTCAAAGCCAAGCTCATCCATGCCGCCAGCCAGGTGCAGCCGGCGTTTGCCGACGCCGATCCTGCCCAGGTGTTCGTCGAGGGCGGCGAACTGCGTTGCCCTGGCCACCATTTGTCGCTGGCAAACCTGGCCAGCATCGACGGCTCGGACACTTTCGAAGCGCAGGTCGACGCCAAGCCGGACAAGAAGCGCGAAGGCTATGCCACGGCCACCCATTCGGCGGTGTTCGTTGAAGTGGAGGTCGACGAAGACCTGGGCACCATTCGCGTGACCCGTGTGGTCAGCGCCGTGGCCGCTGGGCGCGTGGTCAATCCGAAGATGGCCCGCAGCCAGATTCTCGGTGGCGTGGTCTGGGGCCTGGGCATGGCGCTGCAGGAAGAAACCCAGACCGACCATAACCTGGGCCGATTCATGAACCACAGCCTGGCCGAGTACCACATTCCTGTGAACGCGGACATCAACGACATCGAAGTGATCTTCGTCGACGAGCCCGACGACATCGTCAACGCCCTGGGTTCCAAGGGCGTTGGCGAAATCGGCATCGTCGGGGTTGCCGCTGCAGTGGCCAACGCCATCTACCACGCCACCGGCAAGCGTGTCCGCGAGTTTCCGATCACGCTGGACAAGGTGATGTAACGCATCTGGTGTCTTGGTAGGACAGTGCACTCCTCAAGAGCCGTTTAGGTTTTTTGGGGAGTGTTCTTGCAGGTGCAAGCCAAGTACGCACACCAGAAGAATCTTTCGATCGCGACTGCGTATCCGCGTTGATCAGTGCGGGCTCCGTCGCCCACCTACCCATAATCATGGGCATCAGCTATCTGAGCAAACCCGCAGGAAGGAGGAATATTTCACTATCTCTCCAGCGGATTTTGCGCGCTAAGTATGTATCGACGCGGTTTTTTTCAGAATGTTCTTACAGCTTGTTGCGAATAGTCTTTGGTCGGGCTGCTATCTCGCAATGTTTTTTAACTTTCCAGATTATGGCGCGCCTTGACGTCGGTAGGGTTAAGTCGACTACAGTACCGTCGCGCTGCAGTCAGGCGCATGATTGTTAACGCTCAATTTCTGCAAAATTCGCAACGGACATTACTTGCCAGGAGGCAACCGATGAATGTATCGAAAGTCGATTTTACTCGAGTTGTAAATCCGTTGGTTAAAGAGTCAAAGCCAGCATCGGACACAACGGAAAGTTTCAAGCAGATACTGAACCTATCATCGGAAACGCCACCTTCTCGGCACGATAACGTAACGCTTTCTCCAGCTGCCGTGAGTCTGGCTGACAAAGAACGGGAAATCGAGCGAGTGCGGGCGCAGGGGCGGGAATTGAGTGAGTGCGGGGTGAGTCGCGCAGAGTTGGCGATATGCCAAGTGCCGAGTTGGATGATTGGCTTTGCCAATTCCATTGTTGAAGTCGTGGGTTCACAAACTGTCGAAACCCGTCTGACCCACAACGTTTCAGACGGTCAGATGCAAGAGTTCCGCGAGCGCCTGCAGGCCGTACAGCAAACGGTGTCGGAGGGTCATGGTTTGTGGGGGGTCGATGATTTGGAACATTACGTGATCATGAATACCACGCCGGGCATTGAAGCTACCCTGCATCGAGAGATGAACGAGGCAATCCGTTCGGATGCCCGACTTGTGGCACTTATCGCTGAAATAGGCTTTTACATGACGGACATTGAATCGCCTGACGTATAAGTCCCGATTTTTTAATAAAGGAGTACAGAAATATGTCCATGCAATGGAAAGCCCTTTCGATAGGCGTAATGTTGGTCGCGGCGTCAGTGGGCAGTTATGCTGCGGTTCCCATGGTTGAAGCACTGCGCGGCGCGGGTATGGAAGTGCGCACACTTGACGATGGACAAATGGCGCTAATAAAAGGTGCGGCCCGCATCACTGGATACGCCCGACCCAGTGTCACCCAAGGTATCAAAACTCATCAGGTCACATGGAAAAAGCGCGGTAGTCAGTCTGATTATCGAGCCTATCAATATCAAGGATTCGATTATAGCCCGCATGAATATAAGTGGTATCGAGATGGCGGGACGCTGGAGCTTGTTGCAGGCGATGTCTGGCTGGCCGATTCAACTAGCCGTATGAACGCCTGGAATCGTGCCAATGCCCGCGAAATCGAGCATCACTACCAGGCTCTGGATCGCGAGACCAAGGCGCCGCGCAACTATGGCTTCCGCGCCAGTCAATGGTCACGGCCCATCTCCACATTCCGCTGGTGACCCATAAGCGCAGCCTTGATACGTGCTGCGCCTACTTTTTTCGATAACCGCAAGGACGCCAATGTCTATCCCGTCTTCACTCACGCACTTTGCCGCGAGTGTCAGCATTCTGTTATCTACCGCTCCTGTTGCAATGGCTGATACTGTCCACCTGAAGAATGGCGACAGCCTCTCAGGCAGGTTGATCAGCTATGAGGGCGACGTCTGCGTTTTCAGCGCTTCCTACGGCACGGGGTTGAATATTCCGGGTCCGGACATTGCGTCATTGCAAACCGACCATGATTATGAAGTGCGATTCAAGAATGGCGAACTAGCCTCGGGGCGCTTGATGAGTAATGGCGCAACGTTGACCTTGCTCACATCCACGACCTTCGGTGAGGTCGAGGTCAGGATGACCGAAATACAAGCACTGACTCGCAGCTTCATCGAAGAGCGGAATCCCGAAGCCGAGGATGTTCCCGCCGAATACGGCGAACGTACCGAACAACCGCCGCTGGATTTCCTGGTGGGCTCTACGGTATTGCTCGGGCCGGGTGAGTATGAGTTCGATATGGGGCTTGTTTACAAGCAAAGCCGCCGGCAACACAATCTGTTTGACGTTGGCTATTTCCAGAAATCCTCCTACAGTGCACGCGTCATCCAGTTCGAACCTACGCTTCGCGCAGGGCTTTTCGACCGGTTGGAAGGGCATCTTGCAGTGCCCTTCACTTATACGAGCGTCGAAGATGTCTCTTCCAATGAGTATGTAAGTACCACCGGCGCGTGGGACCTCGCGGACATAGGCTTTGGAGTCCAGTATCAGTGGCTGGACGAAACCTCCGCACATCCAGCTCTCTCGTTCACGTTCGACATCGGCGCTCCCACCGGCCGAAAACGCTACAACGACGCAGCCAACAGATGGAAGGACCCGTTGAACAACGGCTCGGGACACTGGAACGTAGCGCCAGGCATTGCGTGGGTGCGCAGCACAGACCCTGCCATTTTGTTTGGCGGTCTCAGCTATCAGCACTTTTTTAAGAGCACCATAGACGGCTATGCCGTGAAGCCGGGCTGGGCGTTGCGGAGTCACTTGGGTGCAGGTTTTGCACTGAATGAGAAGCTGTCCATAGGGGCGAGATTCTCATATAGCTACAGCGCCAACTTGAAGGCAGATAGACAAATCATCAAAGGTACTGATATCGATCCGGCGGACCTTGCCTTCAACCTGTCCTACCGGCTTCATGACGATTGGGTGGTCTCTCCTCAAATCATGCTTGGGCTAAATGACGATGCAGGGCCGGCTTCCATGTCATTGAACCTCAAGCGCCAGTTCAATTGATGCGTCATCTAGCGGTTGGCCTGGCGTTCATGTTTGGGTTAACCATCATGGCGAACGCTTCGCCATTCCAGGCTCCCAGATCCTTTGTCGCATTGCGCATGGCTAACATTGATCGCCAAACGCTGGATTACTCCTGTGGTGCTGCGTCATTGACCATTCTGCTCAACTTGTATTTCGGCGAGACCCTGAGTGAGCAGGACGTACTCGCCGACATGGTTGCCAGGCTTACCAATGAGCAGGCTATGGAGCGAACCACTCAAGGATTTTCCTTGCTTGACCTCAAAACCACCGCCCAGCGTTTAGGCTATCTGGCCGAAGGTGTGATGTTGCCTCGTCAGGCATTGGCCTTGCTGAAAGGTCCGGTGATCATCCTGCTCAGGCAAAAAACGCTGAATCATTTTGTCGTGCTCAAAGGTATAAGCAATGGTAGTGCTTTGGTGGCAGATCCCGCACGGGGACATATCCGTATGCCCCTGTTTGAACTGTTCGAACAATGGCAGGGTGAAACGCTTGCACTGGGCCGAGACCATTTCGGACTGCCATCGGAGCATGGGTTAAGGCTGCCATCGCGTCGCTTGATTGCATCCGAGCGGGAAACTGTTCGGACAATGCAACGAACCCCAGTGCAATGATGCCGTACGGCTACCTTGCGCCTAGGTATCAGATCCACCAAAGCCGTACAGATAGCCTTTCCAAACCCCATACCAGAGGAAAGTAAACCGGGTGCGACATCTGGTCGTGCGGCACTAAACCACACAGGCCAAGGCTGCAAACAAGGCTACTCTTTGAAGGTGTCTTCATCCATGTCAACGCCTCGTCTGGCGCGGCATGGCGGCCAAACGGCCACAATCCCTGCGACGTGGACTCCACTAGAACGAAGTCATCAGACCGCGCTCCCCTCGCAGGGGCCGCTGGCATGGGCCGCCCGCCTGCGCCGGTTCACCTGATAGAGGAAGCCCCATGTTCGGTTTAGAGGCAATCGATCTCGCCCGAATGCAGTTTGCGTTTACGGTCTCGTTTCACATTCTGTTTCCCGCCATCACCATCGGTCTGGCCAGCTACCTGGCTGTGCTCGAAGGCATGTGGCTGAAAACCCGTGACGACACCTACCGCGATCTGTATCACTTCTGGTCGAAGATATTCGCAGTCAACTTCGGCATGGGCGTCGTGTCCGGTCTGGTGATGGCCTACCAATTCGGCACCAACTGGAGCCGCTTCTCCGACTTCGCCGGTGCCGTCACCGGGCCGTTGCTGACCTACGAAGTGCTCACTGCGTTCTTCCTGGAAGCGGGCTTCCTGGGTGTCATGCTGTTCGGCTGGAACCGCGTGGGCCGTGGCCTGCACTTCTTCTCGACGATAATGGTGGCAATCGGCACGCTGATTTCCACGTTCTGGATTCTTGCGTCCAACAGCTGGATGCAGACCCCCCAGGGCCATGCGATCATCGACGGCCGGGTGATTCCGGTCGACTGGTTCGCGGTCATCTTCAACCCCTCGTTCCCGTATCGCCTGGTGCACATGTCCATTGCCGCGTTCGTGGCCACGGCGTTCTTCGTCGGCGCCTCGGCGGCCTGGCACCTGCTGCGCGGTCGCAACACGCCGGCCATCCGCCGGATGTTCTCCATGGCCATGTGGATGGCATTGATCGTGGCGCCGGTGCAGGCCTTCGTGGGTGACATGCACGGCTTGAACACGCTCGAGCACCAGCCGGCCAAGATCGCCGCGATCGAAGGCCACTGGGAAAACAAGGGTGACGAGGCAACGCCGCTGATCCTGTTCGGCTGGCCCGACATGGAAGCGGAGAAGACCCGTTTCGCCGTCGAGATTCCGTACCTGGGCAGCCTGATCCTGACCCACAGCCTGGACAAGCAGGTACCCGCGCTCAAGTCGTTTGCCAAGGAAGACCGTCCCAACTCGACCATCATCTTCTGGTCGTTCCGCGTCATGGCCGGACTGGGCATGCTGATGATCTTCGTCGGTCTGTGGAGCGTGTGGCTGCGCAAGAAAGATGCGCTGTTCACCTGCCGCCCGTTCCTCTACCTCACCCTGTGGATGGGGCCATCGGGCCTGATCGCGATACTGGCGGGCTGGTTCACCACCGAGATCGGCCGTCAGCCGTGGGTGGTCTACGGTCTGATGCGCACTGCCGACGCATCCTCCAACCACAGCATCGGCCAGATGACCTTCACCCTGGTGATGTTCGTCGTGGTGTATTTCGCGCTGTTCGGCGTGGGCCTGGGCTACATGATGCGCCTGGTGCGCAAGGGTCCGAAGGCGCACGAAGACAAGATCAACACCGGTGGCCCTGGTACCCAGCGCACGCCTGCACGTCCTCTTTCGGCTGCCCATGAAGGCACCGAAGAAGGCCACACCGACACCTTGAGCAAGGGGCACTAAGCATGGGTATCGACCTTCCGTTCATCTGGGCCGTGATCATCATCTTCGGCATCATGATGTACGTGATCATGGACGGCTTCGATCTGGGCATCGGCATCCTGTTCCCCTTCATGCAGGACGAAGGTGACCGCGATGTCATGATGAATACCGTGGCGCCGGTCTGGGACGGCAACGAAACCTGGCTGGTCCTGGGCGGTGCGGCGTTGTTCGGCGCCTTCCCGCTGGCCTACTCGGTGGTGTTGTCGGCGCTGTACCTGCCGCTGATCCTGATGCTGATGGGCCTGATCTTTCGTGGCGTGGCGTTCGAGTTCCGCTTCAAGGCCACTGCGGCCAAGCGCCATGTCTGGGACAAGGCGTTCATTGGCGGCTCGCTGGCGGCCACGTTCTTCCAGGGCGTGGCACTGGGTGCGTACATCGACGGCATTGCCGTGGTCGACCGCAACTATGCCGGTGGTGGCTTCGACTGGTTGACGCCGTTCAGCCTGTTCTGTGGGTTGGCACTGATCGTTGCCTACGCGTTGCTCGGTTGCACCTGGTTGATCATGAAAACCGAAGGCAGCCTGCAGCAGGCCATGCACAAACTAGCGCCGCCGCTGACCTACGGGCTGCTGGTCGTGACCGGTATCGTCAGCATCTGGACGCCGCTGGCCCATGACGACATCGCCACGCGCTGGTTCAGCACGCCGAACCTGTTCTACTTCCTGCCCGTGCCGATTCTGGTGCTGGCCACGGTCGTCGGCCTGCTGCGCTCGGTGAAAAGCAACGCGCACTACACGCCGTTCCTGCTGACCCTGCTGCTGGTGTTCCTAGGCTACAGCGGGCTGGGCATCAGCCTGTGGCCGAACATCATTCCGCCGTCGATCTCGATCTGGGACGCGTCGTCGCCGCCTCAGAGCCAGGGGTTCATCCTGGTGGGCACGCTGTTCATCATTCCGATCATCCTGGTGTACACCTTCTGGAGCTACTACGTGTTCCGCGGCAAGGTTACCCACGAAGACGGCTACCACTAGTCCAACCGCCGCTGCCCAGGCCAAGGCCTGGGTCGGGCAGGAGTAGAAGCATGAGCGAGAAACCGATCGTTACGCACAGCGAAGAGAAAAAGCCCTTGTGGAAACGCTTGGGCTGGCTGGTGGTGATCTACGCCGGCAGCGTCGTCGCGCTGGGCTTGTTTGCCATGTTGATCCGCCTGTTCATGACGGCGGCGGGGATGAAATCCCATTGAATCCCATCAGTGCTGCCCTGGCAGTGCTCATTTTACAGCCCTCCTTGCGGAGGGCTTTTTTTTTGCCTGAGGGCAGCTGAGCGCCTGTGCAGTGCGCTTACTTGCGTGCGCGCAGCACCACGAACTTGGGCGTGGACGCCACCTGTTCTACGGCCCGGAACAGCCGCGCCAGTTTGCTGTGATAGCCCAGGTGGCGATTGCCGACGATGTACAGGTCGCCCCCGGCAACCAGGGCTTCGCGTGCTTGCTGGAACATCCGCCACGCCAGGAAATCGCCCACCACTTGCTGCTGGTGGAACGGCGGGTTGCACAACACCACGTCCAGCGACTGCGGTGCCTGGCCCGCAAGTCCGTCACCGGCACGGACCTCGACCTCGCGGGCACCCAGGGCTGCTTGCCAGTTCTCCCGCGCCGATTGCACGGCCATGAACGATTCATCGACCAGCCTGTAGTGCGCCTCCGGGTTGGCCAGGGCGCTGGCGATGGCCAGCACGCCGTTGCCGCAGCCCAGGTCGGCCACCCGCGCCGAGCCCAGGTTGCGCGGCAGGTGGGGGAGGAATGCGCGAGTGCCGATGTCCAGGCCCTCGCGGCAGAACACGTTGGCGTGGTTGAGTAGCGTCAGCGCAGGTTCGTCCAGCGCATAGCGGGTAGGGTAGGGCGATGCTTGTGCGGGTTTGTCTTCATGGGTGGCGATCAGCAGCCTGGCCTTCTTGACGGCCAGTGAGGGTCGCATCGTGCCGATGTATTTTTCCAGCAGCTCGCCAGCGGCGTGAGGCAGGTGCTTGACCATGCCGGCGGCCACCACCTCGGCGCCAGGCTTCAGGTGGCCGTGCAGGCGGATGAGTTGTTCTTCGAGCAGCGCAAGGGTCTTGGGCACGCGCACCAGCACACGGTCGAACGGACCTTGCACATCGGTGCTGGCCGGGATGAGCTCGACGCTGTCGAATGGCAGGCCGTTACGCGTGAGGTTCTTTTCCAGCCCTAGCGCGCCCAGAAACGAATCGCCGCTGCTGACCACCTGCACGACGCTCTGCAGACTGATGGCCAGAGCACCGAAGCTGTCGTTGAGAATCAGCACGCGGGCCTGGGCTGGCAGCGCGTGCTCGGCCATGTAGGCCAGCAAGTACTCGTCCGCCGCATCGAACGCCTGCAACGGTTCGTTGGGTTGATCAGGCTGGCGGATCAGATCGAGTTCGGCGAAGGGCGAGGTCAGTACAGGCATGGCGAAGGGCACGAAAGCGGCAATAAAGCCGCGATTCTACCCGATCGCACGCGGAGCCTGTAGAAGCGGTCATCGGCCACGAAAGCCGCGCCGCAGCCATACCCTGCGCAAGCGGGTCCTACCCGCGATGGGTTCACCGCAGCCTTATCCTGTGGGAGCGAGTTCTATCCTGCATCTGCACCCTGTGGGAGCGGGTTCTACCCGCGAAGGGCTCACCGCCCAACATCAGACCCACTGCGGTACGACCTTCGCGAGCAGATGGTTCACCGGTCGCCACACAAACCAGCGGTGTTTATCTTCGGCGGTTTGCGGGAAAATGCCGGCACTTGAACAACGGAGCGCCTCATGACCGCCAGCGCAGAAAAATTCACTCGCCAGACCCTCATCGAGGTCCAGCCGCTGACCCCCAGCCTGTTCACCCTGCGCACAACCCGCGATGCCGGTTTCCGCTTCGTCGCCGGTCAGTTCGCTCGTCTGGGTGTGACCAAGGCCGACGGCACCGTGGTGTGGCGCGCCTATTCGATGGTGTCGTCGCCCCACGACGAGTTTCTCGAGTTCTTCTCCATCGTCGTACCGGATGGCGAGTTCACCAGCGAGTTGAGCCGACTACGCCCGGGAGACGAGCTGCTGGTGGAGAAAATGGCCACCGGATTCCTCACCCTGGACCGCTTCGTCGACGGTCGGGACCTGTGGATGCTGGCAACCGGCACCGGCGTGGCACCCTTCGTTTCGATCCTGCAGGATTTTCCCGTGTGGGAAAAATTCGAGCGGATCAAGCTGGTATACAGCGCCAGACAAGGCCAGGAGCTGGCCTATCGTGAGCTGATCGCCGGGCTTGAACAGCGCGACTATTTGGCCGAGTTCGCCGGCAAGCTGCAATTCATCCCGATCGTGACCCGGGAAAGGGTGCCTGGCACCTTGCACGGGCGCATTACCGACCTGATTCAAAGCGGCGAACTGGAAAGGGCCGCAGGGCTGGAACTGACTCCCGAGCATTCACGGGTGATGATCTGCGGCAACCCGCAGATGATCGACGACACCCGGCAACTGCTCAAAGGCCGCGCCATGAACCTCAGCCTCAGCCGCCGTCCCGGCCAGGTCGCGGTCGAAAACTACTGGTAGCAATCGCCTCACCACCTGACCCACCGCATCAACCACTCGCGAACCAATGACCGCTCCTGCAGCAGCTTCCATCCGTAGGAGCGGTCATCGGCCGCGAAGGCAGCACTGCGCTGTGCCTGGCTCACCGCATCAACCTTTCGCGGCCACAGACCGCTCCTACAGTGGATCAGTGCCCACCCCGGCCCACCCGTAGGAGCGGTCATCGGCCGCGAAGGGCTCACCGCGCTGTACCTGGCTCACCGCATCAACCTTTCGCGGCCACAGACCGCTCCTACAGTGGATCAGTGCCCACCCCGGCCCACCCGTAGGAGCGGTCATCGGCCACGAAGGCAGCACCGCGGTATCAGATATGCGGCCCGGGCGTTGGCGCAGTGGTGACCACGGTGCCCTTGCCGTTCTGCTCCTTGAGCAGGTCACGGATTTCGCCCAGCAGCAGCTCTTCCTTGGTTGGCGCAGCCGGCGCTGCAGGCTTCTTTTCTTCCTGGTGACGCAGGCGATTGATGGCCTTCACGCCCATGAAGATGGCGAACGCCACGATGATGAAGTCGATGACCGTCTGGATGAACTTGCCATAGGCCAGCACCACCGCCGGCGCATCGCCAACCGCGGCGCGCAGGGTAATGGCCAGGTCGCTGAAATCCACGCCCCCGATCAGCAACCCGAGCGGCGGCATGATCACATCGCCAACGAAGGATGAAACGATCTTGCCGAACGCTGCACCGATGATGATACCAACGGCCATGTCGACTACATTGCCTTTGACCGCAAAGGCCTTGAATTCACTTAGCACGCTCATGAGGTTATTCCTTATTACAGATGAGGTTGGTCAACGCATTCCAAATCAGCGAGATGCTTCATTTTCCATGCCTGCTGCAAGGGACCCAACTGCGCCCTAGAAGTTTTGTCAAAGTACAGACTAGACGCTTTTCAGCGCTGCAAGGGCTTGATTTGCCCACTATTCCAGCGCGCTCGATTATCATGAACGCACTTTTCGAACAGGAATTTTCATGGCCAAGGCAAAGCGCATGTACGGCTGCACCGAGTGCGGTGCCACGTTTCCCAAATGGGCAGGCCAGTGCGGCGAGTGCGGTGCCTGGAACACCCTGGTGGAGACCGTCATCGAAAGCGGCGCTGCCGCACCGCCCAGTGGCCGCACCGGCTGGACAGGGCAGCAGGCGCAACTCAAGACCCTGGCCGAAGTCAGCATCGAAGAGATCCCGCGCTTCTCGACTGCATCCGCCGAACTGGACCGCGTGCTCGGCGGCGGCCTGGTCGACGGCTCGGTGGTGCTGATCGGCGGCGACCCCGGCATCGGCAAATCCACCATCCTGCTGCAGACCCTGTGCAACATCGCCATGCGCATGCCCGCGCTGTACGTCACCGGCGAAGAATCGCAGCAACAGGTGGCCATGCGCGCGCGACGCCTGGGCCTGCCCCAGGACAAACTCAAGGTCATGACCGAGACCTGCATCGAAACCATCATCGCCACCGCCAAGGTCGAGCAGCCCAAAGTCATGGTGATCGACTCGATCCAGACCATCTTCACCGAAAACCTGCAGTCCGCGCCCGGCGGCGTGTCGCAGGTGCGCGAAAGCGCCGCGCTGCTGGTGCGTTACGCCAAACAGAGTGGCACGGCCATCTTTCTGGTTGGCCACGTGACCAAGGAAGGCGCCCTGGCAGGCCCCCGCGTGCTCGAGCACATGGTCGATACCGTGCTGTACTTCGAAGGCGAATCCGATGGCCGCCTGCGCTTGTTGCGGGCCGTGAAGAACCGCTTCGGCGCGATCAACGAGCTGGGCGTGTTCGGCATGACCGACAAGGGCTTGAAAGAAGTCTCCAACCCGTCGGCGATCTTTCTCACCCGCGCCCAGGAAGAAGTCCCCGGCAGTGTCGTCATGGCCACCTGGGAAGGCACCCGGCCCATGCTGGTGGAAGTGCAGGCGCTGGTCGACGACAGCCACCTGTCCAACCCGCGCCGGGTCACCCTGGGCCTGGACCAGAACCGCCTGGCCATGCTGCTGGCAGTACTGCATCGGCATGGCGGCATCCCCACCCATGACCAAGACGTGTTCCTCAACGTGGTCGGCGGCGTGAAAGTGCTGGAAACCGCTTCCGACCTGGCGTTGCTCGCGGCAATCATGTCCAGCCTGCGCAACCGTCCGCTGCCGCACGACTTGCTGGTGTTCGGCGAAGTCGGCCTGTCCGGCGAGGTGCGCCCGGTTCCCAGTGGTCAGGAACGGCTCAAGGAAGCGGCCAAGCATGGCTTCAAGCGCGCCATCGTGCCCAAGGCCAACGCGCCTAAGGAAGCGCCGCCAGGCTTGCAGGTCATTGCCGTGACGCGTCTGGAACAAGCGCTGGATGCCTTGTTCGAGTAGCACGAACGCTGCAGTAGGCTAAGGTTGTTGGGTGTCAGGACTTGCCCTATCGGCGTAGACGCTCCCGCTGTTCCATTGTGGGAGCGGGTCTCTGCCCGCGAAGAGGCCAATCCTGCCTACAAAAACCACAACCGCCCGAGGCTCCCGACCTATGCCCGTTCGACCTTCACGCGTCACCGCAATCGCTGCAGCCTGCCTGTTTTCGCTGTCGACGCAGGCTGCCGAACTGCCTGCCGCCGATCTCTACAAACAGGCCCAGGCCGAACAACCCAGCTACCTGGAAACGGTCAAGGAACTGGTCTCGGTAGACACGGGCACCGGCCAGGAAAAAGGCCTGGCCACGGTCAGCGCGCTGCTGGTCAAGCGCCTCAAGGAGCTGGGTGCCACGGTCCAGACCACCCCGGCCACGCCGTCGGTGGGCGACAACATTGTCGGCATCTTCAAGGGCAGCGGCAGCAAGAACTTCCTGCTCATGGTCCACTACGACACGGTCTTCCTGCCCGGCACTGCGGCCAAGCGTCCGTTCCGCACCGACGAAGCACGCGCTTATGGCCCTGGCGTGGCCGATGCCAAAGGCGGCGTGGCGATGATCCTGCACGCGTTGAAACTGCTCAAGGCCCAAGGCTTCGACGGCTACGGCACGCTCACTGTGCTGTTCAACCCGGACGAGGAAAT
This sequence comes from Pseudomonas sp. CFBP 13602, assembly GCF_014842725.1. NCBI lineage: Bacteria > Pseudomonadati > Pseudomonadota > Gammaproteobacteria > Pseudomonadales > Pseudomonadaceae > Pseudomonas > Pseudomonas sp. CFBP 13602. Next base: position 318,821 of record NZ_JACYVT010000003.1, on the reverse strand, counting down.
GGGCTCGGCCGGCTCGAAGAAAATCATCGCCGAACTGGCTGCCCAGAACGATTACGTCTTTTCCTACGAGCCGCCGAACAAGGACGCAGTGACCACTGCCACCAACGGTATCAACGGCTTGGTCCTGGAAGTCAAAGGGCGCTCGTCCCACGCCGGCTCCGCGCCCGAAGAGGGCCGCAACGCGCTCACCGAACTGGCCCACCAGTTGGTCCAGCTCAAGGACCTGGGCGATCCCGACAAGGGCACCACCGTGAACTGGACCATGGCCAAGGCAGGCGAGAAGCGCAACATCATCCCGGCCCTTGCAACAGCTGAAGCCGACATGCGCTACTCGGACATCGAGGAAACCGACCGCGTGCTTGCGCAAGGCCAGCGTCTGATCCGCAAGCAATTGATCGACGACACTCAAGTCAGCCTGCGCCTGGAGAAGGGCCGCCCACCGCTGGCCAAGAACAGTGGTTCTGAACAACTGGCCGGCGTGGCGCAGAAAGCCTATGCCGCCATCGACAAATCCATCGAGCCGATCGCCATGCGCTTCGGTACCGATGCCGGCTATGCCTACGTGCCCGGCAGCGACAAGCCAGCAGTGCTGGAAACCATGGGCGTGGTTGGGGCGGGGTTGCATGCCGACGACGAATACATCGAACTGGACAGCATCGCGCCGCGGCTGTATCTGACCTTGTCGATGATTCGCACGCTGTCGGTACCGTGATCCACTGCAGTGCGGGCGCCTGGCGCAGGCGCCCGCACTGCCATGCAAACTTGCTCAACCCCCGGCGCGCCCCGTACTCTGAGGTCCTCTCACCGACCATGGAGCGCGCCCTATGAATACTGCAGTGCCGGGCATGGGCCCCGTCAAGGCTGTCATCTTCGACATGGATGGCTTGCTGCTGAACACCGAAGGCATCTACACCGAAGTCACGCAGATGATTGCCGAGCGTTACGGCAAGGTCTTCGACTGGAGTATCAAGCAGAACACCATCGGCCTGGGTGCCACTGACCTGTCGACCTATATCGTCGAGACATTGGGCCTGCCGCTGACGCCCGCTGAATTCATCGAAGCGCGCGCGCCGCTGATGGCCGAGCGCTTTCCCCACGCGCAGGCCATGGCCGGGGCCGAGGCGCTGGTGCGGCATTTGAAGGCGCACAACATTCCGATCGCCGTAGGTACCAGTTCGTCTCGCGGGCACTTTGCGATGAAAACCACCCTGCATCAGGAGTGGTTTGCGCTGTTCGACACGGTTGTCACTGCCGATGACCCAGAGGTGGGTGCGGCCAAGCCTGCGCCGGATATTTTCCTGGTCGCGGCCAGGCGTCTGGGGGTGGAGCCCAAGGATTGTCTGGTGTTCGAGGATTCGCCCTTCGGCGTCACCGCCGCCAAGGCTGCCGGCATGTTCGCCGTGGCCGTGCCGGATGCCGCCATGGCGCCAGAACGCTATCACCACGCCGACGATCGCCTGCAAAGCCTGCTGGGCTTCGACCCCGCCCAGTGGGGGCTGCCCGCCCACCTGGTCTAGCCTTGCGCAGGAGCGGGGGCAATCAGACACTCCGCGTCGCCCTTTTCGCGGGCAGAGCCCGCTCCCACAGAGCACTTCACCCCAGTGGGAGCGGTCATCGGCCGCGAAGGCCTCACCGCGCTTCATCAGGCACACCCCATTGCTTTTTTCGTGGGCAGAGCCCGCTCCCACAGTGCACTTCACCCCTGTGGGAGCGGGCTCTGCCCGCGAAGGCCCCGCTGCCGTCCTCAAACCTCCAACAAAGCCTCCAGCTCCCGCTCCAGCTCCTCGGGGTCGCCCAGATTGAGTTCGATCAACCGACGCAGATGGCTGATCGAATCCAGACCAATATGGGTGCACACGAAACCCAGCTGCCCATGATCGTCATGGGCCAGCTTGACCTCCATCACCACATCTTCCTGCGGCCCCAGCTTCACATCCACATTGAAGGGTTGGCTGGCATCACCCAGCCAGGGCGACGGCTTTTCGATCAACAGCCCCTTCAATGACAGATCGAGCAGCTTCACCGGCCAGCGCTCGGTGCCTTGGCGCAGTTCGGTCTTGGCATCGAAGGCGATGCGCTTGAAGCGCCGGCGCTCGGTATGGGTTTGCGTCATGATCGGGTTCTCCAGTTTTGCTGGACTATAGCGCAGTGACTCAAAGCCAGCGGCGAACCCGTCGACAATACTGGCGATAAGTCTCGCCAAACAGCCCTTCCAGCTGGATTTCGTCAGGCCTGATCACCAGCCAGTTCATCAGGTACAACAACACCGGCAGCAACAGCCATGGCCACAGGCTGCCCATAAGCAACGACAGCGCGACATAGGCAAGGGTGTCACCCACATTGATCGGGTTGCGCGACAGCGCGAACGGGCCGTCGCGCAGCAACTCGTGGGGGGCGTCGAAATTGCTGGTTGCCGTGTGTTGGCGCTTGAAACGCAACATGGCCCAGAAGGAGAGGCTCTGGCCGAGGATGATCAAGGCCGCCGCCGTGGCGGCGGTCCAGCTGTTGACCGGCAACGCAATGGGCAGCGCATAGCTCAGGGCCATGGCCACCGCGATGAACGCCAGATACAGCAACGGTGGCGGCAGGACGGCTTGGGCAGGTGGCTTGGGCATGGGTCAACTCGCTTTGGACACCTTAAGTGCGACCCACACAGGCTGCAGGTGTTCCGATTCGTCCCTGCCTCACGCCCCGCACCGCTCTAGACCAACGTGGGGATGGCCATCGAGCAAAAAATCGCTAGACTCGATAAGGCTGACACTCATCCACTGAGCTGGAAACAATAATATGAAGAATAATAGCAGTGCGTTCCGCCACGTTCCGTGGCTGATCGTGGCGATCATTGGTGCCTGTGCCCTGGGCGTCGTTGCACTTCGCCGCGGTGAAGCAATCAATGCGTTATGGATCGTCGTCGCGGCAGTGGCCATCTACCTGGTCGCCTACCGCTACTACAGCCTGTTCATCGCCAACCACGTCATGCAGTTGGACTCGCGCCGGGCCACGCCCGCGGTGCTCAACAACGACGGTCTGGACTACGTACCGACCAACAAGCACATTCTCTTCGGCCACCACTTCGCAGCCATTGCCGGTGCTGGCCCTCTGGTCGGGCCGGTGCTGGCCGCGCAGATGGGCTATCTGCCCGGCACACTGTGGCTGATCGCAGGCGTGGTCCTGGCCGGCGCCGTGCAGGATTTCATGGTGCTGTTCCTGTCCACCCGCCGCAACGGCCGCTCGCTGGGCGACATGGTGCGCGAGGAAATGGGCCGCATCCCCGGCACCATCGCCCTGTTCGGTTGCTTCCTGATCATGATCATCATCCTCGCGGTGCTGGCGCTGATCGTGGTCAAGGCACTTGCCGAAAGCCCGTGGGGCATCTTCACGGTCATGGCCACTATCCCCATCGCCATGTTCATGGGCGTGTACATGCGCTACATCCGCCCGGGCCGCATCGGTGAAATCTCCATCATCGGTGTATTTCTGCTGTTGCTCTCGATCTGGCTGGGTGGCCAGGTGGCGGCCGACCCGGTCTGGGCCAAGGCCTTCACCTTCTCCGGCATTCAGATCACCTGGATGCTGGTGGGCTATGGCTTCGTCGCAGCCGTGCTGCCCGTGTGGCTGATCCTGGCACCGCGCGACTACCTGTCCACCTTCCTCAAGATCGGTACCATCATCGCCCTGGCCATCGGTATTCTGGTGACCATGCCTGAACTGAAGATGCCCGCGCTGACCCAGTTCACCGACGGCACCGGCCCGGTATGGAAGGGCGGTCTGTTCCCGTTCCTGTTCATCACCATCGCCTGCGGCGCGGTGTCCGGTTTCCATGCGCTGATCTCCTCGGGCACCACGCCCAAGCTGCTGGACAACGAAACCAACGCCCGCTACATCGGCTACGGTGCCATGTTGATGGAATCGTTCGTGGCGATCATGGCCATGGTTGCCGCTTCGGTCATCGAACCGGGCGTGTACTTCGCCATGAACAGCCCGGCCGCAGTGGTCGGTACCGATGTGGTCGCAGTGGCAACGGCGGTCAGCAGCTGGGGCTTTGCCATTACCCCGGAAGCGCTGCAGGCGGTGGCCCATGACATCGGCGAAACCACCATCCTGGCGCGTGCCGGCGGTGCACCGACCCTGGCCGTGGGTATCGCGCAGATCCTGCACTCGGTGCTGCCGGGCGAAAACACCATGGCTTTCTGGTACCACTTCGCAATCCTGTTCGAGGCGTTGTTCATCCTGACCGCCGTGGATGCCGGCACCCGTGCCGGGCGTTTCATGCTGCAGGACCTGCTCGGCTCGTTCGTCCCGGCGCTCAAACGCACCGAGTCGTGGACCGCCAACGTCATCGCCACTGCCGGTTGCGTGGCCCTGTGGGGCTGGTTGCTGTACCAGGGCGTGATCGATCCGCTGGGAGGTATCAATACCCTGTGGCCGCTGTTCGGCATCTCCAACCAGATGCTGGCCGGTATTGCCCTCATGCTCGCGACCGTCGTGCTGATCAAGATGAAGCGTCAGCGTTACATCTGGGTCACCATGCTGCCGGCCGTGTGGCTGCTGATCTGCACCACCACTGCAGGCTTCATCAAGCTGTTCGACGCCAACCCCGCAGTTGGCTTCCTGGCGCTGGCCAAGAAGTACAGCGACGCATTGGCCCAGGGCCAGGTCATTGCACCGGCCAAGAGCGTCGAGCAGATGCAGCACGTGATCTTCAATGCCTACACCAACGCAACCCTGACCGTACTGTTCCTGCTGGTGGTCTTCAGCATCCTGTTCTTCGCCTTGAAGGTCGGCGTCGCCGCCTGGGGCAAGAAGGAACGTACCGACAAGGAAGCACCGTTCCAGCCGTTCCCCAATGCGTGATGATCGAGGGCTGCCGCCATGTTCAATGACTTGAGCAAGTTGGGAAAATACCTGGGCCAGGCGGCACGCCTGATGGTGGGCATGCCGGACTACGACAACTATGTCGAACACATGCAGACCAAGCACCCGGACAAGCCGATGATGGATTACCAGGCGTTCTTCCGCGAACGCCAGGAGGCCAGATACGGCGGCAAGGGTGGGCCCAAGTGTTGTTGAGGCATGCCATCTCGTAGTGATGTGTCGTGAGTGATGGCCCTTTCGCGGCCACTGGCCGCTCCTACAAGTGATCGATTATCCCTGTAGGAGCGGCCAGTGGCCGCGAAGAGGCCATTTGCATTTAAATGATTCCGGAGCCAACAAACTTGTCCGAAGCCGCCCCCCCGATTCCCGTCACCATCCTCAGCGGCTTTCTCGGCGCCGGCAAGACCACCTTGCTGCGCCACATGCTCAAGGCCGAACATGGCTTGAAGATCGCCGTGATCGAGAACGAATTCAGTGACGCCGGCATTGATACCCAGCTGCTGGGCGACGAGCCGGTGCAAATCATGACGCTGGCCAACGGCTGCGTCTGCTGCACCATCCACACCGACCTGACCAAGGCGCTGTACCTGTTGCTCGAACGCCTGGACAGTGGCGAGATCGCCTTCGATCGACTGGTCATCGAGTGCACTGGCCTGGCCGACCCAGCGCCCGTCGCGCAGACCTTTTTCATCGATGAAGAGCTGCGCGAGCGCTACATCCTGGATGGCATCCTGACCTTGGTCGACGCTGCCCATGCCGGCATTCATCTGGCCCAGACCATCGCTCAGGCGCAGGTCGGGTTCGCCGATCGCCTGTTGATCAGCAAGACCGATCTGGTGCCACCGACGGTGCTGGAAGAACTGAGCGAGCGCCTGACCCGCATCAACCGTCGGGCCCCGATCCGAGTCATCGAACATGGGCGTATCGACCTGGCAGAACTGCTCGATGTGCGGGGCTTCAATCTCAATGCAGGGCTGGCGTTGCGCCCGGTCAACCAGGGGCCCAGCGTCGACCGCATCGCCAGCCTGGTGCTGCGCACCGACAAGCCGCTGGACATCGATCGGCTCAGTACTTTCATGAATGAACTGCTGGAAGAGCACGGCAAACAACTTCTGCGCTACAAGGGCGTTTTGAATATCGCTGGGGAAGATCGACGCCTGGTGTTCCAGGGCGTGCTGAAACTCTACGGCTTCGACTGGGACACCGAATGGGCCGAGGGGGAGGTACGCGAAAGCGTGATGGTGTTCATCGCCGATGATCTACCCGAAGCCAAGATCCGCGCCGGATTCGAAACCCTCTAAAGCCTGTGCCGGCCTTATCGCGGGCTCTGCCCGCGATAAGGCCGGCCCTGATACATAAAAAAGCCCGACTCAATGAGCCGGGCTTTTTCATATCAAGGCACAGCTATCAGTCGGCATACACCGGCAGCTTCGCGCAGATGGCCTTGACCTTCTCGCGCACGGCTTCGATCACCGCGTCGTTGTTCAGGTCAGCCAGAATGTCGCAGATCCAGCCGGCCAGCTCCTGGCACTCGGCTTCCTTGAAACCGCGAGTGGTCACTGCAGGCGTACCGAAGCGCAGGCCCGAGGTGACGAACGGCGAGCGTGGGTCATTCGGCACCGAGTTCTTGTTGACGGTGATGAATGCCTTGCCCAGCGCGGCATCGGCGTCTTTGCCGGAAATGTCCTGCTTGATCAGCGACAGCAGGAACAGATGGTTCTCGGTACCACCGGACACCACGTCGAAACCACGGTCGATGAACACCTTGGCCATTGCCTTGGCGTTCTTCACGACCTGTTGCTGGTAGGTCTTGAATTCAGGCTGCAGCGCTTCCTTGAAACACACGGCCTTGGCAGCGATGACGTGCTCCAGCGGGCCGCCCTGGGCGCCCGGGAAGACCGCCGAGTTGAGCTTCTTCTCGATCTCGGCGTTGGCACGCGCCAGGATCAAACCGCCACGCGGACCGCGCAGGGTCTTGTGGGTGGTGGTGGTGACCACGTCGGCGAACGGCACCGGGTTCGGGTACACGCCAGCGGCAACCAGGCCTGCCACATGGGCCATATCGACGAACAGATAGGCACCGACCTTGTCGGCGATCTCACGGAAGCGTGGGAAGTCGAGGATCTGCGAGTAGGCGGAGAAACCGGCCACGATCATCTTCGGCTTGTGCTCGACGGCCAGGCGCTCGACTTCGTCGTAGTCGATCAGGCCTTGGGCATCGATACCGTACTGAACGGCGTTGTACAACTTGCCCGACGACGAAACGCTGGCGCCGTGGGTCAGGTGACCGCCGTGGGCCAGGCTCATGCCCAGGATGGTGTCGCCTGCCTGCAGCAGAGCCAGGTACACCGCGCTGTTGGCCTGAGAGCCGGCATGCGGCTGGACGTTGGCGTAGTCGGCGCCGAACAGTTCCTTGGCGCGATCGATGGCCAGTTGCTCGACCACGTCGACGTACTCGCAGCCACCGTAGTAACGCTTGCCCGGATAGCCTTCGGCGTACTTGTTGGTCAGCACCGAGCCCTGGGCTTCCATGACAGCGGGGCTGGTGTAGTTTTCCGAGGCGATCAGCTCGATGTGCTCTTCCTGACGCAGGGCTTCTTGCTCCATGGCGGCAAAGAGATCGGCATCGTACTTGGCGAGTGTCTGGCTACGGCTGAACATGGCGGTCCTCAAGGATCGGGATGTTGGGAAAGGCGAGCATTCTACCCCATCGGCTTTTGTCTGGCATATGAAAGGCAGTCACTGCGTGAACAAGCAGGCCTCATGTCCACCGGCACCCCGGCACCCCGGCACCCCGGCACCCCGGCACCCCGGCACACCGTAGGAGCGGTCATTGGCCGCGAAAGCCACGCCGCGGTTCCACTGATCTACCGCAGGGCGCCCTTCGCGGCCACCGACCGTTCCCACAAGCGGGGGTCACTGAAACAGGAACAGCGCGTCGTTACTGAACTGCGACTCGAAGCGATGAGCCTGCATCGGTCGGCCGAACAGGTAGCCCTGAACCTCGTCGCAGCCATGCTCGCGCAGAAACTCCAGCTGCTCGTGGGTTTCCACGCCTTCGGCGATCACCGACAGATTGAGGCTGTGCGCCATGGCAATGATGGCCCGGGCGATCTGCGCATCCTGCTCGCCGGAGGGCAGACCGTCGACGAAGGTACGGTCGATCTTCAGCACGTCGATGGGGAATTGCTTGAGGTAGTTGAGCGACGAGTAGCCAGTACCGAAATCGTCGATGGCGATGCTCAGGCCGAGGTTCTTCAAGATATCGAGGATCACCATGGCCTCGTTGACCTCGCGCATCAGGATGCTCTCGGTCAGCTCGAGCTCCAGGCACGCCGGTGGCAGGCCGATACGTTCCAGCATTCGGGCAATCCGATTGCCCAGCTGGCCGTCGGCGAACTGCCGCGCGGAGATGTTCACCGACACCTTGGGCACCCGTACCTTGGCCAAGTGCCAAGCCTTGAGCTGACGGCACGCCTCGGCCAGCACCCAGTCGCCGACGTCCACCACCAGACCGAGCTCCTCGAGCACCGGAATGAACTCGCCAGGCGGCACCAGGCCGCGCCGTGGATGGTTCCAGCGCAACAGCGCCTCGGCACCGGTCAGACGCTTGCCGTCGCCGCTGAACTGCGGCTGGTAGTACAGCACGAATTCTTCTTGCTCCAGGGCATGGCGCAAGTCGCTTTCCAGCTCCAGACGTTCCAGCGCCGTAGCGTTCATGTCGGCCTGATAGAACTGGAAATTGTTCTTGCCGCGCTCCTTGGCGTGGTACATCGCGGTGTCGGCGTTCTTCATCAATTGGCTGAGCTCGCCGCCATCCTGGGGGCTCAAGGCAATGCCCACGCTCGCTGTGACGAAGAACTCGCGGCCTTCGAGCACGAACGGTTTGACCAGGCTGCCGAGAATCTGCTCCGCCACATGGATGGCCTGGTTCAAGGCCAGCTCACGGGTCGCGCGGGGTTGCAGCAGCAGGGTGAATTCGTCGCCGCCCATGCGCGCCACGGTGTCATCGTCGTCGACGCAACCCAGCAGGCGCGTGGCCATGTCCTTGAGCATGCGGTCGCCGGCGGCGTGGCCGAGCGAATCGTTGATCGGCTTGAAGCGGTCAAGGTCGAGGAACATCAGCACCACCCACGACTGCTGGCGTTCGGCCTGTTGCAGGGCGTTGTACAGGCGGTCCTGAAACAGCGTGCGGTTGGGCAGGTGGGTCAGGGCATCGTAGTAGGCCAGGCGATGAATACGCTGTTCGCTGGCCTTGCGCTCGCTGATGTCGCTGAAGAAGCACACGTAGCTGGCCAGATCGCCTTCGTCATCGAGTACCGCGGTGATGCCGACCCAGGCCGGGTAGTGCTCGCCATTGCGCCGCTTGAGCCAGACCTCGCCTTCCCAGGTGCCGCGCAGTTGCAGTTGCTTGAGCACATAGCGCAGGTGGGCTTCCTGCTGGTTATCCACGGTCAGCATGTTGGGCAGTTGGTCCAGCACCTGGGTTACCGCATAACCGCTGACGCGGCTGAAGGCTTCGTTGGCCTGGACGATATAGCCCGCCGGGTCGGTGATGAGAATCGCCGACGTCGAATGTTCGAACACCGTGGCAGCCATGCGCAGGTCCTTCTCCGCGCGGCGCTGCTGGCTGATGTCGCGACCCACGCCCAGCATGCCTTCCAGAGCCCCTTGCGCATCCCAGATCAACACCAGACGCAGCTCGATGGGAATCTTGCGGCCATCGTTGCGCATGCAGTCGAACATGAAGACCTGGGTCTTGAGATCGCTGCGCAGCGCGGCCAGCTCGGCCGGCACATGCAACGCCCGACGGACCTGCGTCAGCAGCGCATTGATCCCCGTCATCTGTGCGGGATTGGCCAGCATGCCCTGCCAACCGTGCTCCAGCACCCAGTCTGCTTCGTAGCCCAGCACGCTCTGCACCGAAGGGCTGACGTAGTTCAGTTCCAAACGGTTGTTGGTCGAGAAGATCACGTCGCTGATGCTCTCGGCGAGCATGCGGTGGCGCTTTTCGCTCTGGCGCAGCGATTCGCTCGCCGTCCTGTGGCTGGTGATGTCGGTGATGCTGAGAATCACCGCGCGGTAGTCCTCCGGGTGCTCGGGAAAGCGCACGGTCAGCCACAGGTACTGGTCCTGGCCCTGCTGGTTGACCAGGCGGATTTCCTGTTCCAATTGCTGTTGGCGCTCCAGCAGCGCAGCGATCAGACGGTGGCCGATGCCGGTGGCCGAGCCGCCTTCGATGAGCTTGCGCCACGCCTGTTCGCCGGTGTCCACCTGCAGCACCCGCAAGGCAACCTGGTTCACTTCGGTGATGCGCAGTGCCTGCAGCAGGTCGAGGCGCTTGGTTGGGTTGTCCTGCAGCCACTGTGCAGAGTCGGTGTGCCCGTTGCGCCCGACCCGCTCGAAGAACGCCAAGACGCCCGACAGGTCGAGCACGCACAGCGCCACTCCGGCGCCTTCGAAGATGTCCTGATAGCGGCGACGCTCTTCGTTGAGCTCGCGCTGGCGGCGGCGCATGCCCAGCAGCGCAAGCAATGGCACCAGCGACACCAGAAGGCCCAGCAGGCATTTGCCCACCAGCGGCGGCAGGAGCGCCAGGCGCGCCTGTCTGGCGTCGAACAAGCTGCGCAATTGCCAGTCGCTATGGCTCAGCGGGGTCACCAGTACACTCTGCGCAAGCTCGGTGGCGCTCAGTTCCGAGGCGGTGAGCGGGGCTGGGCCGGCGCGGCCGATGATGTGCTTGTTCGCGTGATTTTCCAGGACCCAGCTGGGGTTCTCCTCGCGCTCGACCTGGTGGATGAGGCGGCTGATGACGGTAGGGCTCATGCGCAGCAGCCAATAGCCGTTGGTGTTTTCGCCAGGCTGGCGGATCAGCAGATAGACCAGGTCTGCGGCTGTGTTGTTGGTGTAGTAGTGGCTGTCGCCATCCAGGCGACCTGTCAGCAGGGCAATGAACGGCGCGTCAGTGGCGTCCGGTAGGGTGTCGGCGATGACTCGGGCATCGCCGCTGAGCCAGGCCAGGCTTTGCAGTTCCGGCACCGAGCGGCGGACGCGAGTGAGCGTTTCGGCCCGTTCCCGCGCGCTGGGGAAGGGCTGAGTCGTGAGCAACTGGTTCAGCGCGATCTGCGCATTGAGCGCCATGTTCAGATTGACGTGATCGGCCAGGTCCGCGCTGTAGTCGATGCTGTGCTGGCGCTGGTCGGCCTGGGTGCGCTGGAACTGGTCGAGCAGCTGCCAGAACAACAGCATCAGCAACATCAAAACCACGAATGCCAGCGCGCCTTTCAACGAACCGTGCAGCGGCGTACCTGACCCTTGGACAGGCGGGCGCAAGGAGGACGGCTGATTGAAATTGGTCAAACTGAAATCCTGCGATATGACAGTCGGGGGCAGGCATAGGCGCGGGCCCAACCAAAGGGCACGTGAATCATGCGTGTTACACCTCGCACTATAAGCGCTAGCGCCCAAGGCCGGCTAGCGCAGCGTAAAACCACCGTGCTGCGCCTGACACGCCGCACCCACCGCCGACGCGGCTCGCGCCGCTGCTACAGCGCTCGTGTCGCTTCCGGACGTTCGTTCACACCGCGATCCGCCTGGCGCACCGCGTTTACCGCCGACGCGGCTCGCGCCGCTGCTACAGGCGCCGCAATCCCGTAGCAGCGGTGCAAGCCGCGTCGGGCCCACCGCGATCCGCCTGGCACACCGCGTCACCGGACGCGCCCTGGTTTGCCCTGACTCCCGCATTCCGGTAGCTTTGAACACCTTGCGGGGGCCCAAGCTTCCATCCTCTATCTCGCACCTTCTTTATCCAGGTTCATTCCATGGCTCAATACGTCTACACCATGCATCGGCTGAGCAAAGTCGTTCCGCCGAAGCGGGAAATCCTCAAGAACATTTCGCTGTCCTTTTTCCCCGGCGCCAAGATCGGCGTGCTCGGCCTGAACGGCTCGGGCAAATCCACCTTGCTGAAAATCATGGCTGGTGTCGACAAGGAATTCGACGGCGAAGCCCGCCCGATGCCCGAGCTCAACGTTGGCTACCTGCCTCAGGAACCACAGCTCGACCCGACCAAGACCGTGCGCGAAGTGGTCGAGGAAGCGGTCAGCGTGATCAAGGACGCCCAGGCCCGCCTGGACGAGGTCTATGCCGCCTATGCCGAACCGGACGCCGACTTCGACAAGCTGGCCGCCGAACAGGCCAAGCTCGAGTCCATCCTCCAGGCCAGCGACGGCCACAACCTGGAACGGCAACTGGAGGTCGCTGCCGACGCTCTGCGCCTGCCGGCCTGGGATGCCAAGATCGAGCACCTGTCCGGTGGTGAGAAACGCCGCGTGGCCCTGTGCCGCCTGCTGCTTTCGGCCCCCGACATGCTGCTGCTCGACGAACCGACCAACCACCTGGATGCCGACTCCGTCGCCTGGCTGGAGCACTTCCTGCACGACTTCCCCGGCACCGTGGTCGCGATCACCCACGACCGTTACTTCCTCGACAACGTCGCCGGCTGGATCCTGGAGCTCGACCGCGGCGCCGGCATTCCGTACGAGGGCAACTACTCTGGTTGGCTCGAAGCCAAGTCCGATCGCCTGGCGGCCGAATCCAAGCAGCAGTCGGCCCACGAAAAAGCCATGAAAGAAGAACTGGAGTGGGTGCGCAAAGGCGCCAAGGCCCGCCAGTCGAAATCCAAGGCCCGCCTGCAGCGCTTCGAGGAAATGCAGTCGCAGGAATTCCAGAAGCGTTCGGAAACCAACGAAATCTACATTCCGGCCGGTCCGCGCCTGGGTGACAAGGTCATCGAATTCAAGAACGTCACCAAGGGCTACGGCGACCGCGTGCTGATCGACAACCTGTCGTTCGCCATGCCCAAAGGCGCCATCGTCGGCGTGATTGGCGGCAACGGTGCCGGTAAATCCACCCTGTTCCGCATGCTCATGGGCAAGGAACAGCCGGATTCGGGCAGCATCGAAGTGGGCGAAACCGTGCAGCTGGCGTGCGTGGATCAAAGCCGCGACGACCTGGACGGCAGCAAGACCGTGTTCCAGCAGGTCTCCGACGGTTCGGACAATATCCGCATCGGCAACTACGAAATTCCGTCACGCACCTACGTAGGCCGCTTCAACTTCAAGGGCGGCGACCAGCAGAAGTTCGTCAAGGACCTCTCTGGTGGTGAACGCGGTCGCCTGCACCTGGCGCTGACGCTGAAGGAGGGCGGTAACGTCCTGCTGCTCGACGAACCGTCCAACGACCTCGACGTGGAAACCCTGCGTTCGCTCGAAGAAGCCCTGCTCGACTTCCCTGGCGCGGCCATCGTGATCTCTCACGATCGCTGGTTCCTCGACCGCGTGGCCACGCACATCCTCGCCTACGAGGACGACTCCCAGGCCGTGTTCTTCGAAGGCAACTACACCGAGTACGAAGCCGATCGCAAGAAGCGCCTGGGTGAAGCGGCTGCCCAGCCGCACCGGGTTCGTCACAAGAAGCTGGCGTGAATGAAAAATGGGGCCCTCTTTGCAGGGCCCCATTTTTTTGTGCGGTGCAGGGGATGTAGGCTGGAGAACGGCGCCGGTGTGTCGCTCAAGGGCCCGTCTGGATGCCCGTGACTTCCACGGTCAGGTCACCCGCAGGCCGACGCCATACACGCTCTTCACCGACTTCCGCGCCCAGCAACGCGCGACCCAGCGGCGACGCCCAGTTGATCAGGCCAACACCGGCGTCCGCCTGGTCTTCGCCAACCAGACACACGCGCTGCTCGGCACCCTGGTCGTCGGCAAAGGTCACCCAGCTGCCGATCTGTACCTTGGCGGTCGAGGTAACCGGTGCCACCACTTGGGCATGTTGCAGGCGGTGCTGGTAGTAGCGCATGTCCCGGCTCAGGTCAGCCACACGCTGACGGTCGGCACGCTCACCCATCGCCATTTGCTCGGCCTGCAGTATCTGCACTTCAGCGACACGCGCCTGCAACTGGGCCAGGCCACTGGCGGTCACGTAGTTGGGCTGCGTACTGATCAGTCGCTCCACGGGTTGGCTCGCCTGTTCGGCGGCCTGGTCTTCATTCACGAATGCGCGGCTCATGGTCTTCCTCCCTTGAGGGGCGGTACAACTCGCCCAGCTTGCTGTAGGGGAGCCGAGATGTGCCAACCGAGAGGCTGTACGAGGATCGCGGTCAAGCCCTACTCCTACAAGAACGGATGCTTGTAGAAGATTGGGCCGCAAAACCGCATCAGAGTTGCATAAGCCGTATTCAACCGGTTCAGCTGAATCGAGCGGGGCCGCGAGATCGCTGAAGATTGCAGCTGCGTTCATAACCGATCAGTAGTGGTACCACTTCACCTCGAGCATGACTTCGTTGCGCGGCGAGCTCAAATGGCTGAACTCGCGCTGGGCGCTCAGGCGCAACCCCAGGTTGCGAGAAATTTCCCACTGCTGATTCAGACTCAGGCTGCGGCGCACTTCGCCATTGGTGAAGTAGTCACCCTTGCCCTCCAGGCTGAAATTACCCAAGGCGTTCTTCCACAGCACACCGCTGTTGAAACCCGCCGCCGGTGTGACGAACTGGGCAAAGTCATTGTTGTGTTCCACCCGCGCCGTGCCAAGGGCAAAGCCCAGCAGGTGCTCGCTCAGCTGCCATGTACCGCCGGCACCGCCGTTGACGTGGGACACCAGATTCTCGTCGCCATGCTTGCGCAGCACCCGTTCCAGGCCGCCGGTCACCTGCCAGGACAGGGGCTGCAACAGCTCGTTGCGCGGCGTCAGCGAGCGGATCGTTGCCAGGTCCAACTGCTGCAATTGCCAGTCATTGCCTTCGTACTGACGCACTTTCAAGCCCAGGATCTCGATCTGCGCGCCCAGCGGAAAGCCCTCGGCGTTGTCATTGAGGTCGTGATAGGCCATGCGCAGCCCGTACTCGGCAAACGCGGTATCACCGCGGGTACCCACCCCCGCGCTCCAGGTGCGTGACTGATGGCCATCCTCGGGCAAGCCCGGCCGGTCGATATCCAGCGGTGGCGGGGGATTGCGATTGATCGCGCGCAGCAACTGGAAACTGCGCTGGGTCCTTGCCGGATCGCGCTCTTGGCCGGTGGCCCGATAGCGCTCGAGGCGAAACGCGGCATCCTGGATCAGCGCCTGCCGTTCCTTGCCCAGCGCCTGAAAACCTTCACTGTCGATCTGCGCCGTGTCGGCAGCGATCCGCTGTACCCACTGCTGCTCGCTGCTGTCCAGCGGCTTGGCGCGTTCGAGCAACTCGCGCTCGCGAGATGCGCGATAGTCGATCTTCTCGACCAGCCCGGCAGCCTTCACCGCCTTCACCGTGTCGGTGGGAATGGCGGTCAGGGGGAATTGTGAGGTCAGGTCCAGGCCTGGCCTGGCCACCTGAAGCAGTTCGAGCAGACGATACGAGCAGTTTTCATCGAAGAAGAAATAGTCGAACTGCACCTGCTTGAGTTCCCATACATGCTCGACCATGCGCCCGGTTTCTTCCGGCGTGAGGTTGAGCCGGTACTCCCACAGGTCGCGGTTTTCCAGGCTGCGGTATTCGGAAAGCTTTTCCTGGTAGGGCACCAGGGCGAACAAGCCAGGATAGCCGCCTGCCAGGCCCTTCCAGGCGTAGAGAATGCTGTTGTCACCGCCTTCGACATAGGCGCCGAAGTTGATCGCATAGCTGAGCAGCGCAGTGTTGTTGCTTTGTACATCGGCCTGATCGATGCGCAGCAAGGTATGCCCGAACATCGACGAGGGGCTGTTGAGGTACGCCGCCGGGAATATCAGCACGGCGCTGTGGGGCGCCACGTCCGAGAACCACTTGCGGAACTCGGCGCACTCCACGGTCGGCAGGTCGTTCAGCCCGAGCTGCTCGCGCAACCAGCGGGTACGCGCTGGAAACACGCACTGCGCATGCCGGTCGCCGGTACCTGCGGGTGCATAGATAGCCTTCAGCGTGGCCTGCAGCTCGGCATCCGGATGGTGCGCGCCATCATCGGCCAGGAAGAATTTGCGGTCATCGACATAGCTGCGCCAGCCGCCGAGCTTGCCACGCTCGTAGTGGCCGACGGAAATCCAGTACGGATCGTTGGCCAACTGTTGCAGACGCTGAGCGTCGAGGTGCGGAGCGGCATGCAGCGGGGCGCACACACAGAGCGCCAGGAAGGCAAGGCGTTTGAGCATTGTCGGCAACTAGTTCGGCGAAATCGGAAAGGGGGGATGCCCGCTCCGAAAGGAGCGGGCGGGTCGAGCTTAAGCCTGGGTGGCGTATTTGGCCAGACGTGGATCGTTTTTCAGGACCGCGATGGTGTTGCTGTGTACGTCTTCAGCGGTGCTGTCGGCGCTGCTGAAGATCTGCTGGAAGTGCTCGTGGGTAACCGACTGGAAGTAGGCACGGTCTTCGGGAGCGACGCCCAGAACCACGGCATAGGTGGTCAGTGCTTCGCCTTGGCCCTTGGCCATGTCTTCGGACAGCTCGTCCATCATGCCATTCATGGCAATCCAGGATTTACCGCCATAGGTCAGTGCAGCGTTGGTGGAGCAGCCGTTGGTGCCCGAGGTCATGCCGAAGGTGGCGTTGCCCGAAGTGCCGTTGGTGGTGGAAGCCAGGAAGTGCGCCGGAGTGCCGCGCTGGCCTTCGAACAACATGTTGCCCCAACCGCAATCCGGACCGCCTGGCGCTTGTGCCATGGCATTGATCGAGACGGCGGCGAACAGAGTACCCAGCAGAATCCGTTTCATAGCGTTGTTCTCTTTTTTGATGTGCTTACCGAGGGTCTAAGTGCCTGGGGATCCAGGACGGGCCGGTTATTTGGCCAGCCGCGTAACTTGGAGTTTAGGCAAGCGTTGCAGTTCCGCACGAAATGAGTAACTTGCAGCCGTGAGCGTCCAGCCCCGCTGCAGCTTGCACCGCCGCCACAGAAGCGCCCAGAATGACCGCATCTGCCCCGCCGAAGTAAGGATGCCCGATGCCCGATTCCGTAGCTGCCAGCCTGCGTCTTGCACCCGAGGCACTGACCCGCCCGTTTTCCGCTGAACAGTTCAACTTCACCACCACCAACGACCTGGAACCCTTCCGCGGCGTCCTGGGCCAGGAGCGCGCCGTCGAGGCCTTGCAGTTCGGCGTCGCTATGCCACGCCCCGGCTACAACGTGTTTGTCATGGGCGAGCCTGGCACCGGCCGCTTCTCGTTCGTCAAACGCTACCTGAAAGCCGAGGGCAAGCGCCTGCAGACCCCGGCCGACTGGGTCTATGTGAACAACTTCGATGAGCCGCGCGAACCCCGCGCCCTCGAGCTGCCGCCCGGCAGTGCAGGTGCCTTCATCGGCGACATCGGGGGGCTCATCGACAATCTGCTGGCGACGTTTCCAGCGGTGTTCGAGCATCCGTCCTACCAGCAGCGCAAGAGCGCCATCGACCGCGCCTTCAACCAGCGCTACGACCGCGCACTGGATGTGATCGAAAAACTCTCGCTGGAAAAAGACATCGCGTTGTACCGCGACAGCAGCAACATCGCCTTCACCCCGATGCTCGACGGCAAGGCCCTGGACGAAGCCGAGTTCGCCCAGTTGCCCGAAGTCGACCGCGAGCGCTTCCATACCGATATCTCCAATCTGGAAGAGCGCCTCAACGAGGAGCTGGCCAGCCTGCCGCAGTGGAAACGCGAGTCGAGCAACCAGTTGCGTCACCTCAACGAAGAAACCATCACCCTGGCCCTGCAGCCATTGCTCGCGCCGCTGTCGGAAAAATACGCCGAGAACGCCGCGGTGTGCGGTTACCTGCAGGCCATTCAGGTCAATTTGCTCAAGACCGTGGTCGAGCAGTTGGTCGATGACAGCAAGGCCGATGCCCAGGCCCGCAAGCTGCTGGAAGAGCAGTACAGCCCCAGCCTGGTGGTCGGCCATCACCAGAGCGGTGGCGCGCCGGTGGTGTTCGAACCACACCCGACCTACGACAACCTGTTCGGCCGGATCGAATACAGCACCGATCAGGGCGCGCTCTACACCACCTACAAGCAGTTGCGCCCCGGCGCCCTGCACCGGGCCAACGGTGGCTTCCTGATTCTGGAAGCCGAGAAGATGCTGGGCGAGCCCTTCGTCTGGGACGCGCTCAAGCGCGCCTTGCAATCGCGCAAGCTGAAGATGGAATCGCCACTGGGCGAGTTCGGTCGGTTGGCCACTGTCACGCTCACGCCACAGATGATTCCGCTGCAGGTCAAGGTCATCATCATCGGCGCTCGCCAGCTGTACTACGCGTTGCAGGATCACGATCCCGACTTCCAGGAGATGTTCCGCGTCCTGGTGGACTTCGACGAAGACATCCCAATGGTCGACGAGAGCCTGGAGCAGTTCGCCCAACTGCTGAAGACGCGCACCTCGGAGGAGGGCATGGCGCCGTTGACCGGTGACGCCGTCGCGCGCCTGGCCACCTACAGTGCGCGGCTGGCAGAAAACCAGGGGCGGCTGTCGGCCCGTATCGGCGACTTGTTCCAGCTGGTCAGCGAGGCGGACTTCATCCGCCACCTGGCCAACGAAGAACGTACCGACGCCGGCCACATCGAGCGTGCGCTCAAGGCCAAGGCCACGCGCACCGGCCGGGTTTCGGCGCGCATCCTCGACGACATGCTGGCGGGCATCATCCTGATCGACACCAGCGGCGCCGCGGTCGGCAAGTGCAACGGCCTGACGGTGCTGGAAGTGGGCGACTCGGCGTTCGGTGTGCCGGCGCGCATCTCGGCCACGGTGTATCCGGGCGGCAGCGGCATCGTCGACATCGAGCGCGAGGTCAACCTGGGTCAGCCGATCCACTCCAAGGGGGTGATGATTCTCACCGGCTACCTGGGCAGTCGCTATGCACAGGAATTTCCCCTGGCCATTTCCGCCAGCATCGCCCTGGAGCAATCCTACGGATACGTGGATGGCGACAGCGCGTCGCTGGGCGAGGCCTGCACCTTGATCTCGGCGCTCTCGAAAATGCCGCTCAAGCAGTGCTTCGCGATCACCGGTTCCATCAACCAGTTCGGCGAAGTCCAGGCGGTGGGCGGGGTCAACGAGAAGATCGAGGGTTTCTTCCGCCTGTGCGAGGCCCGCGGCCTGACTGGCGAGCAGGGCGCGATCATTCCGCAGGCCAACGTCGCCACCTTGATGCTCGACGAAAAGGTCCTGCAGGCAGTCCGCGACGGCAAGTTCCATGTCTATGCCGTGCGCCAGGCGGACGAGGCATTGAGCCTGCTGGCCGGTGAGCCAGCCGGTGAACCCGACGAGAACGGCGCGTTTCCCGAGGGCAGCATCAATGCCCGCGTGGTTGAGCGGCTGCGGGTCATCGCAGAAATGATCAGCGAGGAAGACCTCAAGGAAGCCGAGAAAGAGCACGCGCTGGAAGAATTGGTCGAGGTCCGGCCAACGGTGTAGGTCTCCGAGGGGCCACCCAGCACGGGTCGGCCCCTCTGCGCCATCGTGCAGGCGTCACCCGGCCAGGGTGCGCCGTCGATTTGCGGAAAACTGACCTCTGCAGGGGGCAAGCGGCTGCGACACACCGTCGCACGTCGTGCTTTGCCATGGCCGTGGCTATAATCGTCGCCAATTTCCACCACCCTGTGAGCCTCAATGGAACGCTTCATCGAAAAAACCATGTACGCCTCGCGCTGGTTGCTGGCGCCGATCTACGTTGGCCTGTCCCTTGGGTTGCTGGCGCTGGCGCTGAAATTCTTCCAGGAAATCTTCCACGTCCTGCCCAACATCTTTGCCATGGCCGAATCGGAAGTGATTCTGGTGCTGCTTTCGCTCATCGACATGGCGCTGGTTGGCGGCCTTCTGGTGATGGTGATGATTTCCGGCTATGAAAACTTCGTGTCGCAACTGGACATCGAAGAGGGCGTCGAGAAGCTCAGCTGGCTGGGCAAGATGGACTCGTCTTCGCTGAAGATGAAAGTCGCCGCGTCGATCGTGGCCATTTCGTCCATCCATTTGCTGCGCGTGTTCATGGATGCCAAGAACATCGAGCCGCAGTACCTGATGTGGTACGTGATCATCCATATGACCTTCGTCATTTCGGCGTTTGCCATGGGCTACCTGGACAAGCTGACCAAGCACTGATTGCACCTGTAGCACGGGCGCATACGGCCCGGCCTGCTGAAGTGCGGGCCTGCAGTGTGCTAGTCTGCTGGCCCTTTTATCCGGGCGCGCCCTTCATCCCCGCATGAAGATTGCGGCGCGGCCCCGCAGCGGAGCAGTGTTATGTCCGAAGTACAATTGTCGACCGACGAAACCCGCGTCAGCTATGGCATTGGCCGTCAACTGGGCGGCCAACTGCGCGACAACCCACCACCTGGCGTCAGCCTGGAAGCCATCCTGGTCGGCCTGACCGATGCGTTCCGTGGCCATGAAAGCCGTGTGAGCGAAGAAGAGCTGAACGCCAGCTTCAAGGTGATCCGCGACATCATGCAGGCCGAGCAGCAGGCCAAGGCCGAAGCTGCGGCCGGCGAAGGCAAGGCGTACCTGGCCGAAAATGCCAAGCGTGCCGAAATCACCACGACCGCCAGCGGCTTGCAGTACGAAGTGTTGAGCACAGGCGAAGGCAGCAAGCCGGCCGGTGACAGCACCGTGCGCGTTCACTACCACGGCACCCTGACCGACGGCACCGTGTTCGACAGCTCCTACAACCGTGGCGAGCCGGCCGAATTCCCGGTCAACGGCGTGATCGCTGGCTGGACCGAAGCCCTGCAACTGATGCCTGCCGGCAGCAAGTGGCGTGTCCACGTACCGAGCGAACTGGCCTACGGCGCCCAAGGCGTCGGCAGCATCCCGCCGCACAGCGTGCTGGTGTTCGACGTGGAACTGCTCGAAGTCTTGTAACCCGCCAGCGGAAACGCGGTTCCTGTAGCAGCGGCGCAAGCCGCGTCCGGCCTCATCGCGTGCGTCCAGAAACACCGCACCCACCGCCGACGCGGCTCGCGCCGCTGCTACAGGTGCCCGGCGTGCACTGCTGACGCGGCTCGCGCCGCTGCTACAGGTGCCCGCATCTACCGCCGACGCGGCTTGCGCGCCTGCTACAGGTGCATCGCATCTACCGCCGACGCGGCTTGCGCGCCTGCTACAGGTGCATCGCATCTACCGCCGACGCGGCTTGCGCCGCTGCTACAGGTGCATCGCATCTACCGCCGACGCGGCTTGCGCCGCTGCTACAGGTGCACCGCATCTACCGCCGACGCGGCTTGCGCCGCTGCTACAGACGCCGCAATCCTGTAGCAGCGGCGCAAGCCGCGTCCGGCTTCGGCGCGGTGTATCAGTGCAACTCCCCCATTGGCCGCAGTGCCCGTGCGTAGCAGAACAAAAACAGGTTGCGCACCACTTCCTTGAGCACTCCAGGTTCGCTCGAACTCAGGCCATGCAGGTCGAGGTCGCCCTGGTCGCGTAGCTCATCCAGAGCATCCTCGCCAAGCACCGCACAGACTTCACCCGTCTCGCGATGCAGGATGCGCAGGTAGGGGTGTGGGCGGTCGAGCCAGGCGTCGATCAGATAGGTCATGGCAATTCTCCTTGAGGGCATTCAATGAGAATAATTCTTATTCATATAATAGCAAGCGACTATTTGCCTTCCGCAGGCATTGCACCCTTGGAAGTCAGGCCGGGCGCCTCGCGACGGCCCGGACCGCTGGTCGGGCGACGCCTCAGACCTTGCGCACGAACTCGGACTTGAGCTTCATCGCGCCAATGCCGTCGATCTTGCAGTCGATGTCATGGTCGCCATCGCACAGGCGGATGTTCTTGACCTTGGTGCCGACCTTGACCACCAGCGAAGAGCCTTTGACCT
The DNA here is from genome assembly GCF_014842725.1 of Pseudomonas sp. CFBP 13602. Lineage (NCBI taxonomy): Bacteria > Pseudomonadati > Pseudomonadota > Gammaproteobacteria > Pseudomonadales > Pseudomonadaceae > Pseudomonas > Pseudomonas sp. CFBP 13602. The sequence continues at coordinate 297,158 of NZ_JACYVT010000003.1, read as the reverse complement.
TGAGGTCCTTGATCACGGTAACGGTGTCGCCGTCGGCCAGGGCATTGCCCACCGAGTCCTTGATCGTCAAAGCATCGCCGTCGGCACTCTCGTCGCTCGTGGCCGACCACTCATGGCTGCATTCGGGACAGATCAGCTGAGTGCCGTCTTCGTAGGTGTATTCGCTGTTGCATTTGGGGCAGGGCGGCAGCGTGCTCACGAGATTCCTCGGGGGTAGGGAATAAAGGCGCGCAGTATATAGGGTTTTTGCCGCAAGAGCCCATCAGCGCCAGCTGCCATGCAAGCTGCGCCTTTATGTGGAGTATGGTTCTTGTCTGGGAGCAGGGCTTTGGTGGAACAGGCTCTGCCAGCAAGAGCCCACCGCTCACTCACCGTAGAATCGGACACTTGTGGGAGCGGGCTCTGCCCGCGAATGGCCCACCACCGAATCAGTGCGTACGCGCCACCGCAAATTCACTCAGCTCGACCAGGGCATCCCGGTATTGGCTGGCAGGCAGCGCCTCCAGCTGAGCAATGGCCTTGGCCACATAATCGCGTGCCAGCTGCGCGGTGTAATCCAGCGCGCCACAATCCTCGACCGCAGTGCGGATGCGTTCCAGATCCTCGATCCCGCCCTTCTGGATCGCCTGGCGGACCAGCGCTGCCTGCTCGGCGGTGCCTTCACGCATGGTGTAGATCAGTGGCAAGGTCGGCTTGCCCTCGGCCAGATCGTCGCCCACGTTCTTGCCGAGGGTTTCGGCGTCGCCGCGATAATCGAGCAGATCGTCGACCAGCTGGAAAGCGACGCCCAAATGATCACCGAACGTGCGCAGCGCTTCACACTGTTCGGGGCTGGCACCGGTGAGCGCCGCGGCGCTGTGTGCCGACGCCTCGAAGAGCATCGCGGTCTTTCCGCGGATCACTTCCATGTAGATTTCTTCGGTGGTGCTGGCGTCCCGCACCTTGGACAGCTGCAGCACTTCGCCCTCGGCAATGATGCGCGTGGCGTGCGACAGAATCTTCATCACCGACATCGAGCCCAGCTCGACCATCATTTCGAACGAGCGCGAATAGAGGAAGTCGCCCACCAGCACGCTTGGCGCATTGCCCCACTTGGCATTGGCGGTGGACCGACCACGGCGCATGCCGGACATGTCGACCACGTCGTCATGCAGCAGGGTCGAGGTGTGCAACAGCTCGATGGTGGCTGCCAGCAGACGCAGGTCGTCGCTTTGATGGCCCAATGCTTTGCCGGCGAGGAGCACCAGCAGCGGCCGCAGGCGCTTGCCCCCAGAGGAGGTGATGTAGTCGCTGATCGTCGATACCAACGGCACGCGCGAGGTCAGCTGCTGCTTGATGATCCCGTCGACGGCGCTGAAATCGTCCGCCACCGCGCGGTAGAAAGCTTGGGGTTGCATCAGCGAGAGTCGCTCCAGAAGGGTTGCGCGGCATGCTAGGACGCGGGTCGGGGTGTGTCAAGGCGCGTCCATGGCCCTGGGCGCCCGCGTGCAGGCCCGGCACGGCCCGGTATGGCCCGTGAAAGGCGTTCTGCCAGGTCCGCCACGCCGATGAGGCGACTGGCGGCCTCTTGTCAGAGGTTCGCCGCTTGCGTACAATCGCGCACCCTGAACTTCCTGGGCAGCACCTGCCTTACGCAATTGCATTTGGGGCGTTCCAACCCATGCAGCCATGCCAGCCGACACTCTACTTATAAAGAGCTGGGTGAGCAGGATTATCGGAGAAATACCATGTCGTACGCAGTAATCGTTACCGGTGGCAAGCAATACAAGGTCGCCCCAGGTGAATACCTGAAGATCGAGAAACTGGAAATCGCCACCGGCGAATCCGTTACCTTTGATCGCGTTCTGTTGGTCGCCAATGGCGACGACGTGAACATCGGCGCTCCAGTGGTTGCCGGCGCTACCGTTGTGGCTGAAGTGATTTCCCAAGGTCGTCACGATAAGGTCCGCATCATCAAGTTCCGTCGTCGTAAGCACCACATGAAGCGCATGGGCCACCGCCAGTGGTACACCGAGATCAAAATCACCGGTATTCAGGCTTAATTTCAGCCTAATTCCTCACTAGGAGAATTGACTCATGGCACACAAAAAAGCTGGTGGTAGTACCCGTAACGGTCGCGACTCAGAAGCCAAACGCCTTGGCGTGAAGATGTATGGCGGCCAGGCTATCATCCCAGGCAACATCATCGTGCGTCAGCGCGGCACCCAGTTCCACGCTGGCTACGGCGTTGGCATGGGCAAGGATCACACCCTGTTCGCGAAAGTCGCAGGCGTGATCAAGTTCGAAGTAAAGGGCGCCTTCGGTCGTCGTTACGTGAGCGTTGTCGCAGCTTAATCGCGACGTCGCTGGAGAAGCCCTGTCTTGCGACGGGGCTTTTTCGTTTTTGGAGTGAGTCTCTTGCAAAGGTTTGCATGGGCTGTCGGTACGAGAGTCATTGACGGGTTTGCCGCGCTCATTTTCGCAAGAGCCTTACGTTTCAGTTTCATTAGCTCGTCCCTGCGGCGAGAGGCGTATTTTTCATGAAGTTTGTAGATGAAGTATCCATCCGCGTGAAAGCGGGTGACGGTGGCAACGGCTGCATGAGCTTTCGCCGCGAAAAATTCATTGAGAATGGCGGCCCCAACGGCGGCGACGGTGGCGATGGCGGCTCGATCTACATGATCGCCGACGAAAACCTCAACACTTTGGTCGACTATCGCTATACCCGCCACTTCGATGCCGAGCGCGGCGCCAACGGCGGCAGCACCGACTGCACCGGCAAGAAGGGTGAAGACATGGAGCTGCGCGTACCGGTAGGTACCACGGTGATCGATGCTTCCACGCAGGAAGTGATCGGTGACCTGGTCAAGGCCGGTCAGCGCCTGCTCGTCGCACACGGCGGCTGGCACGGTCTGGGCAACACCCGCTTCAAGTCCAGTACCAACCGCGCGCCGCGCCAGACCAGTCCGGGCAAGCCGGGTGAGCAGCGTGACCTCAAGCTGGAAATGAAAGTGCTGGCCGATGTTGGCTTGCTGGGCCTGCCCAATGCTGGCAAGAGCACCTTCATCCGCTCGGTCTCCGCGGCCAAGCCCAAGGTGGCGGACTACCCGTTCACCACGTTGGTGCCGAACCTGGGTGTGGTCAGTGTCGATCGCTGGAAGAGCTTCGTGGTAGCCGACATTCCCGGTCTGATCGAGGGCGCTTCCCACGGTGCCGGCCTGGGTATCCGCTTCCTCAAGCACTTGGCGCGTACGCGCGTGCTGCTGCACCTGGTCGACATGGCGCCGCTGGATGAAACCAGCGCTGCCGATGCCGCCGAAGTGATCGTCAACGAACTGGTCAAGTTCAGTCCGTCGCTGGCCGAGCGCGAGCGCTGGCTGGTGCTCAACAAGTGCGACCAGATTCTGGAAGAAGAGCACGAAGAGCGGGTCAAGGAAATCGTCGACCGTCTGGAGTGGGAAGGTCCGGTCTACGTGATCTCGGCCATCGCCAAGGAAGGTACCGAGCGCCTGAGCCGCGACATCATGCGCTACCTTGAAGACCGTGCCGATCGCCTGGCCCGTGACCCGGCCTATGCCGATGAGCTGGCCGAGCTCGACCAGCGCATCGAAGACGAGGCTCGCGCGCAGCTGCAGGCCCTGGATGATCAGCGCGCACTGCGCCGTAGCGGCGTGAAGAGCGTCCACGACATCGGCGATGACGACGATTGGGAAGAAGAAGACGCCGAAGACGGCCCGGAAATCATCTACGTCCGCGACTAGTGCGTATGGGCGCAGGTCCCGCTCCTGTAGGAGCGGCCCGCGGCCGCGAAGGGCGCACCGCGGTGTGCCTGGCACTCCATGGCGTCTTCTTCGCAGCCGATGACCGCTCCCACTATGATCTCCAGTGTTAAACTAAGCGCCGCTCACCATGAGCGGCGTTTTTGTTTTTCTACCGGGCAAAGGTTGGCAGATGATGCGGAGCAAGGTGACGGGTGCGCAGCGTTGGGTCGTGAAGATTGGCAGTGCGCTGCTGACCGCGGACGGCAAGGGTCTGGATCGCGCGGCGATGAGTGTCTGGGTCGAGCAGATGGTTGCTTTGCACAATGCCGGGGTCGAGCTGGTGCTGGTCTCTTCGGGGGCTGTAGCGGCCGGCATGAGTCGTCTTGGATGGGTCAAGCGCCCCAGTGGCATGCACGAGCTGCAGGCTGCCGCCGCCATCGGCCAGATGGGGCTGGTGCAGGCCTGGGAGTCTAGCTTTGCCGAGCATGGCCGGCACACCGCGCAGATCCTGCTGACCCACGACGACCTCTCAGATCGCAAACGCTACCTCAATGCGCGCAGTACCCTGCGGACCCTGGTCGAGCTGGGCGTGGTGCCGGTCATCAATGAAAACGATACCGTGGTCACCGACGAAATCCGCTTCGGCGACAACGACACCCTGGCGGCCCTGGTGGCCAACCTGGTGGAGGCGGACCTGCTGGTGATCCTCACCGATCGCGATGGCATGTTCGATGCCGATCCGCGCACCAACCCCGATGCAAAATTGATCTTCGAAGCGCGTGCCGACGACCCATCGCTGGATGCGGTTGCCGGCGGTACCGGCGGCGCGCTGGGGCGTGGCGGCATGCAGACCAAGCTGCGCGCCGCACGCCTGGCGGCTCGCTCCGGGGCGCATACGGTGATCGTCGGTGGCCGTATCGAGCGCGTGCTCGATCGGCTCAAGGCCGGCGAGCGCCTGGGTACGCTGCTGTCGCCCGAGCGTGAAATGCTCGCCGCGCGCAAGCAATGGCTGGCCGGACACTTGCAGACCCGCGGCACCCTGGTGCTCGACGAAGGGGCCGTGCAAGCCTTGACCGGTGGCCACAAGAGCCTGCTGCCGGTAGGTGTGAAAGTGGTCCAGGGAAGTTTTCGGCGGGGTGAAATGGTGGTGTGCGTGGCGCCCGATGGTCGCGAGATCGCACGTGGCCTGGCCAACTACAGTGCGCTGGAAGCCCAGAAAATCATTGGTCAGTCGTCGGACGTTATCGAGCGCTTGCTGGGCTATATGGCCGAGCCCGAGCTGGTGCACCGCGACAACCTGATCCTCGTTTGATCCCTACAGGAACGTTTCGATGAAAGTGCTCAAAGCCCTCGCGGCTGCCATGTTGTGCCTGCCGATGCTGGCGAGTGCCGAGGAAATCGGCCAGGTGTCCACGGTGTTCAAGGTTGTCGGTCCCAACGATCGCATCGTCGTCGAGGCGTTCGATGATCCCAAGGTGCCTGGCGTGACCTGTTATCTGTCGCGCGCCAAGACGGGTGGAGTGAAGGGTGGCCTGGGCCTGGCCGAAGACCGTGCGGAAGCGTCCATCGCCTGCCGCCAGGTCGGGCCGATCCAGCTGCCGGGCAACTTGAAGGAGGGCGAGGAGGTGTTCAAGGAGCGCACCTCGCTGGTGTTCAAGACCATGCAGGTGGTCCGTTTCCACGACAAGAAGCGCAACGCCCTGGTGTATCTGGTCTACAGCGACCGCATGATCGAAGGCAGCCCGCAAAACGCCGTGACCGCCATCCCCATCCGCCCCTGGACCGAATAACCGCGTTGCACCCTTCGCGGCCACGGACCGCTCCTACGGAAGACATGCATGGCCCACCGTAGGAGCGGTCATCGGCCGCGAAAAGGGCGCCGCGGTGTGTCAGGTAAGCCGCGTCGCACCCTTCGCGGCCACGGACCGCTCCTACGGAAGAAATGCATAGCCCACCGTAGGAGCGGTCATCGGCCGCGAAAACGGCGCCTCGATACCGGCACATTCACACAGGCACAAAAAAGCCGACCCTGGGGTCGGCTTTTTCTACATCGTACCGCTGATCAGGCAGCAGCAGCCTGGTTCAGTGCTTTGATGTGGCCATTCAGACGGCCCTTGTGGCGAGCAGCCTTGTTCTTGTGGATGATGCCTTTATCGGCCATACGGTCGATAACTGGCACGGCCAGAACGTAAGCAGCTTGTGCTTTTTCTGCGTCTTTTGCGTCGATGGCTTTGACTACATTCTTGATGTAGGTGCGAACCATGGAACGCAGGCTGGCGTTGTGGCTGCGACGCTTCTCAGCCTGTTTTGCACGTTTTTTGGCGGAAGGTGAGTTGGCCACCGTCGAGCTCCTCGAAAGACTTTTTGAAATAGCAAACAAATAAGGCCGCGAATCATGCCCATCAACGAGTTGGTTGTCAAGGGTACGTGAGACGATCCGCTAAGTGGTTGGTCGGGTGTCGAAGTGATTCACTTCTGGCCCGCGACCTGTACACTCGCGAAGTTCTGGCTCTGCCTGCTGATGCGGCGCGGAGTATCGCACACCTGGGCCGGATATGGGCCTGCTCTTCGTCAACGGGCATGAAAAACTTTCGATGAACCTACTTAAATCCCTGGCCGCGGTCAGCTCCATCACCATGGTTTCGCGGGTGTTGGGCTTCGTCCGCGACACCATCATTGCGCGCATTTTCGGCGCCGGCATGGCCACCGATGCCTTCTTCATCGCTTTCAAGCTGCCCAACCTGCTGCGCCGGATCTTCGCCGAAGGCGCCTTCTCCCAAGCGTTCGTGCCCATTCTCGCCGAGTATAAGAGCCAGCAGGGCGAGGAGGCCACGCGTACCTTCATTGCCTACGTCGCCGGCCTGCTGACCCTCGCACTGGCGCTGGTGACGGTGGCCGGGATCCTCGCTGCGCCGTGGGTGATCTGGGCAACCGCTCCGGGTTTTGCCGATACCCCGGAGAAATTCGCGCTCACCAGCGATCTGTTGCGGGTGACCTTTCCTTATATATTGCTGATTTCGCTGTCGTCCTTCGTCGGTGCCATCCTCAACACCTACAACCGCTTCTCGGTTCCAGCTTTCACGCCCACGCTGCTAAACGTGTCGATGATCCTGTTTGCCCTGTTCCTCACGCCCTATTTCGATCCGCCGGTCATGGCGCTCGGCTGGGCCGTGCTGGCGGGTGGGTTGGCGCAATTGCTCTATCAACTGCCGCATCTGAAAAAGCTCGGCCTGCTGGTGCTGCCACGCCTGAGCCTGCGCGATACCGGTGCCCTGCGGGTGATGAAGCAGATGCTGCCGGCAATCCTCGGTGTATCGGTGAGCCAGATTTCGCTGATCATCAATACCGTGTTCGCCTCGTTCCTGGTGGCCGGCTCGGTGTCCTGGATGTACTACGCCGACCGCCTGATGGAGCTGCCGTCGGGGGTATTGGGCGTAGCCTTGGGCACGATCCTCCTGCCGACCCTGGCCAAGACCTACGCCAACAGGGATCGTCATGAATACTCGCGCATCCTCGACTGGGGGCTGCGCCTGTGTTTCGTGCTGGTCCTGCCGTGCGCGGTGGCCCTGGCGTTGCTCGCCGAGCCCTTGACCGTGGCGTTGTTCCAGTACGGCAAGTTCACCGCGCTGGATGCGGCCATGACCCAGCGCGCGCTGATCGCCTATTCCATCGGCCTGCTGGGGATCATCCTGATCAAGGTGCTGGCGCCGGGCTTCTACGCCCAGCAGAACATTCGCACGCCGGTGAAGATCGCCATCTTCACCCTGGTGGCGACACAGGTCTTCAACCTGATGTTCATCAGCCATCTGCAGCACGCAGGCCTGGCGCTGGCCATCAGCCTGGGCGCCTGCCTGAACGCCGGGTTGCTGTACTGGAAGCTGCGTCAGCAGGACCTGTTCCAGCCGCAGCCGGGCTGGACCGCCTTTCTGTGCAAATTGGGCGTGGCCGTGCTGGCCATGGCCGCTGCCTTGCTGGTGCTGCTGCAGTACATGCCGGCCTGGGCCGACGGGCAGATGCTCGAGCGCTTCCTGCGCCTGGGGCTGTTGGTGTTGACAGGCGTGCTAGTGTATTTCGGAATGTTGTTGGCCATGGGCTTCCGCCTCAAGGACTTCGCTCGCCGCGGGCTGGCGTGATCCTCGAGCGCACTGGCTGCCCTTGGCCGCGAGCGGTTTTATGCGTTAGCGAACATCCATGCACGCTGTTGCCTGTCGTCGACGCGTGGGTATGGTTATAATCGACCACTTTATGAGCAAGAAGCGCGTTATGCAGCTGGTTCGAGGCCTTCACAATCTGCGGCCCCAGCATCGGGGCTGCGCCGCCACCATTGGCAATTTCGACGGTGTCCATCGTGGCCACCAGGCTATTCTGGCCCGGCTGCGCGAGCGTGCCCGCGAGTTGGGCGTGCCCAGTTGTGTGGTCATCTTCGAGCCCCAGCCGCGCGAATACTTCAGCCCGCAGACCGCGCCGGCACGTCTGGCCCGGCTGCGCGACAAAGTGCAGCTGCTGGCTGCGGAACAGGTCGATCTGGTGCTGTGCCTGGCTTTCAACAAGCGCCTGAGCCAGCTCAGTGCATCGGAGTTCGTCGACACCATCCTGATCGACGGCCTGGGCGTGAAACATCTGGAGGTTGGTGACGACTTCCGCTTCGGCTGCGACCGGGCAGGGGACTTCGATTTCCTGACCCAGGCCGGCAGCCTCCAGGGCTTTACCGTCGAGTCGGCGCAGACCGTCGAAATGGACGGCGTCCGCGTCAGCAGCACCCAGGTCCGCAAGGCTCTGGCTGCGGCCGACTTCGAACGTGCCGGGCAGTTGCTCGGCCGGCCCTTCTGCATCGAAGGAAGGGTCCTGCATGGTCAGAAGCTGGCCCGCCAACTGGGCTGGCCCACTGCCAATGTGCAACTCAAGCGCCGTCGTGCGCCGCTCACCGGGGTATACCTGGTCAGTGTCGACATCGACGGCAAGACCTGGCCAGGAGTCGCCAACATAGGCGTGCGGCCAACCGTTGCAGGTGATGGCAGTGCCCACCTGGAAGTGCATTTGCTGGACTTTGCCGGTGACCTCTATGGCCGGCATTTAACGGTGGCGTTCCACCACAAGCTGCGTGATGAGCAGCGTTTCGCCTCGCTTGAGGCGCTGAAGTCGGCGATCGATGCGGATGTCGCCGCCGCGCGTGCCCACTGGGCCAAGCCAACCGCTTAAATTGAAGAGCCTGAAATGACCGACTACAAAGCCACGCTAAACCTTCCGGACACCGCCTTCCCAATGAAGGCCGGCCTGCCCCAGCGCGAGCCGCAAACTCTGCAGCGCTGGGACAGCATTGGCCTGTACCAGAAGCTTCGCGAGATTGGCAAGGACCGTCCCAAGTTCGTCCTGCACGACGGCCCGCCCTATGCCAACGGCAATATCCACATCGGTCATGCGGTCAACAAGATCCTCAAGGACATGATCACCCGTTCCAAGACCCTGGCCGGCTTCGATGCGCCGTACGTGCCGGGCTGGGACTGTCATGGCCTGCCGATCGAGCACAAGGTCGAAGTCACCCACGGCAAGAACCTGGGCGGCGACAAGACCCGCGAACTGTGCCGCGCCTATGCCAGCGAGCAGATCGAAGGGCAGAAGGCCGAGTTCATCCGTTTGGGCGTGCTGGGCGACTGGGCCAACCCGTACAAGACCATGAGCTTCCCCAACGAGGCCGGCGAGATCCGTGCCTTGGCCGAAATGGTCCGCAACGGCTTCGTGTTCAAGGGCCTCAAGCCGGTGAACTGGTGCTTCGATTGCGGCTCGGCCCTGGCCGAGGCCGAGGTCGAGTACGCCGACAAGAAGTCGCCGACCATCGACGTCGCTTTCCCGATCGCCGACCAGCAGGCCCTGGCCGACGCCTTCGGCCTGCCCGGCCTGGAGAAGCCGGCCAGCATCGTGATCTGGACCACCACCCCGTGGACCATCCCGGCCAACCAGGCGCTCAACGTCCATCCAGAATTCACCTACGCCCTGGTCGACGTCGGTGATCGCCTGCTGGTGCTCGCCGAAGAACTGGTCGAGAGCTGCCTGGCGCGCTACAGCCTGCAAGGTACGGTGCTCGCCACTACCGTGGGTGCCAAGCTCGAGCTGATCAACTTCCGACATCCGTTCTATGACCGCCTGTCGCCGGTGTACCTGGCCGACTACGTCGAACTGGGCGCGGGCACCGGTGTGGTTCACTGCTCGCCTGCCTATGGCGTGGACGACTTCAACATCTGCAAGCAGTACGGCCTGACCAACGATGACATCATCGGTCCGGTGCAGAGCAATGGCGTGTATGTCGAATCGCTGCCGTTCTTCGGCGGCCAGTTCATCTTCAAGGCCAACCCGAACATCGTCGACAAGCTGACCGAAGTCGGTGCGTTGATGCACACCGAAGTGGTCAGTCACAGCTACATGCACTGCTGGCGGCACAAAACCCCGCTGATCTACCGCGCTACCGCGCAGTGGTTCGTCGGCATGGACAAGCCACCTGTCGAAGGCGACACCCTGCGCGAGCGCGCGGTGAAAGCCATCGAGGAAACCAAATTCGTTCCGGCCTGGGGCCAGGCACGCCTGCACTCGATGATCGCCAACCGTCCCGACTGGTGCATCTCGCGCCAGCGCAACTGGGGCGTGCCGATTCCGTTCTTCCTCGACAAGGCCACCGGTGAACTGCACCCGCGTACCGTCGAGCTGATGGAAGAGGTGGCCAAGCGCGTCGAAGTCGAAGGCATCGAAGCCTGGTTCAAGATGGACGCCGCCGAGCTGCTGGGCGATGACGCCGCCAACTACGACAAGATCAGCGACACGCTGGACGTCTGGTTCGACTCGGGCACCACCCACTGGCACGTGCTGCGCGGCTCGCACCCGATGGGCCACGAAAGCGGCCCGCGTGCCGACCTGTACCTGGAAGGTTCGGACCAGCACCGCGGCTGGTTCCACTCTTCGCTGCTGACCGGCTGCGCCATCGACAACCATGCGCCGTATCGCGAGCTGCTGACCCACGGTTTCACCGTGGACGAAAACGGCCGCAAGATGTCCAAGTCGCTGGGCAACGTCATCGCCCCGCAGAAGGTCAACGACACCCTGGGTGCCGACATCATGCGGCTGTGGGTTTCGGCCACCGACTATTCGGGCGAAATGGCCGTGTCGGACACCATCCTGCAACGCAGTGCCGACGCCTACCGTCGCATCCGCAACACGGCGCGCTTCCTGCTCTCCAACCTCAGCGGCTTCAACCCGGCCACCGACCTGCTGCCGGCCGATCAGATGATCGCCCTGGACCGCTGGGCCGTCGACCGGGCGCTGCTGCTGCAACGCGAGCTGGAAGAGCACTACGGCGAATACCGCTTCTGGAACGTCTACTCCAAGGTGCACAACTTCTGCGTGCAGGAGCTGGGCGGCTTCTATCTGGACATCATCAAGGATCGCCAGTACACCACCGGCGCCAACAGCGTTGCCCGGCGTTCCTGCCAGACCGCGCTGTACCACATCAGCGAGGCGCTGGTGCGTTGGATCGCGCCGATCCTGGCGTTCACCGCCGACGAGCTGTGGCAGTACCTGCCGGGCGAGCGCAACGAATCGGTGATGCTCAACACCTGGTACCAGGGCCTGAGCGAGTTGCCCGAGGGCTTCGAGCTGGATCGCGCCTACTGGGAACGCGTGATGGCGGTGAAGACCGCAGTCAACAAGGAAATGGAAAACCTGCGCGCCGCCAAGGCCATCGGCGGCAACCTGCAGGCCGAAGTGACCCTGTACAGCGAAGACGCCCTGAACACCGACCTGGCCAAGCTGGGCAACGAGCTGCGCTTCGTGCTGATCACCTCGGGTGCCACCTTGGCACCATTCGCCCAGGCTCCGGCCGATGCGGTGGTCACCGAGGTCGCCGGACTGAAGCTCAAGGTGGTCAAGTCGAGTGGCGTGAAGTGCGCGCGTTGCTGGCACTTCCGTGACGACGTAGGCGTGGACCCCGAGCATCCGGAAATCTGTGGTCGCTGCGTCGACAACATCAGCGGTGATGGCGAGGTGCGCCACTATGCCTGATTCGTCGGCGTCCTTCGGTCGCTACGGCCACTTGAAGTGGCTGTGGCTCAGCGTGCTGGTGATGGTGCTGGACCAGGCCACCAAGTTCTATTTCGACGGCACCCTGCAGATGTACGAGCAGATCGTGGTCATTCCCGACCTGCTCAGCTGGACCCTGGCCTACAACACCGGCGCCGCCTTCAGCTTCCTGGCCGACAGTGGCGGCTGGCAGCGCTGGCTGTTCACCCTGATCGCCGTGGTGGTCAGCGTGGTGCTGGTGGTCTGGCTCAAGCGCCTGGGGCGCAGCGACACCTGGCTGGCGATAGCGCTGGCCCTGGTGCTGGGCGGCGCGGTCGGCAACCTGTTCGACCGTGTCGTGCTCGGCCATGTGGTCGACTTCATTCTGGTGCATTGGCAGGATCGCTGGCGGTTCCCGGCGTTCAACCTGGCCGACAGCGCCATCACCGTCGGTGCGATCATGCTGGCGTTGGATATGTTCAAGAGCAAGAAAACCGGAGAAGCGGTGAATGACTGATCAGCGCATCAGGGAAAACACTGAAGTGACCTTGCACTTCGCCCTGCACCTGGAAAACGGCGACACCGTCGACAGTACGTTCGACAAGTCGCCAGCGACCTTCAAGGTCGGCGATGGCAACCTGTTGCCGGGTTTCGAAGCCGCCTTGTTCGGCTTCAAGGCCGGCGACCGACGGACCGTGAAGGTGCTGCCGGAAAACGCTTTCGGCCAGCCCAATCCGCAGAACGTGCAAGTCATGCCGGCCTCGCAGTTCGCGAACATGGAGCTGTCCGAAGGGTTGCTGGTGATCTTCAACGACGCGGCCAACACCGAGCTTCCGGGCGTAGTGAAAGCATTCGACGACAACGAAGTGACGGTAGACTTCAACCACCCGTTGGCAGGCAAGACCCTGACCTTCGAGGTGGAAATTCTTTCGGTCACCGCCCTTTAAGGGCACCGAGGCAAGCATGCAAATCAAACTCGCCAATCCCCGTGGCTTCTGCGCGGGTGTGGACCGAGCGATCGAGATCGTCAACCGCGCCCTGGAAGTCTTCGGCGCACCGATCTATGTCCGCCACGAAGTGGTGCACAACAAGTTCGTGGTCGAAGACCTGCGCAATCGAGGCGCCATCTTCGTCGACGAACTCGACCAGGTGCCTGACGACGTCATCGTCATCTTCAGTGCCCACGGCGTTTCCCAGGCCGTGCGCCAGGAAGCGGCCGGGCGCGGCCTGAAGGTGTTCGATGCAACCTGCCCGCTGGTCACCAAGGTGCACATCGAAGTGGCTCGCTACAGCCGCGACGGCCGCGAGTGCATTCTCATCGGCCACGCCGGGCATCCGGAAGTCGAAGGAACCATGGGGCAGTACGATGCCAGCAACGGTGGCGCCATCTACCTGGTCGAAGACGAGAAAGACGTTGCCAACCTGAACGTGATCAACCCTGAAAACCTTGCCTTCGTGACCCAGACGACCTTGTCGATGGATGACACCAGCCGGGTCATCGACGCGTTGCGCGCGCGCTTCCCCGCCATTGGCGGGCCGCGCAAGGACGACATCTGCTACGCCACGCAAAACCGCCAGGACGCCGTCAAGATCCTGGCCGACGAGTGTGACGTGGTGCTGGTAGTGGGCAGCCCGAATAGCTCCAACTCCAACCGGCTGCGCGAGCTGGCCGAGCGCATGGCCACCCCGGCGTACCTGATCGACGGCGCGCAGGACATGCAGCAAGGCTGGTTCGACGGCGTGCAGCGCATTGGCATTACCGCTGGTGCCTCGGCGCCCGAGGTGCTGGTGCGCGGTGTCATCGAGCAACTGCACGCCTGGGGTGCGACCGGCGCCGACGAGTTGATCGGTCGGCCGGAGAACATCACGTTCTCGATGCCCAAGGAATTGCGGGTGAAGACGATCGGTTAGCGCGGTTTGCCGCACCAGTCGGCAGACTGCGGATCTGGAAGATCAGTGATTCGGACCCTGCCGACCCAGTCGATCACGATGCGCCAACGTAACCGTGCGCGCTTCGGATCGCAAAAAAACAGAGACCCGGCATTTGACTCCCCTTTCACGCCGGCAGGTGCGCCGAAACTATCGAAGCGCACCTCGTGGCGTACCCATTTATTGCCGATGACAGGCACCTTGCCATCGAGGATATGGGTATTGAGGTGCGTACCTCTGGCGGTGCTCAGACCTCGAATATCCAGCAGTGTGACCCAGCCCCAACCCCAGCCCCGGTGGAACCCCCTTACCACCACAGGCGTCTGCCGCAGGATCGCTTCCGACCGGGCCATGCGCAATGTGAAAGCAAGTTCCTGCGCCACCACTTTTCGCCGCTGCTCCTGCAGAAACTCATGCAGGGCTGGCATGGCAATCGCAGCCAGTATCGCGACCACCGCCAGCACCACCACCAGCTCCACTAACGTAACTCCTTTACTGTACATGCCAACCCTCCCTGGGTTTCCCTGCAATAGGCGCTGATCCCTCTAGAACAACCGTATATCCTGTGCGCGCACCGAACCGCGCGAGCGCTGGTTTATAGTCGATGCTCTTGGGGGAGGCGTCCAATGCGGCATGGTTACAAGGGGTTTACGCTGGTCGAGCTGATGGTGACCATCGCAGTGCTGGCCATACTGGTGACCATAGGAATCCCGTCGTTTGTCGGCCTGATCAACAACACCAAGGCTGACACCGAGTCGACAGATTTGTACCGCGCCCTCAACTATGCGCGCCTCGAGGCGATAAACCGGGGAGCGAGCATACGTGTCACGCCCTCGGTCGCGAACGACTGGACCAGCCGCCTCGATATTCAAGTCGTCAATGCTGGCGTCGTGACCAACCCGGTGTTACGCGTGATTGCAGACATGTCTGCGTCAGCTGTAGTGAAACCCAACGACATTGCCAACATCGAGTACAACAATTTGGGCGCACTGGCCAATCCCGTCACGGCAGTCGCGTTTTCCTACACGCAGGGTACCTACACCAAGGCCATCGGTGTGTGCCTCAACGGGCGCGTGATACTGGGGGGCACCTGTCCATGAGCATGCGCAGGGGGCAAGCAGGGGTCAGCCTGATCGAGGTCCTGGTTTCGCTGCTGATCATGGGGATCGGCCTGCTCGGGGCAGCAGCGTTGCAGCTCAACGCCCTGAAGTTCACCGACAGCTCGGCGCTCACCAGCCAGGCCAGTTTCATTGCCTATGACATGATGGACCGCATTCGTGCCAACCCCGACGCCAACTACGTGCTGGCCAACCTCGATGCGGCACCCGCGGGCAACGCAAGCGACGTCCGGGCCCAGGATCTTGCCGATTTCGCCGCCAATGCCAAGGCCATAGGCGGAGTCAGTGCGGGCAGCAGCATCGCCGTGAACAACCGCGTCGTTACTATCACTCTGCAGTGGAGTGACGCGCGTGCGACCAACGCCGCCAACGTTTCCAATGTGCAGAGCGTCGGCGATGGCCTGCAGAGTTTCACGCTGACCAGTCGCGTGGCCATCGACAAGGGGATCAAATGAGACGCTCATCCCGAGGCATTGGCCTGATCGAGCTGATGGTCGCCATGACCCTGGGCCTGGTCATCGTGTTGGGCGTCACCCAGATATTTCTCACGGCGAAGAATACTTACCAGAGCCAGAACGCTGCGGCGGGCATTCAGGAAGATGGACGCTTTCTGATGAGCAAGATGGCCCAGGAAATTCGCATGACAGGGTTTTTTGGCTGCCAAGCCAATCCGCTCGACAGCACGCTTACCAAAGACTTCACCGCCGCGTACGCCTCGCCGATCACTATTACCCGCGGCACTAACAACAGCGTGATTCTCACGTTGATCACTGCCGACGTGGGCAATAACGGCGCCAATGCCGACTGGAACATTCTTACTGACTGCCGCAGTTTTTCAACAGCCTACTTACCGGCAGCCATGCCTGCCGCACTGGCTGGTCAGCAGGTCATTCCGATACGTCGGGTCGTCTATACCTTTGCCAACAATCAAGTGTTGGCGGGTAGTTTAGCCAACAGCCAAAGCCCGTTGATCAGCAACGTGCTGGCTTTTGACGTGACTTTCGGCGTGGCCTCATCCGCGGCTAACATCAATGCCAGCAGCTACGTTGCCACGCCTACCAACTTCGACTTGATCCGCAGCGTGCGCATCAGTTTGCAGCTCGCCGACCAGGCGGCTGCACCCAACACCCGTGCGCAAACCCGGACTTTCAACACCGTGATTGCCTTGCGCAATCGGTTGCTGTGATGAGGCCTCAATGAGTACGCACACCCATTACAGCGCAACGAGCACGCAACGTGGGATGACGTTGGTAGTGTGCCTGGTCTTTCTGCTGTTGCTGACTTTGATCGGCGTGTCGTCGATGCAGAACGCGACATTGCAGGAAAAGATGGCAGGCAGCGTGACCCTGCGCAACGGCTCGTTCCAGATAGCCGAAGCCATGCTGCGCATTGGCGAAAATACAGTGAAGCCAGAAGCCTACACCCTGGCTTTCTGCAACACCGCAGTCACCTGTGCCCCGCCGACCAACGCCAATACCATTGGCACCAGCAACTATATTGCCGCCAATGGTGTGGTCTGGGTGCAGTCCGGGTCTGGCTATTACGCCATTCAGAAAGTGGGTGCCACCAACAACCCGTCGATTCTTGCAAGTGGTTCGCCAATCAACACCACCAAAAAATTCTATGAGCTGTATCGCATTACCGGGGTAGGCATCCAGGGTACTTCGCGAACGGTGCTGGAGAGTGTCTATGCCAAGCAGCAGTAGAATGCGCGGCGTGATCAAGTTCTGTTCCGGGATACTTGCTGGATTGTACGTCAGTGCTCCGCTGTATGCCTTCGCACCAGCGGACTCTCCGTTGCTCAGCTCGGGGTCGGTCACGCCCAATGTGATGTTGCTGGTGGATGACTCCGGTAGTATGAATAACCTGATCCGCACAGCCGACTTCAATCAGGCTACCAGTCGTCCAACGATCTATAACTGCTACTACGCCACGTTCTGCGACCGATTCAGTGTCACAAACATCGACATGGACAGTGAAAATCTGTTCTACAGCAGTTTCAACCGGGGTGGATGCTCATTCGGTTATTCGGGATTCACGCGAGGTACCAACACGGTGTATTGCCTGCGCCTCCCGGATCCGGTGGGCAACGGCAGCACCCGCTATTCATCACGGTACATCTCTTACCTGATCGACCGGCTGCCGAGCGGCAGCACCAGCCGTGACTACATTGCCGACACAACGGTGCCCGGAGACTATCGGATCAACGTTGCCCGAGACGCGGCGACCGCGCTGGTCAACGCCAATCGCAACCTGCGTATCGGTCTGGCCACCTTTAACCCGCCGGCTCCCGGCAACCCAGGCCCGGGTGGCAATATCCCCCGCGCGATTTCCGACTTGAGTGCCAACAGTTCTACCACCACAGCCCAAGCGAACAGCAACTACAACGCATTGATCAATGCCATCGGCGACCTGGGGGCCATCGCCAACACACCGCTGGCGGAAGCCTACTACGAGGTGACTCGTTATTTCAGGGGGATGACGCCTTACTACAACAGCACGCCCAATACCTACACCAGCCCTATCCAGTACCGCTGCCAAAAGAACTACGGGGTAGTGATCACTGACGGCCTGCCTACTTACGACCGCACTTTTCCAACCAATGACCCACTCGGGGGATCAAGGCTGCCAAACTGGGACGGTGACAGCAGCAATGATGGCGATAATCTGACTGGTGACGGTGAGGGTGACACGTTGTACCTGGATGACATCGCCAAGTTTGCCAATGATATTGACATGCGGTCCGGCGGGACAGATACCGCCGGCAAGAGCTGGGATGCTGCGGATTTTCCCAAGCAGAACATGTCCACTTACACAGTAGGCTTCGCTGCCGACAATCAGATGCTGAAAGATGCGGCTGAAAAGACCGGTTATGGCCAGGGCAAATACTATCAAGCCACTGATGCTGCAGGCTTGAGCGCTGCCTTGACCGCTGCGCTTAACGACATTGCTTCCAAGGCTGGTTCAGGCGGGGGCGGTTCGGTGAACTCGGTCAATCTCACAGCGTCTTCGCAGTACTATCAAACATTCTACGACCCGACCGACTGGCGCGGTACGGTACGCGCCTATAACCTGGACAGTTCAGGCAATCCCGGCGCCACGGCGGTATGGAGCACGGATGACAAGGTTAAGTCGGCCGGGACTACGGTTTTTCAGTCGTGGAACATACTCACCAGCCAGCCCATCGCACTATCATTGCTGAATTTCTCTCCTGCCCAGATCGCTACCCTGGCCGTGGGTGCATCGAGTCTCAACACTCTCCTCAATCCAGTTACCGCCAATGACCTGATCGAGTGGACGAAAGGCACCAACAAGACCGGGCTGAAGACGCGCTCGGTATTGCTGGGCGACATCATCAACTCACCCTTGGTGTATGCCTCGCCCACTGCCATTACCACTACCGACACGACAGGCGATTTCAGCTATACCACGTACCTTGGGACCAAGGCTGCGAGCATGAACCCCGCTCTGGTTGTCAACAGCAATGATGGGATGACCAACGTTTTGAATACCGATGGCACAAGGCGTTATGCCTATCTGCCATCTACCACGTTGGCCAATTTGAACGCAGTAGCCAACCCCAACTATATCAATGGTGTTGGCCATAAGTTCTTGAATGACGGTCAGTTGACTGTCGCAGACGCTCAAATCAACAACGGCTGGAAAACGCTGGCTTTGGGCGGTGTGGGGGCTGGCGGCAGGGCTTATTATGCGTTGCAGCTGTTTGAAGCCGGTGGTAGCAATACCACTCGTGCCCTTTGGGAAATCAACAGTAACACCACGGGCTACAGCAACATGGGCTATGCCTATGGCAAGCCGGAAGTGGCCCGATTGAAAGACGGTACCTGGGCAGCATTCATCTCGAACGGTTACGGCAGTACGACGGGGCGCGCGTCGCTGTTTGTGATCAATCTGGCTACCGGCGCGTTGATCAAGGAGATCCAGACCCCGATAGTTACAACAGGCGAAACCGACAACGGTCTGTCCTCGGTAGCGCTGGACATAAACAGCCAAGGCGTTATTCAGTACGCCTATGGTGGCGATCTGAAAGGGCGCATGTGGAAATTTGATTTCACCAGTACCACGAACGGCGTGGTCGGGTTCGCCAATACGCCACTGTTCACAGCTTCGGGTGGCGCGACCCAAGCTATCACAGCACAGCCAACCATAGGCAATTACACTCTGGGCCGGCAGATCATCTTCTTTGGTACAGGCAAGCTCAACGAGGTGGCGGACAAAACTACAACTACGACCCAGTCTTTCTACGCCATCGTCGACGCCAATGGTTCGACCGCGAACTACACCGAGTCGGTGCTGCAACGCCAGACCATCACCAATATCACCGGCACCAAGGTCTACACCAGCCAGAATGAGGTGGATTACAACACCCGCAAGGGTTGGTACATGCCGCTGACCTACGGCACCACATCGACAGGGGAGCGGGTGCTTTATCCACCCTTGTTGATCGACGGTAACATTTTTTTCACTACCGCTATTCTTGACGTTTCGGACCCATGTTCGAGCGCTGGGTCAAGTAAGCTGATGGAAGTGAACGCCGAAAATGGCAAGATGATCACGAATTTCAACATCCTGAACGGTACTGAGGCAACTGCGGGAATGATCGTATCGGGAGGTTTGATCAATACCGCATCAATGATCTCTTATGTCGATTCCAACGGGAATGACATGGTTGCTATTCAACTGCCTAGCACGGGTGACTCTACGACAGGCAGTGGCGGCGGGTCTCCTAAACAACAGGTGGTTTCCCCGAACCGCCGTATCATGTGGCAACAACGACAATGAGTGTCCGTATGAGCAGGCAACAAGGCTTCACCCTTATCGAGTTGATGATCGTGGTCGCCATCGTCGGCATCCTTGCCGCCATCGCCTACCCCAGCTACACCGAGTACGTGAAGCGCACGCATCGGGTGGAGATCGGCCAGGTGCTGGCCGAAGGTGCGCAGAATTTCGAGAGGGGGTTCACACGGACCGGCAGCTACGCCAACGTGCCCGACGTGGCGGGCAATGCCTGGTACAACATCGTGACGGCAAAGGACGCCACAACGTTCAGCCTGACGGCCGCGCCGAAGCCCGGCAGCATGATGGTCGGTGACAAGTGCGGCAGTTTCGTCATCAATCAAACCGGCGCGCGGACCAACACCGGCATGGCTGCCGGCAACACCTCAGCCACCTGCTGGGGCCGCTGAGCCTTCTTTGGAATCGTTTCATGTCTGACCATGTGTTGGTTGTCGGCGGCGGCGTAATGGGCCTGCTGACGGCCTACAATCTTGCTGCCCATGTGGGTCGCATTACCCTGATCGACCGCAGCGCGGTCGGCCAGGAGTCTTCCTGGGCCGGCGGTGGCATCGTTTCACCGCTGTATCCCTGGCGCTACAGGCCGGCGGTTACGGCGTTGGCGCATTGGTCGCAGGATTTCTATCCGCGCCTGGGGCAGCGCCTGGCCGTCGATACGGGCATCGATCCGCAGGTGTACACCACCGGTTTGTACTGGCTGGACCTGGACGATGAAGCCGAGGCGCTTGCCTGGGCACGGGCCAATGGTCGGCCGCTGGCGGCAGTGGATATTTCAGCTACCTACGAGGCCGTGCCGGTGCTGGGGCCCGGGTTCGGGCGCGCGATCCATATGGCCGATGTCGCCAATGTGCGCAATCCACGCTTGATCAAGGCTTTGAAAGCGGCCTTGTCGGCGCTGCCCAACGTGACGGTGCGCGAGCAGTGTGAAGTGCAGGGTTTTTTGCTCGATGGCCAGCGGGTGGTCGGCGTGCATTCAGCGCAGGGGGAGGTGCTGGCCGACGAGGTGGTGCTGACCGCGGGTGCCTGGAGCGGTGAGTTGTTGCAGACCCTGGGCATCGACTTGCCGGTGGAGCCGGTGAAGGGGCAGATGATCCTGTTCAAATGCGCAGCCGATTTTTTGCCGAGCATGGTACTGGCCAAGGGGCGCTATGCCATTCCCCGCCGCGATGGGCATGTATTGATCGGCAGCACGCTGGAGCATGCGGGCTTCGACAAGACGCCAACGGTAGAGGCGCTGAACAGCTTGCAGGCCTCGGCGGTCGATCTGCTGCCGGCCCTGGCCGAGGCCACGCCGGTGCAACAGTGGGCTGGGTTGCGTCCGGGGTCGCCGGAGGGGGTACCGTTCATTGGTGCGCTGCCGCGGCATCCGGGTTTGTGGTTGAACTGCGGGCACTACCGTAATGGGTTGGTGCTGGCGCCAGCGTCGTGTCGCCTGCTGGCCGACCTGCTGCTGGGTCGCGAAGCCGTGATCGATCCAGCCCCCTACGCGCCGCAAAACCGCATCCCCCTGTAGCACNCGCGTTCATTCAGGCGCACCGCATGCACCGCCGACGCGGCTTGCGCCGCTGCTACGGGGATCGCGTTGTCCTGTAGCAGCGGCGCAAGCCGCGTCCGGCCGCACCGCGTTCATTCAGGCATACCACATACACCGCCGACGCGGCTTGACACGGTGGCAGGGAATCAATCCAGGCCCAGCTTTTTCAGGCGGTAGCGCATCGAGCGGAACGACATGTTCAGCCGCTGCGCTGCTGCCGTGCGGTTCCAGCGGGTTTCTTCCAGCGCTTGCAGGATGAGCTTGCGCTCGACGCTTTCCAGGTAGTCTTCCAGGTTGTCGACCTGGGCCAGGCTGGGTTCGCCGGACTCCACGCTGACTGCCGTTTCGCTCAGGCGCAGGTCGCTCGCCTCGATGCGATCGTCTTCGCACAGGGTGTAGGCCCGTTCGAGCATGTTTTCCAGTTCGCGCACGTTGCCGGGAAAGCGGTAGCCCTTGAGGGTTTCCAGTGCTGCCGGGGTCAACTGCGCGGGCGGCAGGCCACTGCCCTGTGCCAGGCGCGCCAGCACACTGGCAGCCAGCAGCAGAATGTCTTCACGGCGCTCGCGCAGGCAGGGCACCCGAAGCTCGATCACGTTGAGTCGGTAGTAGAGGTCCTGGCGAAAACGCTGCGCCGCCACCTCGGCTGCGAGGTCCTTGTGGGTCGCGCTGAGAATACGCACATCGACCACGTTTTCGGTCTGCCCGCCCACGGCGCGCACGGCCTTTTCCTGGATGGCGCGCAGCAGCTTCACCTGCATGGTCAACGGCAGGTCGGCCACTTCGTCGAGAAACAGCGTGCCGCCATTGGCCGCCTGAAACAGCCCCGGCTTGTCTTCTGTGGCACCGGTGAAGCTGCCCTTGCGATGGCCGAAGAATTCGCTCTCCATCAGCTCGGCGGGGATAGCCCCACAGTTGACCGGAATGAATGGCCGATCCGCGCGCGGGCCCTGCTCGTGAATCAGCCGGGCGACCAGTTCCTTGCCGCTGCCCGACTCGCCGCTGATGTAGACCGGCGCCTGGCTGCGTGCCAGCCGGCCGATCTGCTTGCGCAGCCCCAACATCGGTGGCGAATCGCCGAGCAGGCGCTGGTCGATGCTCGGTTCCTTGCCGACAGGGGCGGGCGCCGGCATGCGCAGCGCGGTGCCGACCAGCTCGCGCAGGCGCGGCAGGTCGACCGGCTTGGTGAGGAAATCGAAGGCGCCGGCCTTGAGCGCATTGATGGCGGTGTCCAGGCTGCCGAACGCGGTGATCATCGCCACCGGCAGGTGCGGGTAGCGCTGCTGGATGAACTGCACCAGCTCAAGACCCGTGCCGTCGGGCAGGCGCATGTCGGTCAGGCACAGGTCGAACGATTCGCGCCCCAGCCATTCGCGGGCCTCGTTGACGTCGCGTGCGCTGCGGGTTTCCAGTTTCATGCGGCCGAGGGTGATCTCCAACAGTTCGCGGATGTCCGGCTCGTCATCCACGATCAGAATTTTTTGCCTGGCGCTCATAGTCATCCCTGTTTGCGCGGGTGGGCGAAGGTAATGCGCATGCAGCTGCCCCCTTTTTCACGTGCTCTGTAGTCTAGGTGGGCCTGGTTGCTTTCGCACAGCTCGCGGGAAATATACAGGCCCAGCCCGGTGCCGTTGCTTTCGGTGGTGAAGAAAGGCTCGAACATGTGCTGCAACTGATCGGCGGCAAAGCCCGGCCCATCGTCCAGCACCTCGAGGATCGGCAGGCCATTGGTGGGCTCTACGAAAAGATTCAGCCAGACCTGCGCGCGACCCTGTTGCTGGGCGCTGTAGCGCAGGCCGTTTTCCACCAGATTGTTCAATACCTGGGTCAGCTGGTTGGCATCCATGCGGGTTTCCAGGGTGCCGTCGCTGACGTACATGTGCAGTTGCTGGCCCGGGCGCGCGGTGGTGCGAAAGTCACTGACGAAGTTTTCCAGCCACGCCTTGAGGTCCAGCGGGTGCGGTGCGCTGGGGCGCCGGCGCGACAGCTGCAGCACGTTCTCGATGATCAGGTTCATGCGCTTGCATTGATCCTGAATGATCTGCGTCAGACGCCGGTCGGCTACCGGCAGGTCTTCGGATTCCTGCAGCAATTGCCCGGCATGGCTGATGGCGCCCAGCGGGTTGCGGATCTCGTGGGCGATACTGGCCGTGAGGCGGCCGAGCGCGGCCAGCTTGAGTTGCTGGGCCTGCTGCGCGATCTGCGACAGGTCTTCGAGAAACACCAGGGTCTGCTGCTGTTCACCGCCGCGACGCAGGGCAATGAAGCTGGCCTGGATCGACGGCCCGGTAGGGGAGAACTTGAGGCTTTTCACGCGCAGGGCAGGGTTGGTCTGCCACTGCAGCAACCGTTCGATCAGGTCGGGTGAGTGGACGGCGATCAGCTCACCATTGAGTGTCATGCGGCCAAAAAGCCCCAAGGCCCCCTGGTTGGCCAGCTGCACCCGCAGTTCGGTGTCCAGCACCAGGATGCCGGTGCGCATGCGCTGCAGAATCAGCGCGTTCAGCGCCTCCAGGCTGGTGACGTCACTGGCGCGCTGCTCGGCCAGGTTCTCACTGGTGCGCAACAGGCGACTGAGGCCTTGAACCACGAACCACACGGCGAAGCAGAGCACACCCAGGGTGCTGGCCTGCAGGTAGTCGTTGGCGGCAGTGGGGCGCGAGATGCTCAGGTAGAACGTCAGGTAGATGATGCCGATGGTGGCCAGTGCGGCGATCAACAGGCCCAGGCGGTTGCGCAGCAGCAGATTGCCCATCGCCACCGAGGCGATCATCAGGTTGCCGATACCGCTGGGTGTACCGCCGCCGGCGTAGAACAGGCCCGCGAGCATGATCACGTCGGCAGTGGCCAGGCTGAACACCGGCAAGACCCGGCGCGGGTTGCCCATCAGCACCACGACCAGGATGTTGAGGATCAGGTACAGCCAGCTGCCGGCGCGAAACAGTTCGCCATCGGCCAATTCCAGCAGGCGGTTGTCCATGTTGCTGGAAATCAGCAGGACCAGCGACAGGCCGATGGTCAAGCGGTAGAGGTGGTACAGGCGCAGCATCCGCTGCGCCTGGGCGCCGCCGAGAAACTGCGCTTCAGCGGGCACCGTTGCCGGGCCCTTGCTCCAGGTGTGGCTTGCTGCAATACCAATGGCTGTCGCGGCGCAGCGCGCTGTCTTCTGGCAGATGCACGCCGCACTGGGCGCATCGAACCATGCTCAGCGATGCCGGCTTGTCATCCTGGCGAGGCGCGCGCGCCGGGTTCTTGAATTTGCGCCACAGCCAAATGGCGGCGAACACGACGGCGATCCAGAAAATCAGGCGAATCATGGGATGGTCAGCTTTGCCAGGGGAGATGGCGCAGTGTAGGAGCGCGCCCGATGCGGAGCAAGCGGCGAAAAAAAAGGGGCCATCAGGCCCCTTTTTTCAATGCAGCCCAGCTTCAGTCGAACAGACCGAAGGTGGCGTAGCTGAACCACGAACGGCTCTTGCCCTCTTCGGCGTTTGGCTGCTGCTGGTCGGCGGTGCCGCCGTCTTCAGGTGGCAGCAGTTCTTTCGGAATGGCGTCGCGCGCTTCCTGATACTGACGCTGCACATCCTGGTTGGCGCGGGTTTCGCCCGGCGGCAGCGGGTCGGTGTTGTTGCCGATCCAGCCCAGGGTGGCCTTGGAGATCCACGAGCGGTTGTCCGCTTCGTCCTGCTGGGGCACGAACTTGCCGTCTTCCAGGCTCGGGTGATCCGGGTAGTTGGTTTTCAGGGTGTCCAGGCTGGTCGCGGCCAGGTCATCCAGGTGCAGACGCATGTAGGCTTCGGTCATCACCGCCAGGCCGTCGCCGACGGACGGCGTTTCCTGGAAGTTTTCCACCACGTAGCGGCCACGGTTGGCAGCAGCGACGTAGGCCTGACGGGTCAGGTAGTAGTCAGCCACGTGGATCTCGTAGGACGCCAGCAGGTTGCGCAGATAGATCATGCGCTGCTTGGCATCGGGCGCGTAGCGGCTGTTGGGGAAGCGGCTGGTGAGCTGGGCGAACTCGTTGTAGGAGTCGCGGGCAGCGCCCGGGTCACGCTTGGTCATGTCCAGCGGCAGGAAACGCGCCACCAGGCCACGGTCCTGGTCGAACGAGGTCAGGCCCTTGAGGTAATAGGCGTAGTCGACGTTCGGGTGCTGCGGGTGCAGGCGAATGAAACGCTCGGCAGCCGACTTCGCCGCTTCCGGCTCGGAGTTCTTGTAGTTGGCGTAGATCAGCTCGAGCTGCGCCTGGTCGGCATAGCGGCCGAACGGATAACGCGACTCCAGCGCCTTGAGCTTGGCCGTGGCACTGGTGTAGCTATTGTTGTCCAGGTCGGCCTGCGCCTGCTGGTACAGCTCGACTTCGCTGAGGTTTTCATCGACCACTTCCTTGGTCGAAGAACAGGCCGCGGTGAATCCGAGGATGGCGATCAGCAGCAGGTGTTTCACTTGCATGGCGGCTAGCGTCCCTATAAACGGCCGCTGTCTCGGGCGTGGCCGTCCTGTTATGATGAGCACCCCGTGGAACCACCGGGGCAAAAGACGCCGTATTTAACCACAAGCGTGCAGCCGAAACCAAAGGCTGTGCCGCCGCCTAGTCCGAGCATGTCCGAGATCATACAACTTCGCGCAGAGGTACCGTCCGATTTGGGCGGACAACGCCTCGACCAAGTCGCCGCCCAATTATTCGCTGAGCACTCGCGCTCGCGCCTTTCCGCCTGGATAAAAGAGGGCCGCCTGACCGTGGACGGGGGCGTTCTGCGCCCGCGCGATACCGTGCATGGCGGTGCCCTGCTCGAGCTCAATGCCGAACAGGAAGCCCAAGGTGAATGGGTGGCCCAGGACATCGATCTGGACATCGTCTACGAAGACGACCAGATCCTTGTCATCAACAAGCCGGCCGGCCTGGTGGTCCATCCGGCCGCCGGCCACGCCGACGGCACGCTGCTCAACGCACTGCTGCACCACGTGCCGGACATCATCAACGTGCCGCGTGCCGGCATCGTCCACCGCCTGGACAAGGACACCACCGGTCTGATGGTGGTGGCCAAGACCATTCAGGCGCAGACGCAGCTGGTGACCCAACTGCAGAGCCGCTCGGTCAGCCGCATCTATGAATGCATCGTGATCGGCGTGGTTACCGCAGGCGGCAAGATCAACGCGCCGATCGGTCGGCACGGCCAGCAGCGCCAGCGCATGGCGGTGATGGAGGGCGGCAAGCAAGCCGTCAGCCATTATCGCGTGCTCGAGCGTTTCCGCTCCCACACCCATGTGCGGGTCAAGCTGGAAACCGGTCGGACCCACCAGATCCGCGTGCACATGTCGCACATCAACTTCCCGTTGGTGGGCGATCCGGCCTACGGCGGGCGCTTCCGCATTCCGCCTGCGGCCAGCGCCACCATGGTCGACGCGCTGAAAACCTTCCCGCGCCAGGCCCTGCACGCGCGCTTCCTCGAGTTGGATCATCCGACGACCGGTGAGCGCATGGGCTGGGAATCGCCCTTGCCCGACGACTTCGTCTGGCTGCTGTCGCTGCTCAAGCAGGATCGCGAGGCCTTCATCGGGTGACCACGTTCGCGCAGGGCCTGCTGTTTCCCGACTGGCCGGCTCCGGCGTCGGTGAGGGCCTGCGTGACCACCCGTGAAGGCGGCGTCAGCCCGGCCCCGTATGCCAGTTTGAACCTGGGCGCGCATGTGGGCGACGATCCACAGTGCGTGGTGCAGAACCGCCTGCGTCTGACCGCCCACTTCGGCATCCTGCCGGCCTGGCTGAACCAGGTGCATGGGATCCGTGTGGTCGAGGCCGACCCGAGCCGCGTACTCGAGGCGGATGCGAGCTGGACCACCACCCCCGGCATTGCCTGCACCGCCATGACTGCCGATTGCCTGCCTGCGTTGTTCTGCAATCGGGCAGGTACCCGCGTGGCAGCGGCCCACGCCGGGTGGCGCGGGTTGGCGGCCGGGGTGCTGGAAGCCACTGTCGATGGTTTCCAGGAACCGCCCGGGCAACTGATGGCCTGGCTGGGGGCAGCCATCGGTCCGCGTCGGTTCGAGGTCGGCGCCGAGGTGCGTGAGGCGTTCATGGTCACCCACCCGCAAGCGGGTGAGGCATTCGTGCCAGGTGCTGCGCCTGGCAAGTTCCTGGCTGATATCTATGCCTTGGCGCGGATTCGCCTCGCTGCGGTGGGGGTGACGGCGGTGTATGGCGGGGGGATGTGTACCGTGGAAGATGAGCGGTTCTTTTCCTATCGCCGCGCGTCGGTCACGGGGCGATTCGCTTCACTGGTGTGGCTGGAACCCTAGCTTCGCAGCCGATGGCCCCTTCGCGGGCAGAGCCCGGCTCCCACACTGGGCTCGCTGAGAGGCCATCAATCTGCATTTGTGGGAGCGGGGCTCTGCCCGCGAAGAGGCCGGCACTGACACAACCTATCTAGATCTGCAACCCCCAACCTTGAATCTTCACCAACACCCCCCATCTAACTGTCATCCCCGGCAGGTTTTCTTTATCAGGTGTGTCCATCGCTCCGGCCTGCCCCTTTTCAGGAAGGTGACTCATGCGTATAGACCGTTTGACCAGCAAGCTTCAACTCGCGTTATCCGACGCACAATCCCTGGCCGTTGGCATGGACCATCCGGCCATCGAACCGGCGCATCTGATGCAGGCGCAGCTCGACCAGCAGGGCGGTTCGATCCGTCCGTTGCTCATGCAGGTGGGCTTCGACATCAACAGCCTGCGCAAGGCGCTGAGCAAAGAGCTCGACCAGTTGCCGAAAATCCAGAACCCGACCGGCGACGTCAACATGTCCCAGGACCTGGCGCGCCTGCTCAACCAGGCCGACCGGCTGGCGCAGCAGAAGGGCGATCAGTTCATCTCCAGCGAACTGGTGCTGCTGGCGGCCATGGACGACAACAGCAAACTGGGCAAGCTGCTGTTGGGCCAGGGCGTCAGCAAGAAGGCGCTGGAAAATGCCATCAGCAACCTGCGCGGTGGCGAGGCGGTCAACGACCCCAACGCCGAGGAGTCGCGCAAGGCCCTGGAAAAATACACCGTCGACCTGACCAAGCGCGCCGAGGAAGGCAAGCTCGACCCGGTGATCGGCCGTGACGACGAAATCCGTCGGACCATCCAGGTGCTGCAGCGCCGCACCAAGAACAACCCGGTACTGATCGGTGAGCCCGGTGTGGGCAAGACTGCCATTGCCGAAGGCCTGGCCCAGCGCATCATCAATGGTGAAGTCCCCGATGGCTTGCGCGGCAAACGCCTGCTCAGCCTGGACATGGGCGCGCTGATCGCCGGCGCCAAGTTTCGCGGCGAGTTCGAGGAGCGCCTGAAGTCGCTGCTCAATGAGCTGTCCAAGCAGGAAGGGCAGATCATTCTGTTCATCGACGAACTGCACACCATGGTCGGCGCCGGCAAAGGCGAAGGCTCGATGGATGCGGGCAATATGCTCAAGCCGGCACTGGCCCGTGGCGAGCTGCACTGCGTAGGTGCCACCACGCTCAACGAGTACCGCCAGTACATCGAGAAGGATGCCGCCCTGGAGCGGCGCTTCCAGAAGGTGCTGGTCGAGGAGCCGAGCGAGGAAGACACCATCGCCATCCTGCGTGGCCTCAAGGAGCGCTACGAGGTTCACCACAAGGTGGCCATCACTGACGGCGCGATCATCGCGGCAGCCAAACTCAGCCACCGCTATATCACTGACCGCCAGTTGCCCGACAAGGCCATCGACCTGATCGACGAGGCGGCCAGCCGCATCCGCATGGAGATCGACTCCAAGCCCGAAGTGCTCGACCGCCTGGAGCGCCGTCTGATCCAGCTCAAGGTCGAGTCCCAGGCCTTGAAGAAAGAGGATGACGAGGCCGCGATCAAGCGTCTGGAAAAACTGACCGAGGAAATCAACCGACTGGAGCGCGAATACGCCGACCTGGAAGAAATCTGGACCTCGGAAAAAGCCGAGGTGCAGGGTTCGGCGCAGATTCAGCAGAAGATCGAACAATCGCGTCAAGAACTGGAAGCAGCGCGTCGGCGCGGCGACTTGAGCCGTATGGCCGAGTTGCAGTACGGGATCATCCCCGATCTGGAACGCAGCCTGCAGATGGTCGACCAGCACGGCAAAAGCGAGAACCAGTTGCTGCGCAGCAAGGTGACCGAGGAAGAAATCGCCGAGGTGGTTTCCAAGTGGACGGGGATTCCCGTGTCGAAGATGCTCGAAGGCGAGCGCGACAAGCTGCTGAAGATGGAAAGCCTGCTGCACCAACGCGTGATCGGCCAGGAAGAGGCCGTGGTGGCGGTGTCCAACGCAGTGCGGCGCTCGCGTGCCGGATTGTCCGATCCCAACCGGCCCAGCGGCTCGTTCATGTTCCTCGGCCCGACCGGTGTGGGCAAGACCGAACTGTGCAAGGCGCTGGCCGAGTTTCTCTTCGATACCGAAGAAGCAATGGTGCGCATCGACATGTCCGAGTTCATGGAGAAGCATTCGGTCGCTCGCCTTATCGGTGCGCCACCCGGCTACGTTGGCTATGAAGAGGGCGGCTACCTGACCGAAGCGGTGCGTCGCAAACCGTACTCGGTGTTGCTGCTCGATGAAGTCGAAAAGGCTCACCCGGACGTGTTCAACGTGCTGTTGCAAGTGCTGGAAGATGGCCGTCTGACCGACAGCCACGGGCGTACCGTGGACTTCCGCAACACCGTGATCGTCATGACCTCGAACCTGGGGTCGGCGCGTATCCAGGAGCTGGTCGGCGACCGCGAGGCGCAGCGCGCGGCGGTCATGGATGCGGTCACCAGCCATTTCCGTCCCGAGTTCGTCAATCGGATCGACGAGGTGGTGATCTTCGAGCCGCTGGCGCGCGACCAGATCGCCGGGATCACGCAGATCCAGCTGGCCCGCTTGCGGAGCCGTCTGGCCGAGCGCCATCTGAGCCTGGAGCTGAGCGACGAGGCGCTGGATAAGCTGATCGCGGTGGGCTACGACCCGGTGTATGGCGCGCGTCCGTTGAAGCGTGCGATCCAGCGCTGGATCGAGAACCCGCTGGCACAGCTGATTCTCTCGGGCAAATTCCTGCCAGGGACATCGGTGCAGGCGTCGGTGGTCGATGACGAGATTGTGTTTGCTTGAGTGATGAGTGGCAGTGAGGGCCTCTTCGCGGGCAGAGCCCGCTCCCGCTCCTGCGGGCGCTCAAGTCATTGTGGGAGCAGGCTCTGCCCGCGAAGAGGCCCTCACTAACCCACCCCATTGATTTGCCGTTGCATTTTCGTTTCAAGGCTTGTAAAGTGCGCCCCGCTGTACGTCATCCCGCAGAGCCACTGGCTTCACCGGTTCTGAAAAAAAGTTGCAAATCAGTGTCTTGAAAGCAATTTAAAGGGTTGACAGAGGTTTTGAAAATTGTAGAATAGCGCGCCTCAGAGACATGAACGCAGCGATGCGAACGGGTCGAAGAGTTCAAGGCGGTAGTGATACAGGCTTGAAGCTGCAGCGGTTGTAGATGTACTGAAATTGATAGTTCCGTGATAGCTCAGTCGGTAGAGCAAATGACTGTTAATCATTGGGTCCCAGGTTCGAGTCCTGGTCACGGAGCCAAATTTCATATCGGGGTATAGCGCAGTCCGGTAGCGCGCCTGCTTTGGGAGCAGGATGTCAGGAGTTCGAATCCCCTTACCCCGACCATATTTGGGTCGTTAGCTCAGTTGGTAGAGCAGTTGGCTTTTAACCAATTGGTCGTAGGTTCGAATCCCACACGACCCACCATTTTTGATTCCGGTTCGCTGGATCGAATCTTAAAAAGCCCCACCGTTTAACAGCAGTGGGCAGCAGAAAAGGCGCCTTCCGGGGTGCCTTTTTTGTACCGGGGTATAGCGCAGTCCGGTAGCGCGCCTGCTTTGGGAGCAGGATGTCAGGAGTTCGAATCCCCTTACCCCGACCATATTCATGAAAAAAGGCGCCTGTCATGGGCGCCTTTTTTTTGCCTTCCATTCCGCCCCTGTAGCAGCGGCGCAAGCCGCGTCCGCCAGCACCCGTTGTATCAGACACACCACGTAGCCGGTAACGCGGCGTACCCCTGTAGCAGCGGCGCAAGCCGCGTCCGGCCACACCGCGGAGTGTCAAACACACCGCATCGCCAATGACGCGGCTCGCGCCGCTGCTACAGGGATTGCAGGCAACGATGGATCAATGCAGCTTCAATCGCGGCTCGGTGCCGCGGCCAATGCGGCTGCCCAGCATCAGCATGCCGGTGCGGAACAGGCCATACAGCGCCGCCTGGTGCATCCGGTACAGCGACACGTAGAACATGCGCGCCAGCCAACCTTCCAGCATGACGCTGCCGGTCAGGTTGCCCATCAGGTTGCCCACCGCCGAAAAGTGCGAGAGGGAAATCAGCGAGCCGTAATCCTTGTAGGTGTACTCCGGCAGCGCCTTGCCTTCGATGCGCAGCTTCAGCGACTTGGCCAGCAACGAGGCCTGCTGATGGGCCGCCTGCGCGCGCGGTGGCACGTTGCGGTCGGTGCCCGGCTGCGGGCACGCCGCACAGTCACCGAAGGCAAAGATGTCATCGTCACGGGTAGACTGCAGGGTAGGGCGTACCACCAACTGATTGATGCGGTTGGTTTCCAGGCCATCGATCTCCTTGAGGAAGCCAGGCGCACGAATACCGGCTGCCCACACCTTCAAACTGGCCGGAATCACCTGGCCGCTGCTGGTCAGCAGGCTTTCTGCAGTCACCTCGCTCACCGCGGCATTGGTCAAGACCGTCACACCGAGCTTCTCCAAGGTCTGGTGCACCGGCTGACCGATGCGCTCGGGCAGCGCCGGCAGCACCCGTGGGCCGGCTTCGATCAAGGTGATGCGCATGTTCTCCGGCGCGATGCGGCCCAAGCCGTAAGCCGCCAGTTCTTTTGCCGCGTTGTGCAACTCGGCTGCCAGCTCGACACCGGTAGCACCGGCGCCAACGATGGCGACGCTGATCTGCGCGCGACTCTCGTCGTGCCCGGCATGGGCGCGCAGGTAGTGATTGAGCAGTTGCTGGTGGAAGCGCTCGGCCTGCTTGCGGGTATCGAGAAACAGGCAGTGCTCCGCCGCCCCCTTGGTGCCGAAGTCGTTGGTGGTGCTGCCTACCGCAATCACCAGCGTGTCATAGCCGATGCTGCGCGCCGGTACCAGCTCCAGGCCGGTTTCCGGATCGAGGGTGGCGCTCAATTGGATCTGTTTGGCCGCGCGGTCCAGGCCGCTCATGCGGCCAAGCTGAAACTCGAAATGATTCCACTTGGCCTGAGCCACATAGTTGAGCTCGTCTTCAGACGAATTCAGGGAGCCGGCGGCCACTTCATGCAGCAGTGGCTTCCAGATATGGGTCAGGTTGGCGTCCACCAGCGTGACGCTGGCCGTACCGCGCTTGCCCAGGGTCTTGCCCAGGCTGGTGGCCAGTTCCAGGCCGCCGGCGCCGCCGCCGACAATAACGATGCGTTGTGTCATGGAAAGCTCTCATAAGGTTAACGAATTCGGGTGTCTGCGGGGGGTGGGCGAGCGCAAGGCAGCTCAGAGCTCCACACCTTCGAACAGATGGATCGACAAGCCCTGCTACGGCTGTCCCCAGGGCAAGGAGCAGGTGCTCGACTTGCAACCGAGGCGCGCACGAGTGACCGCCGATCAATGGGCGAGTGTCACGTGGCAGGGCAGGCGACCCTGAACAGGTAGACGTTTCAGACGCTGGCAAGGCTACAGGGTTCCTGACGGGCGGTGCGGGCGAGAGCGCTTTGTATCATCCGCACGGCCCCTGCGCCATGACTGGTAAAAGGGTGTGTTCACAAACTGATGCCCACATCGAAAACGATGCTGCGGCCCAGGTTGTTGCGCAGGAAATCCGGCGCATCCGGATGAGCGAACAAGACCCGGGCAAAGGTGGGTCCGACCAGCGACAGCGAGCGCCAGCCTTGGCGAAGAAACTCGGTAGGCGGCGGAAAATGGCTGTTCAAGTCCAGGGTTTCGCGCTTGAGGCTAGCGAAGGCAATGATGTCCAGCTCACCGAGGTCCAGCCCGCGTTCGCGGTAGTTGTGGGCTTTCTTGCGCAAGGTCGGTGCCAGCCGCTGCAGCAGCTCGGGCGCGCGGATGCGTTTGGGGCGTGCCTCGCGCCGGACCAGTTGGCTGAGGGAGAAAGCGCTGCGGCGGCGCTGCAACTCCTCGCGCCATTCATCGTTGAGCCTGCGCCCTTCGTCGAGCACGAAGAACACTTCGAAACTGGCTTCACGGAACAGCACGTCCGGCGGCTCCTGGCCGGCGGGGGTGAATTCATCGTCACGGTAGGCGATGTTCAGGCCCTGCAACAGGCGCTCGCACACCCAACGCTCGCGCTCCCACTTGCGCGCATTGGAGAGGAAGGCATTGGCCTGTTCGGCCTGGCTGGTGAGCAAACGCAGGTAGTCGGAGTCATCCATGGCCCTAGCTTAGCCCGCCTGTGCGACGAAAAGAATAACAGCCGACGCTTCAAAATCTCTCGGCGATGGGTAAGGATGGGATTTTCCCAGGAGCTGCACCATGCCCAGCATCAAGATCACCTCCGGCGGCTACGAATTCTTGGCCGAAACCCATCCCGATGCGCCGCAGACGGTGGATGCGTTTCTCAAGCTGCTGCCGTATCGGCAGAAGATCATCCATGTGCGCTGGAGTGGCGAGGCGTGCTGGGTGCCGCTGGGTGAATTCCAGTTGCTGCGCGGTGACGAGCGGGTCGGGTTCGAGAACCACACCAGCCACCCGTCGGTGGGGGACGTGTTGTTTTATCCCGGGCCGTACAGCGAGACGGAGATCCTGCTGGCTTACGGCTCCTGCTGCTTCGCCAGCAAGATGGGGCAGTTGGCCGGCAATCATTTCCTTACTGTGGTGCAGGGCAAGGAAAACCTCCGCGCCTTGGGTGTGAAGACCTTGTGGGAAGGTGCGCAAGAGGTGTTGTTCGAATTGGCGTGACCGCACCTGCTCGGTGCTCCCCGACGCGGCTAACCCCGCCCCTGTAGCAGCGGCGCAAGCCGCGTCGGCGTTAAACGCGGTTTCCAAGACCGTACCAAACAAGCACCCACGACCCATGTTCGACAGGCCGCCTCAATGCCCCCGCGGTGGCAGGTCCTCGCTGAACAGGTCGTCCTCGGCATCCGGGCTCACCGGAATCTTGTGCTCCTCGGACGCCCAGGCCCCCAGGTCAATCAATTTGCAACGATCGGAACAGAACGGCCTGTTCGCATTCGCTGCCTTCCATTCCACCGGCGCCCCGCAAGTCGGGCAATCAACGATCAAGGGTTGGCTCATTCTCGGCCTCCACGCAAAGTCAGATAAAAAGCATGCAGCCGCTCGACTTCCGAGTGCAGCCAGGCCAGATCGCGGTCATTGACCAGCACATCGTCCGCCAGCGCTAGCCGCTGCTCGCGGCTCGCCTGGGCTTTCAGAATCGCCTGGACCTGCTCGGGCGTGGTGTGATCGCGCAGTAAAGTCCGCGCAACCCGCACCGCCTCCGGCGCATCCACCACCAGCAAGCGCTGGGTAGTCCGATACTGCCCCGACTCGACCATCAGCGGCGACACGAACACCGCATAGGGCGACGTCGCCGAAGCCAGCGACTGGGCGATTTCCTCGGCGATCAACGGATGCAGCAAAGCCTCGACCCAGCGCCGCTCCTGCGCATCCTCGAAGATCACCTTGCGCAACGCCCCACGGTCGAGGCTGCCGTCGGCCTGCAACAGCGCCGCACCATAGCGCTGCACCAGCGCCGCCAGCGCTGGCCGCCCTGGCTCCACCACCCAGCGCGAAGCCTGATCGGCGTCCACCACGTGCACGCCCAACTCGGCAAAGCGTTGCGCTGCCGCGCTCTTGCCGCTGGCGATGCCGCCGGTGAGGCCCAGCACCCAAGGTTTATCCACAGCTGTTGTCATCGGAACCCGGCAAACTGCATGTATGAAGTGGTTATTTGATCACCCCACAGCAATGCAATCCACCCCGCGATGGCCAGATAAGGCCCGAACGGGATCGGCGTACTGGTTTGCGCGTTGCGCATCCGCAGCATCAACACCCCCAGCACCGCTCCCACCAGCGACGACAACAGAATGGTCAGCGGCAATATCTGCCAGCCACCCCAAGCCCCGAGCATGGCCAGCAACTTGAAATCGCCGTAGCCCATGCCTTCCTTGCCGGTGATCAACTTGAACACCCAATACACCAGCCACAGGCTCAGATAACCCGCCACCGCGCCCCACAGCGCGTCGTAGAGATTGGTAAACAACCCCTGGCCATTGACGATCAACCCCAGCCACAGCAACGGCAGCACCAGCACATCCGGCAGCAATTGGTGATCGGCATCGATCAGACTCATCGCCAGCAAGCCCCAGGTCAGCAGCAAAAACGCACCGGCCTGCCAGCTCAAGCCGAAGTGATACACCACAAAGGCACTCAAGATGCCCGTGGCCAGTTCCACCAGCGGATAACGCAGGCTGATCTTCGCCCGACAACTGGCACACTTGCCCCGCAGCATCAGGTAGCTCACCACCGGAATGTTCTCCCAGGCGCGGATCTTGTGGGCACAGTGCGGGCATTCGGAGTGGGGCAGCAGCAGGTTGTACGCCGCGCCTTTGGGCTCCGGCGGCAGACCGAGCATTTCCCGGGACTGCGTGGTCCAGTCACGGTCGAGCATGATGGGCAGGCGGTGGATGAGGACGTTGAGGAAGCTGCCGATGATGAGGCCCAGGAGGAGGGCGCAGAACATCAGGGCCAGCGGGCTGGCCAGGAATTCAAGTAGGAGCATGTTAGACGACGGAGCCGAGTTGGAAGATGGGGAGGTACATCGCAATAACCAGGCCACCGACCACCACGCCCAGTACCGCCATGATCATCGGCTCCATGAGGCTGGTGAGGCTGTCGACCATGTTGTCGACTTCGGCTTCGTAGATGGTTGCTACGCGGTCGAGCATGTCGTCCAGAGCGCCGGATTCTTCGCCGATGGCGGTCATTTGGATGGCAAGGGTAGGGAACACACCGGTTGAGCGCATGGAAAAGTTGAGCTGCATACCGGTGGAAACGTCGGCCTTGATTCGGTTTACGGCGTTTTTGAAGACGACGTTGCCGGTAGCGCCAGCTACGGAATCAAGCGCTTCGACCAACGGCACGCCAGCGGCGA
Organism: Pseudomonas sp. CFBP 13602; assembly: GCF_014842725.1. Taxonomy (NCBI): domain Bacteria; kingdom Pseudomonadati; phylum Pseudomonadota; class Gammaproteobacteria; order Pseudomonadales; family Pseudomonadaceae; genus Pseudomonas; species Pseudomonas sp. CFBP 13602. The sequence goes on along the minus strand of NZ_JACYVT010000003.1, from coordinate 260,836 downwards.
AAGTGGTGGAGAGCGTGCGCGCATAACGGGCTATCGCCGATTTGTAGATCAACTTGCCTACCACCGGAATTTTCAACAGAAGGCGGTCGATTGCGTCTCGAAACTTTTGACTTCTCTTGTGCGCATTCTTGAATAAAAAAATCGCGGCAAAGATACCTGCCAGGAAAATAAGCCACCAGTTTTGCAATGCCTCAGAAAGCCCGATAACCATTTGGGTGAACGCTGGCAGCTCGGCTCCAAAGCCCGCAAAAACAGATTGAAACTGAGGAACAACCTTTATCAAAAGAATGGACGATACAACAGCAGCCACTAACAGGACCGCAATGGGGTACGTCATTGCTTTTTTTATCTTTGCTTTCAATAGCTCCGTCTTTTCTTTGTATGTGGCAACCCTTTCAAGCAACGCTTCCAGTGCACCTGCCTGTTCACCGGCATCTACAAGATTGCAATACAACTCGTCAAAGTACTCAGGCTTTTTGCGTAGCGATATGGCGAAACTATTGCCTGCTGCTACGTCCTGTTTTATACCGTTGACCAGCTTTGTCATGCGGACGTTTTCTGAACCCTCGCTTATGATATCGAAGGATTGCAGAAGCGGAACTCCGGCTTTCATCATAGTAGACATTTGGCGTGTAAACAGTGCGATGTCAATGGGCTTGATTTTTTTGCCGCCTCCAAAAATAGAATCGGTTTTCTTTCTTATCTTGGTCGACGCTACTCCCTGCTTTCGAAGCAAGGCCTTTACCGTGGCGATATTATGCCCTTTGATTTCGCCTGCGACTTTGGTACCCTTTCGGTCAACACCCTCCCAAGAGAAGTTATGGATTTTGTCAGGTTTGATAGCCATTTTACTAGTCCTTGGTTATACGATTTATTTCTGCGAGACTTGTAACGCCTTGCATAACCTTGGACAGTCCAGAGGTGCGTAAATCGTTGAATCCCTCTTTCCTCATTTGCGTAGCGATCTCTATAGCGTTACCAGCTTCCATGATGATCTGTTGCAAGGCTTTGGTGTTTTTCACCACCTCGTAGATACCCTGTCTGCCTCTATAGCCACCGTTGCACTGATCACATCCGACAGGCTCGTAAACTTTGAAGCCACCGATGGTTTCAATGGGGAAACCTTCTGAGATCAATGCCTCGCGCGGAATGTCAGCCTCGCGTTTGCAGTGCGGGCAAAGCTTTCTAGCCAAACGCTGAGCGATGATAAGGCTCACCGAGGTGGCAATATTAAAGCTGGCAATTCCCATGTTTTGAAGCCTGGTAAGCGTCTCGGCCGCGCTGTTGGTGTGCAAGGTAGAGAGAACCAAATGTCCAGTCTGTGCAGCCTTGATCGCAATTTCTGCGGTCTCGAGATCACGGATCTCGCCGACCATGATCACGTCGGGATCTTGGCGCAAAAACGAACGCAACGCTTGCGCGAAGTCCATACCCTGCTTGGGGTTAACATTGACTTGATTGATCCCTTCCATGTTAATTTCCACAGGGTCCTCGGCGGTGGAAATGTTTATATCGATCGTGTTAAGGATGTTAATACCTGTGTATAACGAAACCGTCTTGCCCGAACCCGTAGGGCCGGTAACCAGAATCATGCCCTGAGGCTGACTCAGCGCTTCGAGATACAGCGCCTTTTGATCGGGTTCATACCCAAGGGCATCGATGCCCATCTGTGCGCTGGACGGGTCCAGTATACGCATCACTATCTTTTCCCCCCAGAGTGTGGGGAGCGTATTAACGCGAAAATCAATCGATTTAGACTTCGAGATGCGCATCTTGATACGACCATCTTGAGGTTTTCTGCGCTCTGAAATATCTAAGCTCGCCATCACTTTCAGGCGTGCAGCTATGCGGCCTGATAGATTGATAGGCGGTTTGGCAATTTCTCGCAGGATGCCATCGGTTCTGAATCTGACCCGATAGGTCTTCTCGTACGGCTCGAAATGCAAGTCGGATGATCCGCTTCGTATGGCGTCGAGTAGCATTTTGTTTACGAAGCGAACGACAGGTGCATCATCTGAATCTTGGGCAATAGGCTCGTCCTTGTCGTCATGGCCACTTTGGATGTCCAATCCTTCCAAGTCGACATCGCTGAGCTCTTCAAGTCCAGTTGAGCCATTGTCAAAAAACTTTTCGATGGCTTCAGTAAGTTTGTCATCTTCTACCAGTATGGCCTCTGTGGTTAAGCCCGTACTGAATTGGATGTCCGTCGTTGCGAGATGATTGGTGGGGTCGGACAGCCCGATAAAAAGCTTATTGCCTCTGCGCCATAAAGGCAGCGCATGGTGTTGCCTAATAAGTTTTTCGCTAACGAGATTTTTTGGAAATCCATCGCGGTCAACTGCGTGCAGGTCAAGCAGGGACACACCGAACTGATCAGCGGCAATTTCTGCAACCTCTCGACTCTTTGCCAAGCGATTCTGCACCAGGTAATTCACGAACGGTATTTTTTGACGCTGCGCTTGGGTAAGCGCCAGCAACGCTTCCTTGTCAGTAAGCAATTCGGCAACGACGAGCTGCTTGGCCAAGCCGGTTAGGGCGATATCGTTCATTTGAATGCGTGCTCCTTTAGTGCGTCTTTTATAGCGCAGTCAGAGCGGGGTGCCAATCAAGATAAATGCACCTGACAAAAAATGTCACTTTGTTGCTTTTTTTACTCCCGCTTTGATTAGGTATGGATGGATTTGCGCGGGTATGAGTGACTTAAAAAATGGCATGGGTTTTGCTTTGTAGACTTTAGGTCCCCCGACCTTCATTTTATTGGAGAGTAGGTATATGAAAGCGCAAAAGGGTTTTACGCTGATTGAGCTTATGATCGTTGTAGCGATCATCGGCATTCTTGCAGCGATCGCCATTCCACAGTATTCCAAGTATCAAGCGCGCGCCAAAGCGTCTGCTGGTCTTGCTGAGGCTTCAGGGCTCAAAATCAACTTTGAGGATTTGCTGAACTCCGGTACTACTGTAACCGCCGCTGCGCTCAATGCTACGACTACATCTAACTGTGCTTGGACAATCACCGACGGACAAACAGGTTCAATCCTGTGCACCCTGCAGAATGCGCCGACCGCTATCTCGGGTGGGACCATCACGCTGACTCGAGGCACTGGTGGTTGGGCTTGTTCTACCGCTAGCCTTGGCGATTACAAACCCAAAGGCTGTTCCTGAGATAATAGGCGATCCACGTAGGCACTACTACGTGGATCTTCTTAGCGTTAATGGTGGCGTGTTATGAAATCTTCAAGAGCTTTCACGCTTATTGAGTTGATGATAGTGGTCGCTATTTTAGGGATCATATCGGCCATCGCCATCCCCTTGTTCCTTAAGTACTCGGCAAGGGCCAAGCTCACGGCCGGGTTTTCTGAAATGAGCATGCTAAAGCGAGACGTCCAGATGGCTTTGGACCAAGGGGTTGATGTGAATTCGACAGCCGACATTTCGGCTCCGAGCACTACCGCAAATTGCAGCAGTATCACGGCTACAGGTTTTGCATCTTCTGGGCTGGCCACTATCACGTGCACCGTCGCTAATGGACCGGCATCAATCAACGGAAAAACTATGACATGGTCTCGAACCAATGCCGGCGGGTGGGCCTGCACCAGTTCGGTTAGCGCTATTGATTCTATTGTCGAATGCCCTGGAGTTTGACTCGTTTTAAGGTCAGTAGCCATATGTTTTTCCTCTATAACTAAGCCGGTGTAGCTCAGTCGGTAGAGCAGCGCACTCGTAACGCGAAGGTCGTAGGTTCGATTCCTATCTCCGGCACCATCCGATCCCAGCCCAGCCACCCAAAGCAGCATCGGCAACCTCCCACCCTCGCGCACGACTACTCATCCCCGCGCTAGATCACACCCCCCATCCGTTCCAAAGCCCCGTCAAGCTTCCCCTGAATCGGCTCCATCAAGCAGTAAAGGTGATTGCACGAAATCTTCTCTGCTTCGGCATCGAACAGCAACTGCAGCACCACCTCCAGTGCCCCATTCACCTCGCTCAAGGTACTGACCGATTCCTGCAGCACGGCAACGCCCTCGGCAAGTGCCAAAAGTCTTCCATTCAGATCTTCGAAAGCATCGACAGAAGTGTCTTCACTGAGCCAGCACTGCAGATCCGTTTGTATATGGGTGAGTCGATTCGAGAGCTTGTTCATTGTTTACCCCTCCCATGCAATGGCGCGCAGGCATCGGAGCGTAAACAGGCCATAGGCGTAAAATAAGCTTTCATAGGACATTCCTTTATCAAGTAAACGCCGCCACGCTCGCGACCAAACGAGTGGGTGGCAGCTGTACGAAGGTTGGTCGACCGGCGATAAAGGAATCCGGCACACCCGAGGGTGTCCTGCGCACAGCCGCCATGACACGAGGCTGCCTGCGCAAAAAAAGCGCCTGCAATCGTGATGGGGCGCTGTAGCGCCTTTATCTACTCGGGCGACCAAACCCGGTCGCTGATTTTGCAGCGACGAGGCGAATGTACGCGCGATAGGATTATAAAATCAAGGCAAGATGTTTGGCCGACATCGGAGGAAATGCTGTCATCCAGGCAGTTATTCACATGTGATCAGGCCTAGGGGTAAAGCATGTTCAGCCACATCCAAATCGGCGCCCGCGACCTGGCAAAAATGGTCGCCTTCTACGACCACATCTTCCAAGCCCTCGGCCTTATCCGCATGCCGGAAGAAAACGACGGGGGCCCAGCCGGCGCTGGTTGGCAACGGCCCGATAAGCCCTGGCCCCAGGTCTACATCCAGCTCCCGTTCAACGGCCTCCCGGCCACTTGGGGCAACGGCATGCAGGTCAGCTTTGCGGCGCAGTCGCAGCAGCAGGTGCGGGACGCGTGGCAGGCAGCGTTGGACAACGGTGGCAGCGACGAGGGGGCGCCGGGTTTGCGGCCGCAGTATTCAGAGGACTACTACGGCGCCTATTGCCGGGACCCTGAAGGCAACAAGTTATGTTTCGTTCATGCATCGGATATGGCCAGTTCAGCTTAACTCCGACGCAAGTTGGCCAGGCGCGCGACCCCAGCCGTCAACAGTACCGCCAGCAACACGCCTGTCGCCACGGCGGGCAGTATGCCTAGTTGCACTACCATCTCCTGCAAGCTGAGGTAGAAGCCGATCACGCCGACGGCGCCAATCGCGTTGCCTCTGACAATCGCCGCGAGTTCCTGGCGTCCGCCTTGCACATGCGCAAAAACGGCGAGCGGCCAGGCGATGATCGGAATGGGCGCCAGGTAGCCGCTGACCACGGGGCCCAACCACTGCGCCCCTGCGGTGATCAGTAGCAGCAGGAGGGTAGCGGTCAACATCCGCATGGGGATGATCCAGCTGGGTAACGCGACCGGGGGCGCCAGGGCTTTGCCATCGTTCGACGTCACCCGAATCAGCACGACCACCAAGCACAGGGTAATGGCAATGGAGGCAATGGGTGATCCCAGCCGGTTCATCAGTAGCGCTGTGGCAACATAGAACACCACGGCGGCCAGGCATCCGAGCACCACCGAAACATGGCGGGTCACCGCAAGATAGAACAGGTAGGTTGCCTGAATTGCCGCCACGCCGGCCAGTGCGCCGGGCACTGCCATTGCCACGAACCCCGGGCCTTGTTCGAGGCTGAGAAACAGCATCACCACGGCGGAGGTCACTGGAAGCCCGGACAGCAGCCCGCCAACGTGCGTACCCCAGCGTTTGGCAGCGATGGAGATGAACAGCATGAGCAGCGGCGTGATGAGCAGCTTGAGGTAGAAAACAGTCATGTACGTGCGTCGTTGTTTTTAGTCCATACGTTGTACATGATTCGACGTTGGGCTTTTATTCAATCGACGCCGGGAATGGCGATTGTTTGCCTCGACCTGTATCGTTTTCGTCCTGTGTGCCGACAGCCTATAAGCCCGCCCCTGACTCTGGGCAAGGATGCCAACCGTGAAATACTTCTTCATCATTCTGGCCAGCTACGCTTCGGTCTACCTGTGTGTGTCGCCGTTGCTCGATGCGCGGGTGCAGGACGTCATCGAAGGCCTGGAGATGCGCCGCCGGGCGGCGGATATCGAGGCCTACATCGACCACGTGGTCCAGGCGCTGAATCGCAGCAAGCTCGAGTACGCCTTGTTCGGCGGCACGCTGATTGCGGCATTGGTCAGCGCCGGTGTGTGGTTGCTGGGCGATTAGGCGGGGCCGTTGAACAAAGCGTGCAGGTCGGCAACGTCCTGCACGCTTTGTTCGGTCACTCGGGCTGCTTGTCCTGTTCGCTGAATTCCACTGCCAGGGCAGCGGCTTCCACGTCACTGGTGCGTATGTGCAACTGTCCTTCGCTGTCCTGAACCTGAAACACCGGGTCCATGTCGTGTGTACGGTACTGCTCGGGGATGTCATTGCCTTCGAGTTTCTTGACGGAGATGGCCATGGTTTTTCCTCCCAAAGAAGCTGTGACCGGCGCCTTCGGCCAAGGTGCAGTCCGAAGCGTTGCACAGGAACTTACCTTGCCTGCAATGCCTCGAATCTCTACTTACCATCAGAGGCTTCCTACCATGACCACACGCGATGAAATCCAGCCAAAAGCCCCGACCCTCGATGCCAGCGGCAAGCCGGTGAACGTGGTTGAGCGCGACATCGAGCATGAAACGCCGGCCACCGAAGGCGTCGACAAGGTCATCACGCCTACCTCCATCAAGGAGAAAGAGCAGGACGCCGAGACCTTGCAGCGCAAGACCGCCGAGATCGAACGCAAGATCGCCGATGGTCGTTGATGTCGTGAAAAAGGAGAAAAGTGCAGCTAACCGTCCGTTCACATCCGTTTCACGCGGCATTTACATTCTTGGGCGTAATGTTGACCTTGCTCCTTCTTCAAGCCCGCTTTCCTCCCCGTCGGCGGGCTTTTCTTTGTCTGCGATTTGGCGTTTCGCCCAGCCAGGCCTGCTAACCTCACCTATCCAAGCGTCGACCCGAACCAGGCGTCGGCGCGTTGCAGTGGCCATGACCACTGCCTTCCAAGGAGCTTGACCCCACCATGACCATTTCCCTGCGCACACGGTTGTTGACCGTGCTGATGTTCACCACGCTGCTCAGTGGCTGCGGCGTCAATAACATTCCGCAATATGACGAACAGGTGAAATCGGCCTGGGCTCAGGTGGAGAACCAGTACCAGCGTCGTGCCGACCTGATCCCCAATCTGGTGGAAACGGTGAAGGGCTACGCCAAGCAGGAGCAGGACACCTTGACCCGAGTGATCGAGGCGCGCGCCAAGGCCACGTCGATCCAGGTCGATGCCAACACGCTGGACGATCCGGCCAAGCTGCAGCAGTTCGATCAGGCCCAGCAGCAACTCAGCGGCGCCTTGAGCCGTTTGATGGTGACGGTCGAGCGATATCCCGACCTGAAGTCGAACCAGAACTTCCTGGCGCTGCAATCGCAGCTCGAAGGCACCGAGAACCGTATTGCGGTAGCACGTCGTGACTTCATTGCCTCGGTCGAGAAGTACAACACCGAGATCCGTACCTTCCCCGGCAAGCTGTGGCAGATGACCATGTACCGTGATCAGAAGGTTCGCGAGAACTTCAAGGCCACGGCACCCAATGCCGAGCAAGCGCCGAGCGTGAAGTTCCAATGAAGCCATGGCGGTGCCTGCCGCTGTTGATGCTGCTGTGGGCCGCCACTGCCGGAGCGCTGGAGTTTCCGGCGCTCAGCGGTCGAGTGGTGGACCAGGCGGGCCTGCTCGACGGGCAGACCCGCAGCCAGCTCAGCCAGATGCTCGAGGCACACGAGCAGGCGACCTCCGAGCAGGTCGTGGTGGTAACCGTGCCGGACCTGCAAGGCACGGACATCGCCGATTACGGCTACCAGCTCGGGCGTGCCTGGGGCATTGGCCAGAAAGGCAAGGACAATGGCGCCTTGCTGATCGTCGCCAAGGCCGAGCGCAAGGTGCGCATCGAGGTCGGTTATGGCCTGGAAGGGCAACTGACCGATGCGCAGTCCTCCATCATCATCAATAACGTGATTGTGCCGTCGTTTCGCCAAGGCGATTTCGCCGGCGGCATTCGTGCGGGCGCAGCGGCCATGTTGCAGGTGCTGGGGGGTGATCCCCTGGCCGAGCCGCAGCGCAGCAACGCGCAGGACCAGGGCCGGGATCAGCAGCGTCTGCCCTGGCCGGCCTTCCTGATACTGATCATCATCGTGATAGTAATGATTCGCGGCGGTGGCGGAGGGGGGCGCGGTGGCCGAGGCGGCGGCGGTCGTTCGGTACTCACGGGTGCGGTGCTAGGCGGCCTGCTGGGTGGCGGAGGCCGTGGTGGCGGTGGTTTCGGCGGCGGCGGCGGCGGTGGCGGTTTTGGTGGCGGTGGCGGCGGCTTCGGCGGCGGGGGTGCATCGGGTGGCTGGTAAATCGAGCGGGTACGCAGCATGACATTACTGGACGAAAGCGCGCAGAAGCGCGTGGCCACGGCGATTGCCGAGGCAGAACTGCACACCGACGCCGAGCTGGTCACGGTGCTTGCACCGCACTCGGACGACTACACCTACATTCCGTTGTTGTGGGCGGGGTTGATCGCATTGCTGGTGCCGGGTCTGATCAACTATTACCCCGGCTGGCTGAATGCTCATCAGCTGCTGCTGGCGCAATGGGCAACCTTCATCGTACTGGGGCTGCTGTTTCGCATTCCGGCCCTGACCACGGCGCTGGTACCGCGCCGAGTGCGGCATTGGCGAGCGGCGAACATGGCGCGCCGGCAGTTTCTGGAGCGCAAATTGCATCACACTCAGGGCGGAACGGGGATGCTGATCTTCGTTTCGGAGGCAGAACGGTACGTGGAAATTCTGGTGGACGAGGGGATTTCCAGTCGCGTCGGGGATGACACCTGGAACGCGATCGTCGAAGCGTTCACTGCGCGGGTCAAGCGCGGTGAAACGATGGAAGGTTTCGTCGGCTGTATCCAGGCGTGTGGCGAGGTGTTGCGTGAGCACGTGCCGGTCACTCATCCTCGTAACGAGCTACCGGATCGGTTGGTCGTACTGGGCTGACCGTTCGGCCAATCAGACGGATCTAGCGAGGCTATGAGCTGTCGAAGTGGCAATGCGCTATCATTCGTTCTTTGCCCACGGAGCCTCGCTATGAGCCCGATCATTTTTCCCCAGCCGTTCAAGGCAGTGGGTTGTTCCGACTGTCGAAACCTGGATGCATTGGGTTTCGACTTCACCATGGCGTTCCAGCCGATTCTCGATGTGCGCAGTGGCAAGCCCTGGGCGTACGAAGCGCTGGTGCGCGGCATCAACGGCGAGTCCGCGTTCAGCATCCTGAGTATGGTGAACGATGGCAATCGCTACCGCTTCGACCAGGCCTGCCGAGTCAAGGCCATCGAATTGGCAACCCGTTGGGGTCTGCTCGACTTGCCCGACTGCCTGCTGAGCATCAATTTCCTGCCCAAAGCCGTCTATCGCGCCGAAACGTGCATTCGCGCAACGCTCGAGGCTGCCCGCGAATTCGGTTTTCCGCTGAATCGGCTGATGTTCGAAGTCACCGAAGGTGAGCGTGTGGATGATCCGGCGCATCTGCAGTCGATTTTCGCTGAATACGAGAAGCAGGGCTTCACTACGGCAATCGACGATTTCGGTTCGGGGTATTCGGGTTTGAACATGCTTGCGACGTTCCAGCCCAACGTGCTGAAAATCGACATGGCGCTGACTCGCGCGCTGGATCAAGACGCCGTGCGGCAAGCCATCGTGGCGGGGATCGTGCTGGTGGCCGGCAAGCTGAACATCACAGTGGTGGCCGAAGGCGTCGAAACCGTCGGTGAAAGCGCGGCCTTACAAGCATTGGGTATCGATCTTCAGCAAGGCTACCTGTTCGCCCGTCCCGCCATCGGCGAGTTGCCGCTCAAGCGTTGACGCTCAAGCCTTGAAGTGTCTGGCAGGCTGATCAGTCGGCACGGTTTGTCGACTCGTAATGCAGATAACTGGCGAGTGCCTGTTTGGTCAGGTCATTGAGCGTAATGCTTTGCCGATTTGCCGCGATGCTGGCCGCCAGATGCAGTTCGTGGCCAATGCGCACATTGAAGGAGCCCTTGCAGGAAATCTCCGGCGTGACCTTCAAATCCGCGCAGGTCTCCAGATAGTCATCCACTGCGGCCTGAAAAGCGGCAATCAATTGCGCAACGGTTTGCCCTTCATAGCTGATCAGCGCCCGAATGAACTGTGCTTTGCCATACAGGCAGTCGTCTTCCGGGCTTGCTTCGATCGATCCGAAGTAGCCGCGGTGTTGAAGCAGTTGGTTCATGGCAGCAAGCCTCCATTTTTCAATTGCGCGATGATCTGGCGGCGGATGTAGGGCTTGATTTCACTACCCGGATGAGGGCGATGAAGGCTGATCAACGCTGCGGGATTACCATTGTGGAACTTCACGCGGCTGCCGCTTCCCTGGACTGGCTGAAAGCCGAACCCTTGCAGCAGGCTCACCAGTTCAGGCCATGTGAACTCACTTTCCTGCGAGATCAGTTTGGCGACCAGCTTTCCATGCCTGGACATTACCACTCCTTTTGTGCAACTGAATTTAGTTGCTGTCCGTTTTCAAGTCAATGTGTGGTGCCCAGCTATGTGTAGCGCAGGGCCGGGTTTTCGGACAAATGGAAGTGATACGAAGGATGTGCGGGGGTGCGGGAAGGCCCTGAGGCCGAGGGGTAATACGAGTTGTAACTATCCATGCAATGACCGAGCTCATTCGTGGAATGAGCTCGGTCATTGGTGCATCAATCTTCGAGAATGAACGCGAACTTGTCGTCGATCAGCATCTTCAGGTAGTCGTCGAAGCTGTCGGCGATGACCACGTATTCGTCCGGGTCGTGGACGAAGCGGATGACCTGGCCTTTGGTGCCTTTGCCGGTCGGGTTGAAGTCGATGAACAGCGTTGACGTGCCGCCGTTGTTCATGCAGTGCGAGAAGCACAGGCGCTCGCCCAGGCTGACGTCGGCGTCGATGCGTCGATCGACCATTTCCGGGTTTTCCAGAAAGAAGTCGTCGTAGATGTCGGCGATGCTTTTGTCGTTGGCGGCGCGGTCTTCGAGGATCTGCTCGACCGAGCGCAGGTAGTACGGGTATTCGGCGATGTCCGAGCCCAGGATGAGCACCGAGACTTCACCTTTTTCGTACTTCTGCCAGTGCGTGCCGTTCACCTTGGCAAGCAGTTGCAGCAGGCTGTCCGGGCAGTCCGGGTAGACCTCTTTGAGAGCGTCCAGTTGGGTGGGCGAGGCGCCGGTGGCGAACGCGAGTTCGTCTAGGCTGGCGGCGGGCAGGGCGGCTTTGAGGCCTGAGTGGAACTGTTCGACGATGCTCAAGGCTGCTTCCTTACACGGGTTTTGTTTGAGCACCTTTGGGCGATTTGTGGGGGGGAGTCAAGGGAATTTACTGTTTAGGGGGTATGTGGGGGGCTGGGAGGAGGGTGGAAGGCCAATGGCCTCTTCGCGGGCAGAGCCCGCTCCCACAGAGCTCTGCTATCACAGAGGGCGCGAGGTATCAGCGCCAGCGAACGGTGTAGTGGGCGGGCACGTCGCTCATCTGCGGCTGGAAATGGGTGTTGGAGATCACGTGGGTCTGTACCTCTCCGGCGGCGTCATGCAATTCGATGCGGTCGCCTGCGCCGGCATTGAGCGTCACCTCGTAGATCAACGCCTTGTTGGGCTCCAGGGACGAGTCGAAGGGGCCGAAGCGGGTGCCGTCGATGCGAATGATGTAGACCTGGTGAGCGCCTTGGGTGGATGTGCTGGTCACTGCGAAAACTCCATACCTTTGCTGGTCGATATCTATGTGGGCTGTCACAGGCTCAGGCGCATGGACAGGTCTACCGCTTTTACATCCTTGGTCAGGCTGCCGATCGAGATGTAGTCCACCCCTGTTTCGGCAATGCTGACCAGGGTCGAATCGTTGATGCCGCCACTGGCTTCGAGTTTGGCCTGGCCAGCATTGATGCTCACGGCTTCGCGCATGTCGGCGAGGCTGAGCTCGTCGAGCATGACGATGTCGGCACCCGCTGCCAGGGCTTCGCGCAACTCCTCCAGGCTTTCGACTTCGATTTCCACCGGCTTGCCCGGCGCGATGCGCTGCGCCGCCGCTACTGCCTGAGCCACGCCACCGCAGGCGGCGATGTGGTTTTCCTTGATCAGGAAGGCATCGTACAGGCCGATCCGGTGGTTGTGGCAGCCACCGCAGGTCACCGCGTACTTTTGCGCCAGGCGCAGGCCCGGCACGGTCTTGCGCGTGTCCAGCAGCTTGACCTGGGTATGGCCGACACGCTCGGCGAAATACCGCGCGCGGGTGGCCACGGCCGACAGCAGTTGCAGAAAATTCAGCGCGCTGCGCTCACCGGTCAGCAGCGAGCGTGCCGGGCCTTCGAGGTGAAACAAGGGCTGGTTGGGCTGGGCCTGCTGCCCATCCACTACCTGCCAATGCACCGCCACGCGCGGGTCGAGCTGGCGAAACACGGCATCGACCCAGGCGCTGCCGGCAACGGTGCAGGCATCGCGGGTGATGATGCTGGCCTTGGCCAGGCGCTCGGCCGGGATCAGTTGCGCAGTGATATCGCCGCTGCCCACGTCTTCGAACAACGCACGGCGCACGTTGGCTTCGATTTCAGCGGTCAGATCGGCAAGACGAAGATTGGACATGACGCGCTCCATCGGCAAAGTGGCCGGATTATAGGATACTGCAGCGCTTGGAGCGAAGCCCTGTAGCCCGCGCCTTCATGCACCGTAAAAAGCTGTGCATTTGGTCGGCTGCTGTGAGCTTTCGTACATATTTACGGTCAATCTCCTACTTAGCCCCGTGTTCGCTGAACTGCTTGCCACCTTGGTAGTCAGAGATCACTGTCGGTGAGGTCAGGTAAATGACGTCACGTGGTTGACAGGGATGTCGACGCTCTATTTCTCTTGGTGGGGGTCTTGATGGCGAACGATGGGAAAGTGGTTTCACTGAACAAGGCTGCCGCCGATCACGCGAGCCAGCCTGCCAGTGTGCGCCTGCCTGTCGTCCTGTTGCAGGTGCGCGACAAAGCCGCGCTGCAGCTCAAGCAGGCCCTGCAGGTGTTGTTCGATAACGCCGACGATACCCTGTTCGAAATGGCCGACCGGGCGTTGAACAACGTCGATCAGAATACCTTCTTCGAAGCCATGCGCGATCTGCGCCTCAAGCGCAAGAGCATCGAGCGCGGTTTCCTCGAGAAATTCTACGAGAGCTTCGTGCGCGTCGGTCAGTACGACACGGTCGAGGCCAGCGCGCCGCCGCCGCTGAGCTACGACAAGCTGGCGCTGGTACCCAACGACGAGTTGGAACGCACGGTGGCACTGGATGCGATGGTGGCCAAGGTCCTCAGCCGTGACAGTTTTGCCCTGGGCCAACTGACGACCCGCTTGAATGTGCTACTGACCCGCCGCCTGGACGATTCCACCAATCCGCTCGGGCCGGTCATGCTGTGCGACTATTTCCTCCAGGCCGGGCGCAGCCTGGGTGTGGAGATCAAGGTCAAGCTGATCATCCTCAAGCTGTTCGAGAAATACGTTCTTACCGATACCGATCAGCTGTACGCCGAAGCCAATCAACTGCTCATCGCGGCCGGCATCCTGCCCGAGCTCAAGGCCGCGCCTGCGCGTCGCGCCGCCGACCGCTCCAGCGACCGCCCGCGCCCCGCTGCCACCGAGCCGGAAACACGCGCCGAGGCGCCGAGCAAGTCCGCTCAGCGTGACGAGAATGTGCAGGAAGCCTTTGGCGCCCTGCAGGACTTGCTGCACGACCTGCGCGGCAGCATGGCGCCGAAGATGGAGCCGCCGAGCGAGGCCATGCCGATCTCAACCAGCGATCTGCTGCGCCTGCTGTCCCACTTGCAGCAGTACGTGCCCCAGCAGCCGCCGCAGAACGACTACGACCTGCGCCAGCAGCTGGAACAACTGCTGACCCGCGTCAGCGTCAAGAGCGGTAAGTTTCGGGTAGTCGGGGTGATGGACGAAGACGTCATCAACCTGATTGCCATGCTGTTCGAATTCATCCTCGACGATCGCAACCTGCCCGACTCGCTGAAGGCCCTGATCGCACGCCTGCAGATTCCCATGCTCAAGGTCGCGGTACTGGACAAGAGTTTTTTCAGCCGGGGTGCGCACCCGGCGCGGCGGCTGCTGAACGAAATCGCCTCGGCGGCGATGGGCTGGGGCAGCCGCGACGATTATCAGCGCGATGCGCTGTACCTGCGCATCGACCAGATCGTCCAGCGCCTGCTCAACGATTTCGTCGACGACACCTCGTTGTTTTCCGAGCTGCTGGTCGACTTCCTTGCATTCAGCAATGACGAGCGTCGTCGCAGCGAGTTGCTCGAACAGCGTACCCGCGATGCCGAAGAGGGCCGCGCCCGTGCGGATCTGGCGCGGCATCTGGTCGAGAAAGAACTCAACAGCCGCTTGCTGGGGCGCAAGCTGCCGCAGGTGGTGGTCAATGTGCTGCAGGACGCCTGGAGTCGCGTGTTGCTGCTCGTGTGCCTGAAACACGGGGCCAATTCGTCCGAGTGGCAGGCGGCCTTGTCCACGGTCGACGATCTGATCTGGAGCGTCGAACCTCACGACGACCCGGAAATGCGCATGCGTTTGCTGGAACTGGTGCCCGGCTTGCTCAAGTCTCTGCGCGATGGTCTTACCAGCACCGCGTTCGATCCGTTCGCCACCAGTGAATTCTTCAGTCAGCTGGAGGTGCTGCATGTGCAGGCGTTCCAGCGTGATCTGGCGAATCTCGAGGGGGTGACGCCTGGTGAGGAATCGCTGGTGCAGGTGGTCGAAGAGATCGTGCTGGCGTCCCCGGGCGAAGCCGCCGACAGCGAGGCCCAAGTACGCCTGGCCGACGATGATCCAGGCCTGCTGCAGGTCGACAAGCTGCGTGTCGGCAGCTGGGTGGAATTGCAGGAAAACGATGAGTTCAAGCTGCGCTGCAAGTTGACCGCGATCATCGAGACCTCGGGCAAGTACGTGTTCGTCAACCGCACTGGCATGAAGGTGCTGGAGAAGACCCGCATGGGCTTGGCGATCGAGTTCCGCCGCGGCACCGTGCGGGTGCTCGACGACACCTTGTTGTTCGATCGAGCCCTGGATTCGGTGGTCACCAACCTGCGCAAGCTCAAGGCACACTGATGAGCCCGGCCACGCGCAGGCTGCCTTCCTGCGCGTGAGGGTTCATACTGGAGCGCCTTGATTGTCGGCAGGACTCCAGATGCGGTTGACCTCATGCGCTTGAACGGCCTTACGGGATGGTGCGACGGCGTTCGCCATTGCCCCTCGCCCAATTTCAACGAGCGTCCCGACGGCGAAGTCTCGCTGTTGGTCATCCATAACATCAGCTTGCCGCCGGCGCAGTTTGCCACGGGCAAGGTGCACGAGTTTTTCCAGAACCGTCTGGATTGCAGCGAGCATCCCTATTTCGAGGGGATTTCCCATCTGCGCGTGTCCGCGCATTTTCTCATCGAGCGTGACGGTGCGGTGACGCAATTCGTCTCCTGTCTGGATCGCGCCTGGCACGCTGGAGTGTCGTTGTTCGATGGCCGCGAAAACTGTAATGATTTTTCTGTAGGCATCGAACTGGAAGGCACTGATGATCAAGCCTTCGCCGATGCCCAGTATGCAGCGCTCGTGACCTTGACTCGGCTGTTGCTCGAGCTCTTTGCGGCGCTGAGCGTGGAGCGCATCTGCGGCCACAGCGACATTGCCCCGGGCCGCAAGACCGACCCCGGCCCTTGTTTCGACTGGGCACGCTACCGTGCCGCATTGCTGAATGAAGAGGATGCACGATGATTTTTCTGGTGCTGCTGCTGGTCCTGCTGGCCGAGAAGTTTTCCGGGCTGCGCCAGCGCGTGCAACGTGACGGTTTTTTCCTGGGTGAACTGCATCGGCTCGAAGCCCGGCCGGGGCTGGCGCGCGAGCCGTGGCTGGTGCTTTGCATCAGCGTGGCGCTGCCGGCGCTGCTGCTGGCGTTCGTGCTGTATGCGCTGCAGCCGGTGGCTTATGGCTTGCTGGCGCTGCCGGTGCATTTGCTGGTGCTGATCTACAGCCTGGGCCGCGGTGACATCACGGTTGGGCTGGGGCCGTTTCGCGATGCCTGGCGCCGTGAAGACACCCAGGCGGCGGTGCATGTGGCCGAACGCGACATGGGCGTCCTCGCCGACAACGGCGGCAGCCTGCTGCAAAGGGTGCAGGGGCACCTGTTGTGGGAAGCCTATCAAAGCTTTTTCGCGGTGATTTTCTGGTACGCCGCCTTGGGTCCGGTGGCGGCGCTGGTCTATCGGCTGGTGACCCTGGTGGCCGAGCAGTCTCGGCATCCGGCGATAGCCCTGCGGGCGCAGCGGCTGCGTCATGCTCTGGACTGGCTGCCGGTACGTTTGCTTGCGGCCAGCTTTGCGCTGGTGGGCAACTTCGTGGCGGTCAGCCGGGTGATGTTGCACGAGGTGCTCAGCTGGGAAATTACCGCTGCGGCGCTGATCGATCGCGTCGGGCGAGTGGCCGGTGATGTTCCGGCGCCAGTGGTAGGGCAGCTAGGAGTGGAGACGTTGGACAGCCTGTGGCAGATGGTCGTGCGCGCAGGGGTGTTGTGGTATGCGGTTTTGGCGGTGTGTTCGGTGTTGGCGTGATGTTGCAGGTTCATCGCGTTGACCCCGGACGCGGCTTACGCCGCTGCTACAGGGAGCACTGGTGCTTCTTCCCCTGTGTAGCAGCGGCGCGAGCCGCGTCCGGGGTCACTGCGCATCCGCCCAACCAAACACTGCATTGGCGTTCCGGGTGCTGGCCGCTGCCAGGGTCGTGGCATCGGTGCCCATGATGCGCGCCAATGCCTCGGCGATGTCCGGCAGATGCTCCGGGCTGTTGCGTACACCCGGATACATCGCAGGCGCCATGTCCGGCGAATCGGTTTCCAGAACGATGGCCTCCAGCGGCAAACGCGGCAGTACCTTGTGCATGCGCAGCGCCTGCGGCCAGGTCGGCGCGCCACCCAGGCCCAGCTTGAAGCCCAGCTTCAAATACTCCCGTGCCTCTTCCCAACTGCCGGCGAATGCATGAATGACCCCTGCGCGGGGCAGTTTGAAGCGCTTCAAGGTCGCGATCACTGCCGCATGGCTGTGCCGCACGTGCAGCAACACCGGTAGCTCGAACGCCACGGCCAGGTCCAACTGCGCTTCGAACAACGCCTGCTGCCGATCGCGATCCAGGTCCTTGAGGTAGTAATCCAGGCCGAACTCGCCGATTGCACACAGCTTCGGGTGTCCGTGCAAACGCTCAAGCCACTCGTGCAAGGCAGTCACATGCTCGGGCCGGTGCTCTTCGAGAAACACGGGGTGCAGGCCCAAGGCCGCATACACCCGCTCATCCGCCAGCGCCAGGTCCCATACCCGCTGCCAGTTGGCTTGATGCACACCCAGCACCACCACCCGCTCCACACCACGCGCTGTGGCGGTGTCCAGCACGCGCGCGCGATCGGCATCGAAGTCGGGAAAATCCAGGTGAGTATGGGTGTCGATCAAGCGCACCATCAGCCCTCGTGAATTCTCTGTTTGAAGGTCCGGGCCAAGGCATTCACGCCGGGCTCGTAGTGCTTTTGTTCCACAGCGGCCAGTGCCAGTTCCAGCGCCTTGCTGGCGATCATGTTGTGCTGTTGGGCCATGGCGTTGACCGGCAGCGGCAGGAAGTCCAGCAACTGGGTGTCGCCGAACGTGCCCAGGTGCATTGCCTGGGAATCCAGCGGCCGCTCCTGCAGCACATCGAACACGCCCTGCAGCAGCACGTAGGAGGTGGTCACCAGCGCGTCGGGAAGGTGGCCGAGCTTGTCGAGCAAGGCTTGCATGGAATGCTGGCCACCTTCGCGACTGAAGTACTCGCTGTGCTCGACCAGCACCGTGCCATCGAAATCGGCCAGCGCAGTATTGAAGCCCTCGGTTCGCGCCTGGCTGATGCTCAGTTCCGGCCGTGCGCCGATCAAGGCGATGTGTCGAGGCTTGGGCAGCAGCAGGCTCTGGGTCAATTGCAGGCTGGCGTTGCGGTCATCGCTGATCACCGAGCAGAACTGCGCCGGGTCCATCATCCGGTCGATGGCGATCACGGGCGTGCCCTTGGCCTGCAATTCACGGTAGCTGTCGTCGCTGGCCGGCAGGCAACTGGCAACGAACAGCGCGTCGCAACGTCGGGCACGAAACAGCTGCAGCAGTTGCAGCTCGCTGGCCGCATCGTCGTCGGAGCTGGCGATCAGCAGCTGGTAACCATGGGCGCGGGCACCTTGTTCGAGCAGCTTGGCGATGCGCGCGTAGCTGGGGTTTTCCAGGTCCGGCAGGATGAAGCCCAGGGTACGCGTGTGCCGACTGCGCAGCCCGGCTGCCTGGGGGTTGGGGGTGAAGCCCTGTTCCTGGACGATGGCCTCGACGCGCGCCACCGTCGCCTTGCTGATGCGCTGTTGAGCGGCCTTGCCATTGATGACGTAACTGGCAGTGGTGACCGAGACGCCAGCCAGGCGAGCAATATCGCTGAGTTTCAACCGTTGATTCCTTAGTGTCGTCGCGCCCATGCCGAGGCATTGAAGCGCGCTCATTCATCGTTTGTCGGGTGGCGCCAGGCTAAGTTCAGGCAACGTAACCGACAGGTTGGACTTCAATCATCGAAGATTATCGAGTAACGTGCGCTGCATTCTAGATTAAACGTTTCAGCCCGCGTGTTTCCTGCCGTAAAACATCTCTTGTCGAGGTCTCAACCTTACCCTCGGCAACGCAGGCCGGACCTATCGGAAGTACAGAGCGCGCACCTCGATGCTCTATGCTCACACTTCACAACAATACCTCAGCGCGCTGCCGCCGCTGTAAAGGAGAGAGGCAATGCTGGAGCTCACTATAGAGCAGATATCCATGGGCCAGAGCGCCGTGGATAAACCCGCCGCCCTGCAATTGCTCGCCGACAAACTGGTTGCCGATGGCCTGGTGGCCGAAGGTTACCTGGCCGGCCTGCAAGCGCGTGAAGCTCAAGGCTCGACCTTTCTGGGCCAAGGCATCGCCATTCCCCACGGCACGCCCGATACCCGTGACCTGGTGTTCACCACCGGCGTGCGCCTGCTGCAATTTCCCGAAGGCGTGGATTGGGGTGACGGCCAGAAGGTCTACCTGGCCATCGGCATCGCCGCCAAGTCCGACGAACACCTGCGCCTGCTGCAACTGCTGACCCGCGCGCTGGGTGAAACCGACCTGGGTGAAGCGCTGCGCCAGGCCACCGATGCACCCGCGTTGCTGAAGCTGCTGCAAGGGGCGCCGCAGGAATTGGCGCTGGATGCGCAGATGATCGGCTTGAGCGTGATGGCCGAAGACTTCGAGGAACTGGTCTGGCGTGGTGCGCGTCTGCTGCGTCAGGCCGACTGCGTGAGCAATGGTTTTGCCGCGCTGCTTCAGCAGGTCGAAGCCCTGCCGCTGGGCGATGGCTTGTGGTGGCTGCACAGCGAGCAGACCGTAAAGCGTCCGGGCCTGGCCTTCGTCACCCCCGACAAACCCCTGCGCTACCTGGGCCAGCCGCTGACTGGGCTGTTCTGCCTGGCCAGCCTGGGCGAAGCTCACCAGGCCTTGCTCGAACGCCTGTGCGCATTGCTCATCGAAGGCCGCGGCAACGAATTGGGCGCTGCTACCAGCACTCGCGCCGTGCTCGAAGCGCTGGGCGGTGAGCTACCTGCCGATTGGCCCAGCGCACGCATCGTGCTGGCCAACGCACATGGCCTGCACGCGCGGCCGGCGAAGATTCTGGCGCAGCTGGCCAAGAGCTTCGAAGGCGAGATTCGCTTGCGGGTGGTCGAGTCCGGCGGTCTCGCGGTGTCTGCCAAGAGCCTGAGCAAGTTGCTCAGCCTGGGTGCGCAGCGCGGTCAGACCCTGGAACTGGTCGCCGAGCCGACCATTGCCGGCGACGCCTTGCCGGCGTTGTTGGCGGCCATCGAGGAGGGCCTGGGCGAGGAAGTGGAACCGCTGCCGAGCGTCACCGAGGCTGCGCCTGCGCCGCCCGCTGTGACCAAGGCGGTCAAGCTCAAGCCACAGGCGCCAGGCGCGGGCGTGCAGGTCCAGGGTGTCGCCGCTGCCCCTGGGATCGCCATGGGCCCGGCGCACATCCAGGTGCTGCACGATTTCGAATTTCCCCAGCGTGGCGAGTCCGTGGCGCTGGAGCGTGAACGCTTGCAGGCCGCCCTTGGCCAGGTCCGGCAGGACATCGACGGGTTGATCCAGCGCGCCCAGGCACAAGCCATCCGCGAGATTTTCGTCACTCACCAGGAAATGCTCGACGACCCGGCCCTGACCGATGAAGTCGCTGCCCGCCTGCAGCAGGGCGAAAGCGCTGCCGCGGCCTGGAACACGGTGATCGAAGCGGCCGCGGTGCAGCAGGAATCGCTGCAGGATGCGCTGCTGGCCGAGCGCGCAGCCGATCTGCGCGACATCGGCCGTCGCGTGCTGGCGCAGCTGTGCGGCGTGCCTACCCTGGAAGAACCCAAGCAGGCCTATATTCTGGTGATGGACGAGGTCGGCCCATCCGACGTCGCCCGTCTGGACCCGGCGCGCGTGGCCGGGATTCTGACCGCCCGCGGTGGCGCCACTGCGCACAGCGCCATCGTTGCGCGTGCCCTCGGCATTCCTGCCGTGGTGGGCGCAGGCGAGGCGGTGTTGCAGATTGCCGCCGGCACCGCATTGTTGATCGACGGCCAGCGCGGCCTGCTGACTGTGGCCCCGGCGCCCGAGGTGCTGGAACAGGCGCTGGCCGACCGTGACCGTCGCGAGCAGCGCCTGCAGGCGGCAGCCGAGCGACGCATGGAGAGCGCCGTGACCCTGGACGGGCACGCGGTGGAAGTGTTCGCCAACATCGGCGAAAGCGCCGGTGTCGCCAAGGCCGTGGAGCAGGGCGCCGAAGGCGTTGGCCTGCTGCGCACCGAGCTGATTTTCATGGCCCATTCGCAAGCCCCGGACGAGGCGGTGCAGGAAGCCGAGTACCGCCGCGTGCTCGATGGCCTGCAAGGTCGGCCGTTGGTGGTGCGCACGCTCGATGTGGGCGGCGACAAACCGCTGCCGTACTGGCCGATCGACAAGGAAGAGAACCCGTTCCTGGGGGTGCGCGGCATTCGCCTGACCCTGCAGCGTCCCGACGTGATGGAAGGCCAGCTGCGCGCACTGCTGCGCGCCGCCGACAACCGCCCGTTGCGGATCATGTTCCCCATGGTCGGCAGCCTCGAAGAGTGGCGCCAGGCCAAGGACATGACCGAGCGCGTGCGTCGCGAGATTCCGGTCAAGGACCTGCAGCTGGGCATCATGATCGAGGTGCCGTCGGCGGCATTGCTGGCCCCGGTGTTGGCCCGCGAGGTCGACTTCTTCAGCATTGGCACCAACGACCTGACCCAGTACACGCTGGCCATCGACCGTGGTCACCCGACCCTCTCGGCCCAGGCCGATGGCCTGCATCCCGCGGTGCTGCAACTGATCGACATCACCGTGCGCGCGGCACACGACTACGGCAAGTGGGTCGGCGTGTGCGGCGAACTGGCGGCTGATCCACTGGCAGTGCCGTTGCTGGTCGGCCTGGGCGTGGATGAATTGAGTGTCTCGGCGCGCAGCATCGCCGAGGTCAAGGCGGGGGTGCGCGAGCTGACGCTCAGCCACGCGCAACAATTGGCCCGGCATGCGCTCGGGCTGGGCACCGCTGCGCAGGTACGTGCCCTGGTGGAGAAATCTTGATGGCACGCATCCTGACCCTGACGCTCAATCCGGCGTTGGACCTGACCGTGGAAATCGACGGACTGGAACTGGGCGAAGTCAATCGCAGCACTGCCTTGCACCGGCACGCCGCCGGCAAGGGCCTCAACGTTGCCCAGGTGTTGGCCGACCTCGGCCATCAAGTGACGGTGAGCGGCTTTCTGGGCGAGGCCAACCCGCAACCGTTCGAGGCCTTGTTCGCTCAACGCGGTTTCACCGATGCGTTCATTCGTGTGCCGGGCGAGACGCGCAGCAACATCAAGCTGGCCGAACGCAGTGGCCGGGTCACCGACCTCAATGGTCCAGGGCCGGTGGTCGACGACCAAGCCCAGGCCGCTTTGCTGGCTCGCCTGCACGACATTGCAGCGGGCCACGACGCCGTCGTAGTGGCCGGCAGCCTGCCGCGTGGGGTGAGCCCTGAATGGTTTCAGGCGCTGCTCGAACAGCTTGCGCACATGGGCTTGAAGGTGGCACTCGATACCAGCGGGGCTGCCTTGCGTGCGGGCTTGAAGACGCGTCCATGGCTGATCAAGCCCAACACCCACGAGCTGACCGAGGTGCTCGGCAATTCCGTGGAAACGCCGGTCGAGCAAGCGGCTGCGGCGCAGCGCCTGTTGGCCGACGGCGTCGCCAATGTGGTGATCTCGCAGGGTGAACGCGGCGTCAATTGGTTCGCGGCCGACCTCGCCTTGCAGGCCTTGCCGCCCACCGTCGAGGTCGCCAGCACCGTAGGTGCCGGAGACTCGCTGCTGGCCGGGCTGGTGCACGGTCTGCTCAGCGAGCAGGCGCCGGAACACAGCCTGCGCACGGCCACGGCGATCGCCGCCATGGCGGTGACGCAGATCGGCTTCGGAATCAGTGATGCCGCGCACCTGGCGCGGCTTGAAAGCGGCGTCAGCGTACGTCCGCTGACAGAACAATAAGAGGGTTGAAGATGAAACTAGCTATTGTCACCGCGTGCCCCAGCGGGCGGGTGTCCAGCGTCTTGAGCGCACGTCTGCTCGACGCTGCGGCCCGTCGCCAGGGCTGGACCACCTTCGTTGAAGTGTTCGACCCGCAACACCCGGAACTGCGTCTGAGCGCAGCCGATATCGAGAACGCGGATTGGGTGCTGGTGGTCAACACCGGCGCCATGGACCTGAGCCGCTTCGTCGGCAAGCGTCTGTTCCAGAGCAGCCCGGCCCACGCCCTGCAGGACGTCGACGGCTTCCTGCGCCAGGCCGCCGATCAGGCCAAGCCCTATGCCGCGGCACCGGCAGCCGCCGCGGCCGCGTCGCGCGCGCCACGGCTGGTAGCGGTCACCGCTTGCCCGACCGGGGTGGCGCACACGTTCATGGCGGCCGAGGCCTTGCAGCAAGGCGCCAAGCAGTTGGGTTATGAACTGCAGGTGGAAACCCAGGGTTCGGTGGGTGCGCGCAATCCGTTGAGCGTGCAGGCCATCGACGAAGCCGACGTGGTGCTGCTGGCCGCCGACATCGAAGTGGCTACCGAGCGTTTTGCCGGCAAGAAGATCTATCGCTGCGGTACCGGTATCGCCTTGAAACAGGCCCAGGCCACGCTGAACAAGGCCTTGGCCGAAGGTGAAGTGGAGTCCACCGGCAGCGCTGCCGGTGCGCCCAAGAAGCAGGAAAAGACCGGCGTCTACAAGCACCTGTTGACCGGTGTGTCGTTCATGCTGCCGATGGTGGTGGCGGGCGGTTTGCTGATCGCGTTGTCGTTCGTGTTCGGTATCGAGGCGTTCAAGGAGCCGGGCACCTTGCCAGCGGCATTGATGCAGATCGGTGGCGAGGCGGCATTCAAGCTGATGGTGCCGTTGCTGGCGGGCTACATCGCTTACTCCATCGCTGACCGTCCGGGACTTGCGCCTGGCATGATCGGTGGTTTGCTGGCGAGCACCCTGGGTGCGGGCTTCATTGGCGGTATCGCGGCCGGTTTCATTGCCGGTTACGCCGCCAAGGCGATCAACCGCTATGCGCGCCTGCCGGCGAGCCTGGAAGCGCTCAAGCCGATCCTGATCATTCCACTGCTGGCCAGCCTGTTCACCGGCCTGGTGATGATCTACGTAGTGGGCAAACCGGTGGCCGGCATGCTCGCTGGGCTGACCACCTTCCTCGACAGCATGGGTACTACCAATGCGTTGCTGCTGGGCGTGCTGCTGGGGGCGATGATGTGCGTCGACCTGGGCGGACCGATCAACAAGGCGGCGTACGCGTTTTCGGTGGGGCTGCTGGCCTCGCAGAGCTACGCGCCGATGGCCGCGACCATGGCCGCCGGCATGGTGCCGCCGATTGGCTTGGGCCTGGCCACCTTCCTGGCTCGACGCAAGTTTGCCCAGACCGAGCGTGAGGCTGGCAAAGCGGCATTGGTGCTGGGGCTGTGCTTCATTTCCGAAGGTGCCATACCGTTCGCTGCCAAGGATCCGCTGCGGGTGATCCCGGCGAGCCTGGTCGGTGGCGCGTTGACCGGCGCATTGTCGATGTACTTCGGCTGCAAGCTGATGGCGCCGCACGGTGGGCTGTTCGTGTTGTTGATTCCCAACGCGATCAACCATGCCTTGCTGTATCTGCTGGCCATCGTTGCCGGGGCCTTGCTGACTGCGGTGGTGTATGCAGTGATCAAGAAGCCGGAAGTCCAGGAAATTGCCGTAGAGCCGGTCAAGGCCTGATCCCGTAGCAGCGGCGCAAGCCGCGTCCGGCCTCACCGTGGTGAGCCAGATACACCGCATGCACCGCCGACGCGGCTCGCGCCGCTGCTACAGAGGGCGCGTGCGGTTTCATCGCGGTGAGGTTGATACACCGCATGTACCGCCGACGCGGCTTGCGCCGCTGCTACAGAGGGGGCGATCAGGCTGGATGCGGTGTGCGGTTTCATCGCGGTGAGGCTGACACACCGCAACCCCTGTAGCAGCGGCGCGAGCCGCGTCGGCGGTATGCGCGGTGGGTCAGTAGACGTCGCGTCGGTAGCGGCCGGTTTCGATCAGGTCGTCCAGGCGTTCCCGGCCCAGCAATTGGGCCAGCACTTCATCCACCCCGCTGGCCATGCCCTGCAGGCTGCCGCAGACATAGATCACTGCACCATCCTCCACCCACTGCAGCAACACCTCACCGGCCTCGCGCAACCGATCCTGCACGTACACCTTGTGCGCCTGATCACGCGAGAACGCCAGATCCAGCCGCGCCAGATCACCACTGGCCAGCCACCCCAGCAACTCATCCGCGCACAGGAAATCATGGGTTCGGTTACGTTCGCCGAACAGTAACCAATTGCGCCGCTGGCCTTGTTCGATGCGGCCCTTGAGCAAGCTGCGCAAGCCAGCCAGACCGGTGCCGTTGCCCAGCAGAATCACCGGCACCGGCTCCTGCGGTAGATGAAAGCCGGCGTTGCGCCGCAAGCGCAGGCTGACCGCGCCGTGCACCTGGGCGTGTTCGGTCAGCCATCCCGACCCCAGCCCCAGGCTGCCGTCGGCGTGGCGCTCCTGGCGCACGATCAGTTCCAGCCGGCCGTCGCTGGGCAGCGAAGCAATGGAATACTCACGTGCAGCGATGGGTATCAGCGCATCCACCAGCGCCTGTGCATGCAAACCTACCAGGTGCCCGCGACTGGCCGGCAGTTGCCGACTGGCCAGCGCCTGACCCAGCGGCTCCTGCAAGCCATCGACCTCAACCAGCGCAGACGCCTGCAGCCCCAGCCCGGACAACCACTGGTCGATGGCCGCGCAGCCGTTGCGTGGCAGCACGTCGACCAGATCGCCAGCCTGCCAGTGGGCCTCGCCATCATTGTGCAAGGCAATGCGATAGACCGCTGCGCCTTCACTCCCCGGATTCAGCAGCTGGCGTTCGAGCAAGGTCCACGGGCTGAACGCCGGTGCCTGCCACACGGCCTGGGCGACGCCCCCGGTCAGCCCGCTCAATTGCTGCTGCCAGTGCTGCAAGGCCGCTGGGTCGGCGTTGTCGACCTCGATCGAGGCAAACAGCGGCTGGGCGCCACGCTCATCGAGCCATTGGTCCAGACGATGAGCGAACCCGCAGAACTGCTGGTATTGCCGGTCACCCAGCGCCAGCACTGCGTAGCGCAAGCCGGGCAGGGCACAGGCACTGCCCAGCACCTTGCGCTCGAAGCCGCGCGCGGTGTCGGGTGCCTCGCCGTCGCCGAAGGTGCTGACCACGAACAACGCCTTGTCGGCCTGCCGCAGCTGCGCTTCATCCACCTCGCCCAAGGCGCGGACACGCACGTTCTGACCGGCCGACTGCAGTTGCCCGGCGGTTTGCCACGCCAGTTGCTCGGCGAAACCGCTCTGGCTGGCGAACCCGATCAACCAACCGGCCGACGTCTCGTCCTGCTGGTGCAAGGCGCCGCGGGCCAGGCGTACCTGGCGCTTCTTGCGACGCCGATCCAGATACAGCAGCCAGCCCGTGATGAGGAACAACGGCATCGTCAGGCTCGCCAGCATCATCAGGATACGACCGACCAGGCCGAAATAACTGCCCACATGCAGGGCGTAGATGCTGGTCAGCAGTTGCGCTTTCAGCGACTTGTCCTCATAGCGCTGGATGTCCTTGACCTGACCGGTGGCCGGGTCGAGGCTGAGCAGGCCGAAGGCCCGATCATGGGGCGAATCCGTACGCAGGTAGAACACCGTTGCCGGCAGGCCGACATTGCCCGGAACACGCATATTGACCACGCTCAGTCGTGGACCGACCGCGCCCTGGATGCTGGCCCACAGCGCGTCGTAATCCACCGTGGGCGCCACATCGGCAGAAGACGCGGTGCGCCGCTCGATGCGTTGGGCGGCAGGGTTGTCGGAGAGCATTCTGTTCACCGCGTTGCCGAACCACTGGTAAGACCAGGTCAGGCCGGTCAAGGCCGCCAGCAGATAGAACAGCAGGCACCAGGTGCCGAACACCGCATGCAGGTCCCAATTGAAGGCGCGACCCTTCTTGGCCCAGTCCAGGGTCAGCCAGGTGCGCCATTGCAGCGCCTTGCGCGGCCAGCGCAGATACAGGCCGGAAAGACAGAAGAACACCAGCATCAGGGTGCAGGCTGCGGTGATCTGCCGGCCCGTCGCGCCCATGGCCAGGAAGCGATGCAGGTCCAGCATCAAGTCGAAGAAGCCTTCGCCGACCACCTCGCCCTGCAACTCCCCAGTGTACGGATCGAAATAGGCCGAAGGCCCTCGACGTTGCCCTGGCGGCGGGGTGAACGACACCCGTGCGGCGCTGCCGTCGACCAGGTCCACACGCAATGCGGCAACCTTGCTGCCCTGCCGCTGCTCGAGGATTTCCACCAGCTGCGCAGCAGGGAGGATGCCGCCATCGCGAATCTGCACGTTCAGGGTCTGCGGATTGAGCGCGCGCAGGATTTCATCCTCGAACGAGTAGCTGGCCCCGGTGATGCCCATCAGGGCCAGCACCAGGCCGCCGGTGATGCCGAAAAACCAGTGCAACTGGAAGAGGACGTTCTTGAACACGAATCACCTTGAGCGGGCCGATCGAAAGGAGGGCAGACGGCATTATGCAGCACTGGCTGAGAATCAGTCTCAGGCGCACCGATTCTGATCATTGCCGTTGCGACGTGAAACGCCCCGCGTCGTCGAAACGAGCGGGGCGCAGCAACCGACGCGCAGTGGCTAGAAGTGGAAGTTGGTGCTCAACAGCGCCGTGCGTCCCGCCGCCTGGTTGGCGAAGTGGGTGCTGAAAGCCTTGTCGTAGTAGGTCTTGTCGGCCAGGTTCTGCACGTTCAGCTGCACGTCGAAATGCTTGCTGATCTTGTAGCTGGCCATGGCATCCAGGCGCACGTAGCTGTCGACCATGGTGGTGTTGGCGACATTGCCGAACACGTCGTCGACATAGAAGGCGCCGCCGCCGATGGTCAGCTTGGGCGTCAGGTTATAGGTGGTCCACAGACTGGCGCTGTTGTTCGGCGTGTTGGGCATCTGGTTGCCGTCGTTGGCCGCGCCCAGCGGGCCGTTGTCGACCACGCGCGCCTGCAGGTAGCTGTAGCCGGCGAACACCTGCCATTGCTCGGTAAGCTTGCCGGACGCCGACAGCTCCAGGCCATCGACTCGGGTCTTGCCGGCGTTCTCGTAGGCAAAGGTGCTGGTCTGCACGCGGGTGTTTTCTTTCTCGGTGCGGAACAGTGCGGCGGTCAGCGACAGACGCTGGTCGAGCAGGTCCCACTTGGTGCCGACTTCGTAGTTGGTGGTTTCTTCGGGCTCCAGGTCACTGCTCAGCAGGTTGCCTGCGCGATCCGGTGCTCCGCCCAGCGGGTTGCCTTCCATGCCTTCGCCCACCAGCGAACCGGGTGGGGTGGCCGAGGTGGCGTAGGAAACATACACGCTGCCGTTCTCGGCAGGCTTCCACACCAGCCCCAGTTGGCCGGTGACGAACTCGCTGGTGTCCTTGCCCTTGGCCGTGGTGGCACCGGCGGCGGTGAAGGTGCGGTAGTCGGTTTCGAAGTGGTCGTAGCGCAGGCCGGCGTTCACCTGCCACTGCGGGCTCAGCTCCAGCGTGTCGAACACGTAGATCGCCCGCGTCTTGCTGGACGTGTCGGTGCCGGCGTAGTTGCGGGCAATGGCGCCGCTCCACGGGTCGTCCGGATTGGGGTTGGCCAGCGACGTGCAGTTGTAGCCGCTGGAAACGATGCTGCCCGGTGTGCAGTTGGTGCTGGCGCCGGCGGTGCGCGGCGTGGTGTCGGTGTTGACGGTGTAGGAACTGCGGTCACTGTCTTCGCGGCTGAATTCGATGCCGGTGGAGAAGCTGTTCTTCAACCCGCCGACGTAGAAGTCACCGAACAGATCGGTCTGGTTGGTGGTGGTCGCGGTGTTGCCGACGCGACTGTTGGCGCGGCGCCAGACACTGCCGTTGTTGACATTGCGCTGGCTGTCGTCGGGCTGGGTGAGGATGTAGTCCTGCATGGTGTTGCCATGGCGCAGGGTGTTCTTCACGGTCAAGGCGTCGGTGAGGTCGTGCTCGATGGCGAAGGTGGCGATGTCGCTGCGGGTCTTGCGGAAGTCACGGTCGCTCAGGCCATAGAAGTTGCTGCGGCTGCCACCGTCCTCAGGCTTGTCCGGATTGGCCGAGGTGCGGCCCGCGTTGCCCGCCGCCGGAATGCTGTAGGGAATGCCCGAGTCGGGCAGATCGTCGCTCTCCAGGTGGTAATAGTCGAGGAAGACCCGAGTCTCGGTGCCCAGGCCGAAGGCCAGCGACGGCGCAATGCCCCAACGGTCGTAGTCGACCTGGTCGCGCCCGGCCACGTTGCTTTGGTGGCTCATCAGGTTGAGTCGCCCGGCGGCGCTGTCGCTGAACTGGTAGTTGCCATCCAGGGTATAGCGCTGGGTCTGGTCCGAGCCCCAGGTGAAACCGCCATCCAGTGAGTCGCCCAGGTGCGCTTTCTTGCTCACCAGGTTGATGGTGCCGCCCGCAGCGCCACGGCCGCCGATGGCCGAGTTGGGGCCTTTGCTGACCTCGATGGATTCCACGGCGAAGATTTCCCGGCTTTGCGCGCCGGCATCGCGTACGCCGTCCAGGTAAGTGTCGCCCTGTGCGTCGAAACCGCGGATGAAGGGTCGGTCGCCCTGCGGGTTACCGCCTTCGCCGGCACCGAAGGTGATGCCCGGTACCGTGCGTAACGCGTCCTGCAGGTTGAGTGCACCGGTGTCCTTGATCACCTGTTGCGGCACCACCGTCACCGAGCGCGGGGTATCGACCAGCGGCGCGGTGTACTTGGCGGACGAGGCGCGCTCGACCTGGTAGGACGTCGGCTCCTGCGCGTCGCCGGTGATGCTGGTGGCACCGAGCGATACTGAGGCGCCCTTGGCCTCGCTGGCCGGCGCGGCCTGTGCCGTTGGCGCGGCGCAGGTAGCGCCCAGGGCCATGCCGATGGCAGAGGCCAGCAGCCGTGGCGATGAGACCGGAATGAAGTGGTGTTGGCGCGTCATGGTGGAAACCTTCCCCAAGGTTATGAGGCGGCGGAGCATAATGTAACTGCATATTTGTAGCAATTGCGAAATATTGCTATTCGAGAGCCGTTTACATTCTTTACAATTTGCTCGACGGTTTTGTCTGCATTTCAGGACATGCGCGCTTGTGTTCCGGCAATGGGAATCAATACCATTGCTGCCCCTTGGCTTGCGGTGACTTTCCATGCTCCTACACATTCCCGGATTGTTCGCGCGCGACGAAGTGCTGCGCATTCGCCAGGCCCTGGAGCAGGCCGATTGGGCGGATGGGCGGATGACGGCAGGCCATCAGTCGGCCAAGGCCAAGCACAACCTGCAACTGCCCGAAGGCCACCCGCTGGCGATGGAGATCGGCGCGGCGCTGCTCGAACGCCTGTGGGCCAACCCTTTGTTCATGTCGGCGGCATTGCCGAACAAGGTGTTTCCACCGCTGATCAACTGCTACACCGCAGGCGGAAGTTTCGATTTTCACATCGACAATGCCGTACGCCAGGCCAAGGGCAGCATCGAACGGGTACGCACCGACCTGTCCTCGACGCTGTTTTTCAGCGATCCACAGGACTACGACGGCGGCGAACTGGTGATCCAGGACACCTTCGGCACTCGCGAAGTCAAGCTGCCGGCCGGCGACTTGCTGCTGTACCCGGCCACCAGCCTGCACAAGGTGCGTGCGGTCAGCCGCGGCGCGCGTTTCGCATCGTTCTTCTGGACGCAGAGCCTGGTTCGCGAAGACAGTCAGCGGGCGCTGCTGTTCGAGATGGACGGGGCGATCCAGCAGTTGAGCCGCGACGTCCCCGAGCACCCCTCGCTGATTCAACTCACCGGCACCTACCACAACCTGCTGCGGCGCTGGGTGGATGTATGAGCGGCGACTTCAGCCTGCGCCGTCGGGAGGTGCTGGACAACGAGCAGTTGAAGGCGATGCTCGTCGCCGAACCGCGCAAGGCCGCCCAGGCGCTGGTGATCGCTGCGGGGCAGGGCGTGGTCGATGCACAGGCATTGCTCGGGCAGATCCTGCTCGATGGCCGCGGTATCGAACGTGATGCGGCGCTTGCACTGAAATGGTTTGCCATCGCGGCCAGCCGGGGCCATGCCATGGCGCACAACATGCTCGGTCGCTGCCACGAACACGGATGGGGCTGCGAGGCCAGTGCCGAACGTGCTGCCGGCCATTACCTGCACGCGGCACGGGCCGGGCTCGATTGGGGCCTGTACAACCTGGCCAATCTGTTGGGTACCGGGCGCGGCGTGGCACTCGACCACCCGCGAGCGTTCGCCTGCTATCTGCAGGCGGCCACCATGGGCCACGCCAAATCCATGAATCTGGTAGGGCGTTACCTGGAACAGGGGCTGGTGGCGGGCGCCGATCTACCCAGGCCACAGGTCTGGTACATGCGTTCGGCCCAGGCGGGAGACTTCCGCGGCCAATTCAGCCATGCCGCGATGCTGGCAGAGGAGGGCGACGTCGATACCGCACTGATCTGGCTGCAGCGGGCTCTCGAAGGGGGGAACGCGAATTTCCTGCGCAGCAGCATGAAGGTGCTGGAGCAGGTCAGACATCC
The DNA here is from genome assembly GCF_014842725.1 of Pseudomonas sp. CFBP 13602. Classification (NCBI taxonomy): domain Bacteria; kingdom Pseudomonadati; phylum Pseudomonadota; class Gammaproteobacteria; order Pseudomonadales; family Pseudomonadaceae; genus Pseudomonas; species Pseudomonas sp. CFBP 13602. The sequence goes on along the minus strand of NZ_JACYVT010000003.1, from coordinate 229,580 downwards.
GGCCATCAGGGCGATGGCCAGCCTCTACGCGCAGCGCTTGCAGGCGCTGGAGCAGTAGAGTCACGGGCAGCCCGAGGCTGCCCGCAAGTCCCTGGTGCATTCAGACGTAGAACGATTTCAAAGGCGGGAAGCCGTTGAATTCCACCGCGCTGTAGCTGGTGGTGTAGGCACCGGTGGACAGCCAGTACAGGCGGTCGCCGATGGCCAGGTTCAACGGCAGGCCATATTTGTAGTGCTCGTACATGATGTCGGCGCTGTCGCAAGTCGGCCCGGCGATCACCACCTCTTCCATCTCGCCTTTCTTCTCGGTCCAGATCGGGAACTTGATGGACTCGTCCATGGTTTCGATCAGCCCGCTGAACTTGCCCACGTCGGTGTACACCCAGCGCTCTACTGCGGTACGCGACTTGCGCGCCACCAGCACCACTTCACTGACCAGAATGCCGGCGTTGGCGATCAGCGAGCGGCCCGGCTCGAGGATGATTTCCGGCAGCTCGTCACCGAAGTCTTCCTTGAGGAAACGGATGATTTCCTCGGCATAGGTTTCCAGGCTGTTGGTGCGGGTGATGTAGTTGGCCGGGAAGCCACCGCCCATGTTGATCAGCTTGAGAACGATGCCGTCTTCTTCCTTGAGGCGTTCGAAGATCACCTTGACCTTGGCGATCGCCGCGTCCCACACGCTGATGTCACGCTGCTGCGAGCCGACGTGGAAGGAGATGCCGTACGGCACCAGGCCCAGGTCGCGAGCCAGGATCAACAGGTCCATGGCCATGTCGGTCTGGCAGCCGAACTTGCGCGACAGCGGCCAGTCGGCCGTGGTCGAGCCTTCGGTAAGGATCCGTACGTAGACCTTCGAACCCGGCGCGGCCTTGGCGATGTTGCGCAGGTCGGCTTCGGAGTCGGTGGCGTACAGGCGCACGCCCTTGTCGTAGAAGTAGCGGATGTCCTTGGACTTCTTGATGGTGTTGCCGTAGCTGATGCGCTCCGGCCCCACGCCCTGGTTCATGACCTTGTCCAGCTCGTAGATCGAGGCAATGTCGAAGCTCGAGCCTTTGTCGCGCAGCAGGTCGATGATTTCCACGGCCGGGTTGGCCTTGACCGCGTAATACACCTTGGCAAATTCGAAACCGGCGCGCAGGTCATCGTAGGCCTTGCTGATCATGGCGGTATCGATGACTACGAATGGGGTTTCTTGCTTGTCGGCGAACGCCTTCATTTTGTTGAAGGTATCGGGTGCGAAGTAGTCTTCGACGTTGATCGACATGCTAGGGACTCCTGGTGGCAAACGTCGTGAATATAAATGGGCTCAAATGACCGTCCTCCGTATCCCCACTTTGGTTCGCCTACTTCCCAAGGCATGTCGGGCGAAAGCAAAAAGGCCACGGAAAGCTGCTTTCCGGTGGCCTGTTGTCTCGTCGTCAGTACTTGAGCCGGATGGATCGTTTCCAGCATGGACGGTCGGCGCGAACTTTAGGGCGTGGAAGGCTTGAGAGCAACTAAAAATGTCGCGTTTTCGTACGTTGCTCGATTGCTGGCACTGCAACCGCTGCACACTGCTGCAGCGGTTCCCTTTTAACCGACCCACATGACCGCATGATGTTCCCGAGGGGCTGGCCCGTCGGTCACTCCTTCACGTTCATGAATTCCTTGGCCCAGCTCACGTAGCTCTCCGGATGGGTGTAGGTGTGGGTCAGTTCGGTGGCGCTCAGGTCGGTGCTCTTGCTGAACTGCTGGCGCTGTTCGCGCAGCGAGTCGTAGGTCGCCTTGATCGCTGCAAAATAGGCGCCGTGGCCGTCCACCACCACGCGCACACCCAGCGCCGCCAGGCGTGCGTCGTCGTGCAGCGCAGGGTTGCCGTAGGTCACCAGCATCAGCGGCACACTGAGGTTTTCGGCAATCTGTTCCAGGTGCTCGAAGTCCTTCACGCCGACCATGCAGATGCCATCGGCACCAGCGGCCTGGTAGGCCTGGGTGCGGCTGATCACTTCCTGGGTCGAAAGCACCCCGGCGTGGGTCCGGGCGACGATGGTCAGCTCGGGATCGACCCGCGCTTCGAGCGCTGCGCGAATCTTGCCGACCCCTTCGGCCACCGAGATGAGGTCGGTGGAGCGGCGACCGAACTGCGCCGGCAGCAGGGTATCCTCGATGGTCAGGGCACCGATGCCGGCGCGTTCCAGTTCGACCACGGTACGCATCACGTTCAGCGCGTTGCCATAGCCGTGGTCGGCGTCGGCAATCACCGGCAACTGCGCCACACGACCGATGCGTGTGGCCTGCTCGGCGAACTCGGACAGGGTGATCAGGGCGAAGTCGGGGGCCGCCAGCACCTGCAGCGACGCCACCGAACCGCCGAGAATACCGACCTCGAAGCCCAGGTCGGCGGCAATGCGGGCAGACATCGGATCGAACACCGAAGCGGTGTGATAACACTGTTTTGAAGCAAGCAGCTCACGGAACTGGCGACGCAGGGCCGTGTGGGAAACTTTGGGCATGATCGCTCCTGATTCTGGCGAAACCCCAATGCCTCATGCGGAGGGTTTCTGGAACTTTATCGATTCTTCATGGGTTTTTAGTGACTGGCGCCAGTTTATCACCGCACGGGTGAAGTTGTATTCGTTGGCGCCATTGCGCCGTGCCTGATTCGCCTGCTTCGGCAACTGGCGACGGCGCACGCAAAATGGCAGAGTGTCCGGCCATGCCTGCCTGCCAACGGAATCCCCATGGCCACTCCCACAACAATCGCCAACCCTGCGCCAGGCGCTGCACAGACCAGCCCGCTGGTGATGCGCATCCTGGGTGCCTGCGCCCTCGCGCACCTGGTCAACGACCTGATCCAGGCGGTGCTGCCGTCGATCTATCCCATGCTCAAGGCCAGCTACGGGCTGACCTTCACCCAGGTGGGCCTGATCACCCTGACCTTCCAGGTCACCGCATCATTGCTGCAACCCTGGATCGGCTTCTACACCGATCGCCATCCCAAGCCGCTGCTGTTGCCCGCCGGCATGGTCTGCACATTGATTGGCATCATGCTGCTGTCCATGGTCGGCAGCTTCCCGATGATCCTGCTGGCGTCGGCGCTGATCGGCATCGGCTCCTCGACCTTTCACCCGGAAACTTCGCGGGTGGCGCGACTGGCCTCCGGTGGACGCTTCGGCCTGGCGCAATCCACATTCCAGGTGGGCGGCAATACCGGGTCGGCGTTCGGTCCACTGCTGGCGGCGGCCATCGTCATTCCGTTCGGGCAGGGGCATGTGGCCTGGTTCGGCCTGATTGCGGTGTTCGCCGTGGCGCTGCTGTACGGCATCAGCCGCTGGTACCGTGGCCATCTCAACCAGTTCAAGGCGCGCGCCGGCCAGAGCGCCAGCCACGGTCTGTCCAAGGGGCGAGTCAAGGCCGCGCTGGTGGTGCTGGCATTATTGGTGTTCTCCAAGTATTTCTACATGGCCAGCTTCACCAGCTACTTCACCTTCTACCTGATCGAGAAGTTCGACCTGTCGGTGGCCAGTTCGCAGTTGCACCTGTTCCTGTTCCTTGGGGCGGTGGCGGCCGGGACCTTCTTCGGCGGACCCATCGGCGACAAGATCGGCCGCAAGGCGGTGATCTGGTTCTCCATTCTGGGCTCGGCGCCGTTCACCCTGATGCTGCCCTACGTCGACCTGTTCTGGACGAGTGTGCTGAGCGTGGTCATCGGCTTCATTTTGGCGTCGGCATTCTCCGCCATCGTGGTGTATGCGCAGGAACTGGTGCCAGGCAACGTGGGCATGATCGCCGGGGTGTTTTTCGGCCTGATGTTCGGTTTCGGTGGCATTGGCGCAGCGCTGCTCGGCCATCTGGCGGACATTCACGGCATCGAGTACGTGTACTGGCTGTGCTCGTTCCTGCCCTTGTTCGGCATCCTGACGATCCTGCTGCCGAGCACCAAGAAGGCGGTGTGAGGCAGCGCTAGCGGGCGCGGTGCTCGGCTGGCTGCGGGCGACCGAACAGGTAGCCCTGGAAATGCGAGCAGCCTTCGGCCTTGAGGCGCATGAACTGCTCGTCGCTTTCCACGCCCTCGGCCGTGACCTGCATCTGCAGGCTGCGGCCCATGCCGGTGATCGCGCGGATGATGGCGATGGCTTCGTTGCTGTCGCCCATGTCGTGCACGAACGACTTGTCGATCTTGATCTTGTCGAAGGCAAATGCGCGCAGGTAGCTGAGGGACGAATAACCGGTGCCGAAATCGTCCAGGGCGATGCGCACACCCAGGGCTTTCAGGCGCTGCAGGATACTGATGTTGGCCTGGTTGTTGTCCAGCAGCACCGATTCGGTGATCTCCAGCTCCAGCCGTGCGGCGTCCAGGCCCGACTCGCTCAACGCTGCCTGCACCAGCTCCACCAGGCCATTGTTGCGAAACTGCACCGGCGACAGGTTGACCGCCACGGTCAGCTCGCCGGGCCAGCGTTGAGCTTCGTGGCAGGCTTCGCGCAAAGCCAGCGCACCCAGCTCGTGGATCAGCCCGGTTTCTTCGGCGATGGCGATGAAATCCAGCGGCATGATCATGCCATGTTGCGGATGCTGCCAACGCATCAGTGCCTCATAGCCAATGATCCGCGTGTCGCGCTTGTCGATGATGGGTTGGTAATACAGATGCAGCTGTTTGTCGACGATGGCCCGACGCAGATCGCTTTCCACGGTGCGGCGCTTCTGCGCCAAGGCATCCATGCGCGGATGAAAGTATTCGTAGCGATGGCGGCCGTTGCGCTTGGCCTCGTACAGGGCCATGTCGGCGCAGCGCAGCAATTCTTCGGGCGTGTTCTGATCCCTGGGCGCCAGCGCAATGCCCACGCTCAAGCCCACGCAGAGGCTGTGCCCCTCGATCAGGAAAGCCGGCTCGATGGTGTCGATCAGGCGTTGCGCGGTGAGCTGCGCGTCTTCGCCGTTCTTGAGTTCGGGCAGGATCACCGCGAACTCGTCGCCGCCCAGGCGCGCCAATGTGTCCTTGACCCGCAGCACGTCGCGCAGCCGCGTGGCGATGGCGCGCAGCAGACGGTCGCCGAACTCATGGCCCAGGGCATCGTTGACGTTCTTGAAGTTGTCCAGGTCCAGGCACAGGGTCGCCGTCACGCGGTCGCGGCTGGCGTCTTCACGCAAGGCCTCTTCGAGACGTTGGCGGAACAGCGCCCGATTGGGCAGCCCGGTCAGGCTGTCGTGGTGAGCCATGTGGCGAATGCGCGCCTGGGCAGCGTTTTCGTCGGTGATGTCTTCCACGATCAGCAGCACGTAACTGCTGCCCAGTTCCTTGCCGCGTATGGTCACCGTCTTGCTGCGCAAGGTCCGCAGGCCCAGCAGGGTGTGCTGCTGGCTCTGGGCATGGTGCAAGCCCTCGGTACGTACGCACTGGTCGGTCAACCGGCGCAGATAACCGCTCAACGCCGGCGCCAGGCACTCTTCCAACTGCCGACCGATCATCTGCTCACGGGCATTGCCGAACAGCCGCTCAGCCTGCAGATTCACCAGCAGGATCTGCCGCGATACGGCGTCCTGCACGATGACGCTGGACGGAATATTGGCGATGACCGAATCGAGAAACATCGACAACGAGGCCATTTCGGCGCTGTGACTTTCCGCCAGGCGCTTGGCTTCCAGCAGGCTCAAGTCCCGCGCACGCTTCTCGCTGATGTCGCGCGTGACCTTGGCGAAGCCGAGCAACTGGCCCCTGTCGTCATGGATGGGCTCGATCACTACATGGGTCCAGAACAGCGTGCCGTCCTTGCGCACCCGCTGGCCTTCGCATTCGAAACGCCCCGCCTCCAACGCCGTCGCCAGGCTCTGCGCCGGCAAGCCACAGGCGCGGTCCGCGGGGGTGTAGAAGCACGAAAAATGCTGCCCGACGATCTCCTCCGCACGATACCCCTTGGCCCGCTGCGCCCCGGCATTCCAATTCGAAACGATCCCCTGCGGCGAGAGCATGTAGATCGCATAATCCACCACGCCCTGTACGAGCAGCCTGTACATCACATCGGAATTTTCGTTCATGGGGTGGCGTCTGCTAGGGGGAACTACGGCGCGGTCGAGGGCAGCGGGTGGTCACCAGGGCGCGGTAACCCGTGCACGTGTCTGGTCTACAGGTTGTCGGCTGGCCATGCGCTATCTTTAGCGCGTGGCGGCCCTTGGAGCCTGAATGCAAAAAGCCCCGTATCGCAGGGCGATGACGGGGCTTTCGAGGGGCGCGTGAGGCGGTGTAGCGGGTCGGCTCAGACGTTGAAGCGGAAGTGCATTACATCACCGTCCTTGACGATGTATTCCTTGCCTTCCAGGCGCCATTTGCCTGCTTCCTTGGTACCGGCTTCGCCGTTGTACTGGATGAAGTCGTTGTAGGCGATGACTTCCGCGCGAATGAAGCCTTTTTCGAAGTCGGTGTGGATCACACCGGCGGCCTGTGGCGCGGTGGCGCCGATCTTCACGGTCCAGGCGCGGACTTCCTCGACGCCGGCGGTGAAGTAGGTCTGCAGGTTGAGCAGTTCGTAGCCGGCGCGGATCACCCGGTTCAGGCCGGGCTCTTCCAGGCCCAGGGCCTCGAGGAACATGTCCTTCTCTTCGCCGTCGTCGAGCTCGGCGATTTCGGCTTCGATCTTGTTGCACACCGGCACCACGATCGCGCCTTCTTCTTCGGCAATCACCCGTACCACGTCCAGCAGCGGGTTGTTCTCGAAGCCGTCTTCGGCAACGTTGGCGATGTACATGACCGGCTTGGTGGTCAACAGATGGAAGCCGCGCACGACCGCCTTCTCGTCGTTGCCCATGGTGCGCATCAGGCTGCGGGCCGGTTTGCCCAGGGTGAAGTGGGCAATCAACTGCTCCAACAGGCCCTTTTGCACGACCGCGTCCTTGTCGCCGCCCTTGGCGTTGCGCGCAACTTTCTGCAGTTGCTTCTCGCAGCTGTCGAGGTCGGCGAAAATCAGCTCAAGGTCGATGATCTCGATATCGCGCTTGGGGTCGACGCTGTTGGAAACGTGGATCACGTTCTCGTCTTCGAAGCAGCGCACCACGTGGGCGATGGCGTCGGTTTCGCGGATGTTGGCGAGGAACTTGTTGCCCAGCCCTTCACCTTTCGAAGCGCCGGCCACCAGGCCCGCAATGTCGACGAACTCCATGGTGGTGGGCAGCACGCGCTTGGGATTGACGATGGCAGCCAGTGCTTCCAGGCGCGCATCGGGCATCGGCACGATGCCGCTGTTGGGCTCGATGGTGCAGAACGGAAAGTTCTCGGCCGCGATCCCGGATTTGGTCAAGGCGTTGAACAGGGTGGACTTGCCGACGTTGGGCAGGCCGACGATGCCGCAGTTGAATCCCATGGTGAATCCCTCTTCGAAGAGTCAGGCCTTTTGGCTGTGCAGGTTTTTCATCGCGCGATTCCACTCGCCGGCGAAGATATCCGGCAGCACACCGAGGGCAAAATCGATACTGGCATCCAGCTTTTCCTGTTCGGCGCGCGGGGCGCGGCCAAGAACGAAATTGGACACCAACTTGCTGTCACCCGGGTGGCCGATGCCAAGCCGCAGACGGTGAAAGCCATTGTCATTGCCGAGCTGCGCGATGATGTCGCGCAGGCCGTTGTGCCCGCCGTGCCCGCCGCCCAGTTTGAGCTTGGCGACGCCGGGGGGCAGGTCGAGTTCGTCGTGGGCCACCAGGATCGCTTGCGGCGGTATGCGAAAGAAATTCGCCATCGCTGCGACGGATTGACCGCTGCGGTTCATGTAGGTGGTGGGGATCAACAGACGAACATCATGGCCCTGATGGCTGAAACGCGCCGTCAGGCCGAAATACTTGCGATCGACTACCAGGTTCACACGGTGTGCCTGGGCGATGCGCTCAACGAAAAGAGCCCCTGCGTTATGCCGGGTCTGTTCGTATTCGGGGCCGGGGTTACCCAGGCCAACGATCAGTTGTATGGCGGTCACGGCAGGGGCTCTTCCTTGTCGAGTCGTGGACGCCACCCGAGGGTGTCATCCACAGCTCGGCGTGCGAGTAAGATTACTCGGCAGCGCCTTCTTCGGTTTCTTCGTCGGCAACGATACGCGGAGCGTGGACGTTGGCAACTGCCAGGTCGGTACCATGAGCCAGTGCCACGAACTCGACGCCTTGCGGAGCCTTGAGGTCGGACAGGTGGATGATGGTGCCGATTTCAGCGTCAGCCATGTCGACTTCGATGAACTCAGGCAGGTCTTTCGGCAGGCAGGTGACTTCCAGCTCGGTCTCGGTGTGCGAGATCTCGCCGCCTTTCTTGACAGCCGGTTCCTGGTTCATGAAGTGCAGAGGCACGATGGCGGTCAGTTTCTGGCCGGCGATCACGCGTACGAAGTCAGCGTGCAGGACGTGACCCTTGGCTGGGTGACGCTGCAGTGCCTTGATCAGGACGTTCTGCTTGGTGCCACCAACGTTCAGTTCGATCACGTGGCTGAAGGCAGCCTCGTTTTCGAGCAGCTTGGCAACTTCCTTGGCCAGCATGCTGATCGACTCAGGGGCTTTTTCGCCACCGTAGACAACAGCTGGTACCAGGCTGGCGAGACGACGCAGGCGGCGGCTCGCACCTTTCCCCAGGTCGGAACGCGCTTCGGCATTCAAAGTGAAATCGTTCATGTGTTTCTCCAAAATAACCACGTTCGCCCAGCGTTTGCGACCAGCGCCAAGGCGATACGGGCAAAAAAGCCCCGGCCCGACAAGAGTGTCGGGCCGGGGCGCTTTTCGTCAGAACGGTGTTCGTGAAGGGCAGGGCCCTCAGCGGAACATCGCGCTGATCGATTCTTCGTTGCTGATGCGACGCATCGCTTCGGCAACAACCGGGGCGATATCCAGTTGACGGATACGCCCGCAGGCTTGTGCGGCTGCGGAGAGCGGGATGGTGTTGGTCACCACCAGCTCGTCCAGCACGGATTTCTCGATGTTCTCGATCGCACGCCCCGACAGGACCGGGTGGGTGCAATAGGCGAACACCTTGGCCGCGCCATGTTCTTTCAAGGCCTTGGCCGCGTGGCACAGAGTGCCGGCGGTATCGACCATGTCGTCGACCAGGATGCAGGTACGGCCTTCGACATCACCGATGATGTGCATCACTTCGGAGTGGTTGGCCTTCTCGCGACGCTTGTCGATGATGCCCAGGTCGACGCCCAGCGACTTGGCCACGGCGCGTGCACGCACCACGCCACCAATGTCGGGGGAAACGATCATCAGGTTCTCGAAGCGCTGGTCTTCGATATCGTCCACCAGAACCGGAGAACCGTAGATGTTATCGACCGGGATATCGAAGAAGCCTTGAATCTGGTCGGCGTGAAGGTCGACGGTGAGGACACGGTCGATGCCTACCACGGTCAGCATGTCGGCGACGACCTTGGCGCTGATTGCCACACGGGCAGAGCGCGGACGGCGGTCTTGACGAGCGTAACCGAAGTAGGGGATCACGGCGGTGATTCGCGAAGCCGAGGAGCGGCGGAAGGCATCGGCCATCAGCACCAGTTCCATCAGGTTGTCGTTGGTCGGCGCACATGTAGGCTGGATAATGAAGACGTCTTTACCGCGAACGTTTTCATTGATCTCGGTGCTGATTTCACCATCGGAAAACTTGCTGACGGAGACATCACCGAGAGGGATATGCAGCTGACGCACAACGCGTCGAGCCAGATCGGGGTTTGAGTTCCCCGCAAAGACCATCATCTTGGACACGCGCAGTACCTGCCGGCTGAGGGTATACCTGGATGAGTATAGGAAAATGGCAGGGGCGGCTGGATTCGAACCAACGCATGGCAGGATCAAAACCTGCTGCCTTACCGCTTGGCGACGCCCCTGTAGCTTGAAACTTCCGAGTGCCCAGCACTCGTTTCCTGTTACAGACTCTGCAGCTTGCGATGCAACATCGAAACGTTGCTTCCCTTGGCCACGAACCCTGTAAGGGTGTCTGCAAGAAGGTGCGAAACTCTATCAGCTTCCGCTTTGCTTGGGAAGGCCCCAAACACACAACTTCCAGTGCCTGTTAGCCGAGCTTCAGTGAATTTGCCAAGCAAATTCAGTGCGTTACGTACATCCGGGTAACGACGCTCTACTACTGGCTGGCAGTCATTACGACTGTTTCCCTCAAGAACGGGGCGCACTTTAATGGGCGCCGAGTCACGTGTCAACAACGGATCCGAAAAAATTTCCGCTGTACTTACAGAGACTTGCGGTACAAGCACGAGATACCAGGGCTGTGGCAGTTCGACCGGGGTCAGTTTCTCGCCCACGCCTTCGGCGAACGCCGCATGGCCGCGCACGAACACCGGCACATCGGCGCCCAGGGAAAGCCCCAGCTGCGCGAGCTGATCTTCACTGCAGCCGGTCTGCCAGAGGTGGTTCAGAGCGAGCAGGGTGGTGGCGGCATCGGAGCTGCCACCGCCGATACCACCGCCCATGGGCAGTACCTTGCGCAACCAGATATCGGCGCCCAGCGCCGTACCCGTCAGTGCCTGCAGCTGCCGCGCGGCCTTGACGATAAGGTTGCTGTCGTGGGGTACGTCGGCTATCTGGGTGTGCAGGCACACCACGCCGTCGTCGCGCAGGGCGAAATCCAGCTCATCACCGTGGTCGAGAAACTGGAACAGCGTCTGCAGCTCGTGATAGCCATCCGCGCGCCGGCCGAGGATGTGCAGCATCAGGTTGAGCTTGGCCGGCGCGGGCAGGGTCAGTACGGGGTTCATGGAAGTGCCTGCGCTCATGTCACTGCCCCAGCCGGCGCGGCTGCCAATCCTTGACCACCAGGGTCACGTCCAGGTCCTGGCCATGCAGCTTGATCCGCTCGGGCAGCCAGTAGCCATTCTGTTCGGTGTAGCTCAGGTATTCGACTTTCCAGCCGTCCTGGGCAAGCCCCGCGAGGCGGCTGTCGCCATCAAGGGTCAGCTGGCTCTTGCTGTCGGGGGCCGGCAGGCCGCGGACCCACCAGGACAGATGCGAAACCGGCAGTTTCCAGCCCAGTTGCTGTTCCAGCAGTTCTTCGGGGGTCGTGGCCTGGTAGCGGCCCTGATTGGCCACCTCCAGGCTGACATCGCCCGGGCGTCCGGTCAGGCGCGCCGCACCGCGCCCCAGAGGGCCGGACAGGCGGATGTCGTAGTAATCCTGACGCTGCAGCCAGTACAGGGTGCCGGAACCGGAGTCCTTGGGCGCACGGATGCCGATCTTGCCGTTGATCTCCCAACCGTCGAGCTGGGTGAGTTGCTGTTTGTGCACTTGCCACTGTTGCGGGTTGCCCTGACCCTGCAGGGCTTCGTGGGAGCCCATGCCGGCGCAGCCGGTGAGCACGGCGATGAAAGTGGCAACCAGCAGGTGACGCATCATGTAGGAGGTAGGACGCAAAGACATGGATTAAAGATTCTCTGAACCGGTCAGGCGCAGGATGGTGCTGCGCAGGACAGGGCTGTCGGGTTGTTCTTGCAGGGCCTTGCCCCAGATTTTGCGCGCCTCGCGCTGCTTGCCGCTGGCCCACAGCACTTCGCCCAGGTGGGCGGCCACTTCGTGGTCGGGAAAGCGTTCCAGCGCGTCGCGCAGATAGCGCTCGGCGGCGTCGAGGTTGCCCAGTCGGTAATTGACCCACCCCAGGCTGTCCAGCACGGCTGGATCTTCGGGGTTGATCTGGTGGGCCCGCTCGATCAGGGTGCGGGCCTCCTCGAAGCGAGTGGTGCGGTCGGACAGCGTGTAGCCCAGGGCATTGAGCGCCATGGCATTGTCCGGCTCGCGGGCCAGAATGGCCCGCAGGTCCTTTTCCATCTGTACCAGGTCGTTACGCTTTTCAGCCAGCATCGACCGTGTGTACAGCAGGTTCAGGTCGTCCGGATTCTGTTTGATGGCGTTCTGCAGCACCAGCCAGGCGGCTTGGGTCTTGTCGTTGTTGGCCAGGGTTTCGGCTTCGATCAGGTACAGCTGGATCGCGTAGTCGGGCTGGGCATCGCGTGCCTCGGCCAGGCGCCGTGAAGCCTCGTCGGCGCGGCCGTTGGCGATCAGGATATCGGCTTGACGCAGCTGGGCGGGCAGGTAGTCGGTACCGACATCCACCTGGGCGTACTCATCGAGCGCTGTCTGTGGATCGCCGCGTTCTTCGGCGATGCGGCCCAGGTTCAGGTGTGCGGAGTCGACGTGGCTGCCGCGCTCCACCAGTTGCTGGAGGTAATTGTAGGCTTCGTCCCAGGCCTTGCCTTCGAGGCACACCAGGGCCAGCGAATAGCGCAGTTCGTCGTCGTCCGGGTATTGCTGAACGAGAATCGCGAACTGCAGCTTGGCGTCGTCCATGCGGTTCTGTTCGACCAGCATGCGCGCATAGGTCAGGCGCAGACGCTTGTCGTCGGGGATTTTCTTGAGGTTTTTTTCCAGCAGTGGCATGGCTTCGCTGCCGCGATCCAGCGCGGCGAGCAGACGGGCGCGCAGCAGGATGGGGGCGATTTCACCTTCCTGGGGTGGATTGCCTTCCAGCAACGCCAGGGCGCCTTCGGTATTGCCATCCTGTTGCATCAGCAAGGCCTTGCCGAAGATCAGCTGGCCGTTGCCGGGGTACTTGCCCAGCAGGCGATCGAAACTTTGCAGCAAGCCGCGCCGGGTACTTTCGTCGGTGTCGGCCGCCGACAGCGCAAGAAAGTCGAAATGGGTGTCACCCTGGCCCTGCAGGACCTTCTCCATGTACACCAGCGACTCGTCGTACTTGCCATTGCGCGCCAACTGGATGGCAGCAGCACGCTGCGCGTCGAGGTCGGCGGGGGCGTTTTTCGCCCACAACTGCGCGGTCTCCAGCGCTGGCTGATCGGCGCCCAGGTATTCGGCGATGCGGAAAGCGCGTTCGGCAATGCCCGGATCCTGCGTCTTGCGGGCCTGGGTCACGTAGTTGCCCAGGGCAAGATCGAAGCGATCACGCTGCCCGGCCAACTCTGCACTGAGCAGGCTGAACACGGTTTCCTCGCTGAACGAGCCGTAGACCTTGGGCGTCTCGTCCGGCGCAGGCGCCGGCTGCGCCACGGGAACCGGAGTCGCCTGCTCTTTGGGTGGCCATGACTGGCAGCCCTGCAGCAAGGCGAAGGCGAGGAGCAACGTGGAGGTTCTATTCATAGAGGGGATTTTGGCGGCTTACCTGCGGTCGGATCATCATGACACAAGCCACAGGTCAAACCCATAACTCGAGGTTGCCTATTAGGACAATAGATAGCGGTGGTTGTTCTGGGCCGGACGAAGTAGGACAATTACCGGCTTCTCGACATCATCAGCGACCTTGAATGGCCTTTCTCGCCCTCGGTATCAACCATAAGACTGCTTCGGTAGACGTGCGCGAGCGCGTGGCGTTTACCCCGGAGCAGCTGGTAGAGGCCCTGCAGCAGCTTTGCCGGCTGACCGACAGCCGTGAGGCCGCGATCCTCTCGACCTGCAACCGCAGCGAGCTGTACATCGAACAGGATCACCTGGCTGCCGATGCCGTGCTGCGCTGGCTGGCCGATTACCACCGTTTGAGTGTGGAAGAGCTGCGCGCGAGCGCTTATGTGCACGAAGAAGATGCGGCTGTTCGTCACATGATGCGCGTGGCGTCCGGGCTCGATTCGCTGGTGCTGGGCGAGCCGCAGATTCTCGGGCAGATGAAATCCGCCTACGCCGTGGCCCGCGAGGCCGGCACCATCGGGCCGCTGCTGGGGCGTCTGTTCCAGGCGACCTTCAGCGCTGCCAAGCAGGTGCGCACCGACACCGCAATCGGCGAGAACCCGGTTTCGGTGGCGTTTGCCGCCGTCAGCCTGGCCAAGCAGATCTTCAGCGACCTGGCGCGCAGCCAGGCCTTGCTGATCGGCGCCGGCGAAACCATCACCCTGGTCGCACGCCACCTGCACGAGCAGGGGGTCAAGCGCATCGTGGTGGCCAACCGCACCCTGGAGCGCGCCAGTACCCTGGCTGCGCAGTTCGGCGCCCATGCCGTGCTGCTTTCCGATATTCCCCAGGAGCTGGTCAACAGCGACATCGTCATCAGCTCCACCGCCAGCCAGTTGCCGATCCTGGGCAAGGGCGCGGTCGAGAGCGCGCTGAAACTGCGCAAGCACAAGCCCATCTTCATGGTCGATATTGCCGTGCCGCGCGACATCGAACCCGAGGTCGGCGAGCTGGACGACGTCTACCTCTATACCGTCGACGACCTGCATGAAGTGGTTGCCGAGAACCTGAAAACCCGCCAGGGTGCCGCCCAGGCCGCCGAAGAACTGGTAAGCGTAGGTGCCGACGATTTCATGCTGCGTCTGCGCGAGCTGGCGGCGGTGGACGTGCTCAAGGCCTACCGCCAGCAGGGCGAGCGCCTGCGCGACGAGGAGCTGCAGAAAGCCATGCGCCTGCTGGCCAACGGCGGCAACGCCGAAGAGGTGCTTGCGCAATTGGCCCGGGGCCTGACCAACAAGTTGCTGCACGCACCCAGCGTGCACATGAAAAAGCTCTCTGCCGAAGGCCGCGTCGATGCGCTGGCCATGGCCCAGGAACTCTTTGCCCTCGATGAGGGCTCAACGGATAAACCGCCGCAATGAAAGCGTCACTGCTCAACAAGCTGGACACGCTCCAGGACCGATTCGAGGAACTGACCGCCTTGCTGGGCGACGCTGAAGTCATTTCCGAGCAAACCCGCTTCCGCGCCTATTCCAGGGAATACGCCGAAGTCGAGCCCGTGGTGCTGGGTTACCAGCAATGGGCCAAGGTGCAGGCTGACCTGGAGGGCGCGCAGGCGTTGCTCAAGGACAACGACCCGGACATGCGCGAGATGGCTGCCGAGGAAGTGCGCGAAGCCCGCGAGCAGTTGGTGCAACTGGAGGGCGCGCTGCAGCGCATGCTGCTGCCCAAGGACCCCAACGACGGTCGCAACGTGTTCCTCGAGATCCGCGCCGGTACCGGCGGCGATGAAGCGGCGATCTTTTCCGGCGATCTGTTCCGCATGTATTCGCGCTATGCGGAACGCCGTGGCTGGCGCCTGGAGATTCTTTCCGAAAACGAAGGCGAGCATGGCGGCTACAAGGAAGTCATCGCCCGCGTCGAAGGCGACAGCGTCTACGGCAAGCTCAAGTTCGAGTCCGGCGCGCACCGTGTCCAGCGCGTGCCGGAAACCGAATCCCAGGGCCGCATCCACACCTCGGCCTGCACGGTGGCCGTATTGCCTGAACCGGACGAGCAGGTGGCCATCGAGATCAACCCGGCCGATCTGCGCGTGGACACCTACCGGTCCTCCGGTGCCGGTGGCCAGCACGTCAACAAGACCGACTCGGCGATCCGCATCACTCACCTGCCGACCGGCATCGTGGTGGAATGCCAGGAAGAACGCTCGCAGCACAAGAACCGCGCCCGTGCCATGAGCTGGCTGTCAGCCAAGCTCAACGACATGCAAAGCAGCGCCGCAGCCAATGCCATCGCCAGCGAGCGCAAGCTGCTGGTGGGGTCGGGCGACCGTTCCGAGCGCATCCGCACCTACAATTTTCCGCAGGGCCGGGTAACCGACCATCGTGTCAACCTGACCTTGTACTGTCTGGATGAAGTGCTGGCCGGCGGCGTCGATGCAGTGATAGAGCCGCTTCTGGCTGAATACCAGGCCGATCAGTTGGCCGCGTTGGGTGAATAGAACATGACCATCATTGCCAGCCTGTTGCGCGCTGTCGAACTGCCCGATTCCCCGACCGCACGCCTGGATATCGAGCTGCTGCTGGCCGCGGCACTGGGCAAGTCGCGCAGCTACCTGCACACCTGGCCCGAGCGCATCGTGCCCAGCGAAGCTGCCAACGCCTTCGCCGCCTTCATAAAGCGTCGCCAGGCGGGCGAGCCGGTTGCCTATATCCTGGGCCAGCAAGGGTTCTGGAAGCTCGACCTGGAAGTGGCCTCGCACACATTGATTCCGCGTCCCGAAACCGAGCTGCTGGTAGAGGCTGCGCTGCAATTGCTGCCGGCCAGCTCGGCGCGAGTACTGGATCTGGGCACGGGTACGGGAGCGATTGCCTTGGCCCTGGCCGGCGAATGCAGTGCCTGGCAAGTCACCGCAGTCGACCGCGTCGCCGAAGCAGTGGCCCTGGCCGAGCGCAACCGGGTGCGCCTGAACCTGGGCAATGCCCGGGTGCTCGAGAGCCACTGGTTCAGCGCCCTGCAGGGCGAGCGTTTCGACCTGATCGTCAGCAACCCGCCGTACATCGCCAGTGCCGACCCTCATCTGCGTGCCGGCGACGTGCGCTTCGAGCCCGCCAGTGCACTGGTGGCCGGCGAAGACGGCCTCGACGACCTGCGCCTGATCATCGGCCAGGCACCCGCGCACCTGCATCCGGGCGGCTGGCTGCTGCTCGAACACGGCTACGACCAGGCACCGGCGGTCCGTGAACTGCTGGCCCAACACGATTTCGAGCAGATCGAAAGCCGTATCGATCTCGGCGGTCACGAGCGCATCACGCTGGGGCGGTTGCTGTGCTGAGCGATCAGGAGCTGCTGCGCTACAGCCGGCAGGTGCTGCTGTCGCAGGTCGACATCCAAGGCCAATTGAGGCTCAAGGGCAGCCGGGTACTGATCGTCGGCTTGGGTGGGTTGGGCTCGCCGGTGGCGCTGTACCTGGCTGCAGCGGGCGTCGGCGAGCTGCATCTGGCAGACTTCGACACCGTCGATGTGACCAACCTGCAACGCCAGGTGCTGCACGACAGCACCTCGGTGGGTATCAGCAAGGTCGATTCGGCCATTGCCCGGCTGGGCGCGATCAACCCCGAAATCGCCTTGGTGGCGCACCGCGCCGCGCTGGATGAAGACTCGCTGAGCGCAGCGGTTGCCGCCGTCGACCTGGTGCTCGACTGTTCCGACAACTTCGCCACGCGCCAGGCGGTGAACGCCGCCTGCTTTGCCGCCGGCAAGCCGCTGGTCAGTGGTGCCGCCATCCGCCTGGAAGGGCAGTTGTCGGTGTTCGACCCACGGCGTCCGGAAAGCCCCTGCTACCATTGCCTGTACGGTGAAGGCAGCGATGCCGAGCTGACCTGCAGCGAGGCCGGCGTGGTGGGCCCGCTGGTCGGGCTGGTGGGCAGCCTGCAGGCACTGGAAGCGTTGAAGCTGTTGGCGCAGTTCGGCGATGTGCTGGTCGGTCGGCTGCTGTTGATCGACGCACTGGGCACCCATTTCCGCGAAATGCGGGTCAAGCGCGATCCCAAGTGCCCGGTCTGCAGCGCCCGGCATGTCTGAGGCGCCTGTCGGCGTGTTCGATTCCGGCGTCGGCGGTTTGTCGGTGCTTGGCGAAATCGAACGGCTGCTGCCTTGCGAATCGCTGCTGTACGTGGCCGACACCGGGCACATTCCGTACGGCGAGAAATCCAGCGAATTCATCCGCGAGCGTTGTGCCAAGGTTGCGCATTTTTTTCACGGCCAGGGCGCCAAGGCATTGGTGCTGGCCTGCAACACGGCCACGGTCGCTGCGGTGGCGGATCTGCGTCAACGCTATCCCGACTGGCCCATCGTTGGCATGGAGCCAGCGGTCAAACCTGCCGCGGCAGCGACCCGCAGTGGTGTCGTCGGTGTGCTGGCCACCACCGGCACCCTGCGCAGCGCCAAATTCGTGGCACTGCTCGATCGTTTTGCCAACGAAGTGCAGGTCATCACCCAGCCGTGTCCCGGACTGGTCGAACTGATCGAAACCGGCGATCTGGACAGTCCGGCGCTGCGTCTGTTGCTGCAGGGGTACGTGCAACCGTTACTGGACGCTGGCTGCGATACCCTTATTCTGGGCTGCACGCACTATCCGTTCCTCAAGCCCCTGTTGGCCACCATGGTCCCGGCCCACGTGGCGCTGGTCGATACTGGCGCCGCAGTAGCGCGTCAGCTACAGCGATTGCTGAGTGCCGGAAACCAGCTGGCTGACGGGCCGGCGCGGCCCGCGCAGTTCTGGACCAGCGGATCGATAGATATTTTTCGAAATGTCCTACCGAAGCTGTGGAAATTTTCTGACAATGTGCAAGTATTCACGTTGTAAAAAAAATGTGAAAAAAACGGGATGTAACACTGAACTTACGTTCCAACTCCGATTCCATAGCATGTCCATTTTTTCGACAAAAATTCTTACAACTGCATTCGGTAGGATGTTTCTCATGAAGAGACTGTTCAGTTTGGCTGCGCTTGCGGCTTTGATGTTGGGGCAATCGGTGACCGCGAACGCGGCCGACCTATCGTTTTCCGCGGGCGAAACGGGCGAATCGTCCCAGGTCTATCGCATTGGCTTGCAATCCAACTGGGACAAGAGCTGGTTCCAGACCGACGTCGGTCGCCTGACCGGCTACTGGGATGCCGGCTATACCTACTGGGATGGCAAGGACTTCAAGGACAACCACAGCCTGTCGTTCGCGCCAGTATTCGTCTACGAATTCGGCGGCGGTTCGATCAAGCCCTACATCGAGGCCGGCATCGGTGTCGCCGCCTTCGCGCACACGCAGATCGAAGGCAACAAGCTGGGTTCGTCGTTCAACTTCGAAGACCGTATCGGCTTCGGTTTGCGCTTCGGTGGCGGTCATGAGCTGGGTGTGAGAGCGATCCACTACTCCAACGCCGGCATCAAAGAGCCAAACGATGGTATCGAAGCCTACACACTGAACTACCGCATGCCGCTGTAAGCTGTCCCTCGGCCAGCATTGGCCGACGCGCGGGCAGGATTCTCTGCCCGCGATTGCTTCAATCCTTCTTCCCTATTTGGCTTTGCGTGGCAGATTCTTGAATGCCGCCAAGGCGCGTGCGCGTCCTTCCTTCAGATCCACGATCGGCCGGGGATAGTCGTTCTGCTTGAGCGCATCACCTGACGGCGCATGGACCTGCTTGCGATCCAGTCCTTCCAGCTCGGGCAGCCATTGCTTGAGAAACACGCCTTGCTCGTCGAAACGCTGCGACTGGCTCACCGGGTTGAAGATCCGGAAATAGGGCACCGAATCGGTACCCGTGGATGCACTCCACTGCCAGCCGCCGTTGTTGGAGCACAGGTCGCCGTCGATAAGGTGCTGCATGAAGAAACGCTCGCCCTCGCGCCAGTCGATCAGCAGGTTCTTGCTCAGGAACATGGCGGTAACCATGCGCAGGCGGTTATGCATCCAACCGGTGGACACCAGTTGACGCATGGCTGCATCGACGATGGGGATGCCGGTGCGTCCCTCTTTCCACGCCTGCAGCTCGCTGGGCGCCTTGCGCCAGGGCAGGGCGGCGTACTCCTCGCGAAACGGTCGATGCATCGAAACGCGCGGATAGCCCACCATGATGTGCCGGTAGAACTCGCGCCAGATCAACTCGCCGATCCAGGTCACGGCGCCGACGTTGCCGCTCTCGAACTCACCGCGATTGCTGTTGAGCGCCGCATGCAGGCACTGGCGTGGAGAAACCACGCCGGAAGTCAGGTAGGCGGATATCTGGCTGGTCCCAGGGTGGGCCGGTAGATCGCGCTCGACCTTGTAGTCTTCGATCGGTTGGTCGGTGAAGGTGTCCAGGCGCTTGTGCGCCTCTTCCTCACCGGCCGGCCAGAGCTTGATCAGCGCCTTGTCGGGGACGGCGAAGCCTTTCACCTGATCGGGCACTGTGTCGGCGGCAATGTGCACCGGTTTCTGCGCGCGGGGCTTTTTTACCAGCGCCGGGACGGACTGGTGCAGGCGTTCGTAACAGACCTTGCGGAACTGGCTGAAGACCTGGAAATAAGTGCCGCCTTTGGTCAGTACGCTGCCGGGCTTGAACAGCGCCTGATCCAGATAACGGTGCAGGGGAATGTCCACCTTGGCCAGGGCCGCTCCTACTGCCTCGTCGCGGCGGTTCTCGTTGACACCGAACTCGTCGTTGCAATGCACGGCCTCGATCTTGTGCTCGGCGCAGAGCGCGCTGATGACCTTCGGTGCCTTGTCCCAGGTATCGGCTTCACGCAGCAACAGGGGGATGTGCAGGGCCTTGAGGCTGGCGCTCAGTTCCTTGAGATTGCGCAGCCAGAAGTCGACCTTGTTCGGTGAGTCGTCGTGCTCCAGCCATTGCCTGGGGCTCAGCAGGAACACGGCCAGGGTCGGGCCCTGCTCGCAGGCGGCCGCCAGGGCGGGGTTGTCGTGCACTCGCAGGTCGCTGCGCAGCCAGATCAATTGCATGAAAGCCTCGTCATTCGAATTCAGGGTTGCCGGTTGGCCAACACGCCAGACGCCTGCAGCAACTGCTGGGCGTGCAACGGATCGGTCGCCAGGTGCAGATCGGCAATGGGGGAAGGGCCGTCGCCTGCGGCGGCGCGGTGAATGAGCACGGCCGAGCCCACCAGCCATTTGGGGCACGTGCAACCGACCAGCAGCCGCCTCAGCGTCGCGAGGTTGAGGGCCTTGTCGGCGTACAGCACCAGAGCGCGTGCCTGAAGCTTGTCGCAGGCCAGGGCCAGCTCGCCCGCCGGCAGCGGCGCGTCGAACACCTGCACCGGGCAATCGCTGCTGCTGATCAGCCAGGCGCCGAGCCACAGGTAAGGGTCCGGAGTGACGTCGGCCTGATTGACCAACACCACGGGCGCACCGTTCAGCTGGCGATTATTGTGATAGAGGCGCGCACCCAGTTTGCTGCGCAGCCAGCCATGGAAGAACACCCGCTGCATCTGCGCGCCGAACTGGCCGGCCCAACGCTGCTCCAGATCGGTCAGCAGCGGCAGCAGCAAATGCTCGCACAGGGTGGCGGGTGGATACAGGGCCATCGCTTGATTGAACAGATCATCCAGCTGACGCTCGGCCATATCGGTGATGGCTTGGATCAATGTCTGGCGCAGCTGCTGCCAATCGCTCTGGACTTGCGGCCGGGCATCGCGAGGAGCGTCGAGCAGTTGCTTCACCTGACTGACGGCCACGCCCCGGTTGAGCCAGGTCAGCACGTGCTGGATCCGTGCGATCTGCGCGGCGTCGTACAGGCGATGGCCCTTGGCGGTGCGATGAGGCACGATCAGGCCGTAGCGCCGCTCCCAGGCCCGCAGGGTGACCGGGTGCACGCCGGTTTGCCGGGTGACTTCGCGGATCGGCAGCCAGTCGGTGCCATTGGCGTCAGATGGCATTGCGCAAGCTCAGGTTTTCCGGGTGCGGCTGCAGGTAGGTCTGCTGGGCGATGTACGGGTCCGGATGGATGCGGAACAGGTGCTTGAGCAGCGTCATCGGCACCACCAGCGGCACAATGCCCTCGCGGTACTGATTGATCAGTTGTTGCAGTTCTTGCTTGTCCTGCGCATCGATGTCGCGCTTGAGGTAGCCGCTGATGTGCTGCAGCACATTGCTGTGGGTGCCGCGAGTGGCGCAGCGCTTGAGCGCCTGCATCAGCTCACTGAAATACTGCGGGCCGATCTGCGCGGCATCGCCGCGGCCCATGCTGCCCAGCAGCTTGCCCAGAACCTTGTACTGCAGCGGGTTGTTGGCCATCAGCTGGTATTTGAAGCGCGAGTGGAATTCGGTCAGGGCGCGGCGCGTCAAGCCGTCCGCCAGCAGCGCTTGCCACTGGGCATAGGCGCCGACGCGCACGAGGAAGTTTTCCCGCAGCACCGGATCGCACAGGCGACCTTCCTCTTCCACTGGCAGATCGGGGTGGCGCGCACAGAACGCCTGGGCATAGATGCCTCGGCCACCTTCGCGCTGGGGAGCGCCGTTGTCTCGATAGATCTTCACCCGCTCCAGGCCACAGGACGGCGACTTCTGCATGAAGATGTAGCCACAGAGATCGGTCAGCTCGCCGGCCATCCGTTCGCCGTAGGCGGCCAGGGGCGCGGTGACGTTGATGTCGGGGTGTACGGTACCCACGGCCTGGGTGTGATCCTTGTCGCCGACCAGGCGAATCGGCTCGCGCGGCGTACCCAGGCCGATGGCGACCTCGGGGCAGACCGGGACGAACTCGAAATGCTCGACCAGGATCCGACTGCACCAGCGCGATTCCTTGTGCCCGGCGTTGTAGCGCACGGGTGCGCCGAGCAGGCAGGCGCTGATTCCGATCTTGGGTTTGCTGACGCTGGGCTCTTGCATGACGGACCTCTTCTGAAACCTGTACATACTGACAACGCTGTACAGCATAGTTTCATCTTAGGTCCGTATTTGTACAGGTCAAATGCTTTGTACAGAAATACAGCTCTTGGCAGGATGTCACTGCCAGCCCATTTTCCAGTTCTGCATATCCTGCAAAGCCTGCCAGGGCATGCGCTCGGCACGGTGTGTGAGAACCGCCTGCAACTCGACCTCCAGCACGACGCCTTCGTCATCGCAGAACACTTCGCTGACCAGGAAATGCTTTTCCCGGTTCAGCGGGCGCACGGCGGTCCATTTCGACAGCAACAACTTGCGCGGATTGAGCTGATGCCGGGCATTCATTGCAGGTGCTCGAGCAGGCGCCGCGCGGCTTCCTGGCCACTGAGCCAGGCGCCTTCGACGCGGCCTGACAGGCACCAGTCGCCGCACACGTACAGGCCCAGGTCGGGGTCGGCCAGCGCACCCCATTCATGGGGCTGAGCCGGGCGCGCGTAGAGCCAGCGATGGGCGATGCTGAAGCTTGGCGCAGGCATCGGGCAGTTCACCAGCTCGGCGAAGGCGCCATGCAGCTGTTCGATCACTGCCTCGCGGGACAGGTCGATGTGCTGTTTGCTCCACGCGCTGGTGGCGTGCAGTACCCAGGTGTCGCTGCTGTCGTCACGGCCGGGCTTGCTGCCGCTTCGCGCCAGCCAGTCCAGCGCACTGTCCTGCACGAAGCAGCCCTGCATCGGCGTGTCCAGCGGCGTAGCGAAACTCAGTG
The DNA here is from genome assembly GCF_014842725.1 of Pseudomonas sp. CFBP 13602. Classification (NCBI taxonomy): domain Bacteria; kingdom Pseudomonadati; phylum Pseudomonadota; class Gammaproteobacteria; order Pseudomonadales; family Pseudomonadaceae; genus Pseudomonas; species Pseudomonas sp. CFBP 13602. The sequence continues at coordinate 206,825 of NZ_JACYVT010000003.1, read as the reverse complement.
CCACCGACCAGGTAGGGTCCATCTTGACCCCGGCCACCTGCGTGGCGAGCTTGGGTGCACTGGCCAGCAGCGCCGTGGCCTGGGGCGCCGGCACAGCGAGCACGACGTGGCTGAAGGGTCCATGGCTGGTGCCCTCTGCATCCAGCAGCTCCCAGAATTCCTCGCCCTTGAACACCTCGGCGATGCGGCAGGAAAAAGCGGCAGGCAGGTCGACGGCCATGGTCTTGGCAATGGCGCTCATGCGTGGTGCGCCGACCCAACGTACCTGCTCGTCCGGCGACGGGCTGAGGCGACCCTGCTTGGCGTTGTACAGCGACGGCGACCACGGCTGCACGCAACCTTCGGCCTGCCATTGCTGGACCTGGGCCACGAAGCGCCGGTCGCGGGCAGTGAAATACTGCGCGCCCAGATCGATGGAACCGACCTCGCTGCGTTTGCTGGACATGCGGCCGCCCACACCGCGCGCCTTGTCGAACAACTGCACGGCATGGCCAGCCTTGTGCAACGCCTGGGCAGCGGAGAGGCCGGCCATGCCAGTACCGATGATTGCAATGGATACGGTCGCTGCAGGTCCAGTCGTCGTAGATGAAGTCGGCGTAGGTAAACTCGGCGTAGGTAAACTCATAGTGCCCTCGTAACAGCTTCGTAAGCGCTATGCACACGTGTGTTCGAAAAAACAAACCTGTACAAAAGACTTAATAAGTATAAGTTAACGGGATCCTTTTTGCTCAGGTGTCCTATGGTTCATGAGAGAGGCACGCGGATGGAAAGTGCCTGTCTCATGAAAATAGACTAGCGCTGCAGACGCAACGCCACATTGGAGAAACCTTATGCACATATTGCTGACCGGCGGCACCGGGCTCATCGGCCGCAAGCTTTGCCAGCACTGGGTAGGGCAGGGGCATCGGCTGACGGTGCTCAGTCGCCAGCCGGGACAGGTCAAGCAGCTGTGCGGAGCCAGCGTGCGTGGCGTGGCGCAGCTCGAGGAAATCGGCGACGAAACGGTGGATGCGGTGGTCAATCTGGCCGGCGCGCCGATTGCCGACCGTCCGTGGACGGCGCGGCGCCGGGCGTTGCTGTGGAGCAGCCGGATCACCCTCACCGAGCGCCTTCTGGCATGGCTGGAAAGCCGTGCGCAGCGGCCCGAAGTGTTGATTTCCGGCTCGGCGGTAGGCTGGTATGGCGATGGTGGCGAACGTGAATTGAACGAGACCTCGCAACCGGTCAAGGAGGACTTCGCCAGTCACTTGTGCATTGCCTGGGAAGAGACGGCCCTGCGCGCCGAAGCGTTGGGCGTGCGGGTGGTGCTGGTACGCACCGGGCTGGTGCTGGCAAGTCAGGGCGGCTTTCTCAAGCGCCTTGTGCTGCCGTTCAAGCTGGGGCTGGGAGGCCCGATCGGCAGTGGCCGGCAGTGGATGCCGTGGGTTCATATCGACGATCAAATCGCCTTGATTGATTTTCTCTTGCACCAGACTCAGTGCCGCGGTCCCTATAATGCCTGCGCGCCGGAGCCGGTGCGCAACCGTGAATTCGCACGACAACTGGGACGTGCCCTGCATCGCCCGGCTTTCCTGCCACTGCCGTCGCTGTTGCTCAAGGCAGGGCTCGGCGAGCTGTCAGGGCTGTTGCTCGGTGGCCAGCGCGCACGCCCGGTGGCGCTGCAGGCCGCAGGTTTCAATTTCCGCTACAGCGAACTATCCGCCGCCCTGACCGAACTGTCGCGGCGCCTCTGAGCTCTCAAACGACGAACCTGAAATAGGACGCTGCATGACCGATCACGCCCTGCTGCTGGTCAACCTGGGGTCGCCCGCATCGACCCAGGTAGCCGATGTACGTAGCTATCTCAACCAGTTCCTGATGGACCCTTATGTCATCGACGTGCCATGGCCGCTGCGGCGTCTGATCGTGTCGCTGATTCTGGTCAAGCGCCCCGTGCAATCGGCACACGCCTATGCCTCGATCTGGTGGGAGGACGGCTCGCCGCTGGTGGTCCTGACCCGGCGCCTGCAGGCGGTCATGGCCGAGCAGTGGCGCCATGGTCCGGTGGAAGTCGCCATGCGTTATGGCGAGCCTTCGCTGGATACGGCGCTCGCGCGCCTGGCCGAGCAGGGGGTGCAGAAAGTCACCCTGGCTCCGCTTTATCCTCAGTTCGCCCAGAGCACCGTGACCACGGTGATCGAGCAGGCACGCAAAGTGGTGCGCGAGCGCAAGCTGGCCATGCAATTCAGCGTGCTGCAGCCCTTCTATGACCAGCCGGAATACGTGGATGCCTTGGTGGCCAGTGCCAAGCCCTACCTGGCGCAACCCCATGACCATCTGTTGATGAGCTTCCACGGACTGCCCGAACGGCACCTGACCAAGATCGACCCTACCGGCGGCCACTGTCTGCGTTCCGCCGACTGCTGCCAGAATGCCCCGCCTGAAGTGCTCGCCGTCTGCTATCGCGCGCAGTGCCTGCGTACGGCCAGTGCCTTCGCCGAGCGCATGGGCCTTGCCGACGGTAGCTGGTCGGTGTCCTTCCAGTCGCGACTGGGCCGGGCCAAGTGGATCGAGCCCTACACCGAGGCGCGTCTGGATGAACTTGCCAAGCAAGGGGTGAAGAAGTTGCTGGTGATGTGCCCGGCGTTCGTCGCCGATTGCATCGAGACCCTGGAGGAGATCGGCGACCGTGGGCGCGAGCAGTTCTGCGAGGCGGGGGGCGAGGAGTTGGTGCTGGTGCCGTGCCTGAATGATCATCCGCAATGGGGTGAAGCGTTGAATACCCTGTGCGAGCGGGCACCCTTGATGCTTTGACGCTGAATCTGCCAGCAGGGAGCGCCGCCATGGCGCTCCCTGCTGGCTTCAGGCCTGCGAGTCCTTTTTCCAGTCACCATGCCCCGGCAGCAACAGGTTCAGGGCAATCGCCACCACGGCGCACAGGGCAATGCCCTTGAGGCCGAAGTCATCGGGCCCGGTCCCGGTGCCGACCAGCACACCACCGATACCGAACACCAGGGTTACCGAGACGATCACCAGGTTGCGCGCCTCGGCCATGTCGACCTTGTGGCGAATCATCGTGTTCAGGCCCACCGCTGCGATGGAACCGAACAGCAGGCACAGGATGCCGCCCATCACCGGTACCGGAATGCTCTGCAGCAGCGCGCCGAACTTGCCGACGAACGCCAGGCTGATCGCGAAGATCGACGCCCAGGTCATGATCTTGGGGTTGTAATTCTTGGTCAGCATGACCGCGCCGGTCACTTCCGCGTAAGTGGTATTGGGCGGTCCGCCGAACAGGCCGGCGGCAGTCGTGGCAATGCCATCGCCAAGCAGGGTGCGGTGCAGGCCGGGCTTCTTCAGGTAGTCACGACCGGTCACGCTGCCCACGGCGATCACGCCACCGATGTGCTCGATGGCCGGTGCCAATGCCACGGGTACAATGAACAGGATGGCCTGCCAGTTGAACGCCGGCGCCGTGAAGTGTGGCAGTGCCAGCCAGGAAGCTGCGGCGATCTTGGCCGTGTCCACCACACCGAAGACGAATGCCATGGCGAAGCCGACCAGTACCCCGGCGATGATCGGCACCAGGCGAAAGATGCCCTTGCCGAACACGGCGACGACGATGGTGGTGAGCAGCGCCGGCATGGAGATCCACATGGCTGTGGCGTAGGGGATCAGTTCGGTGCCATCGCCGGCCTTGCCCATCGCCATGTTGGCGGCGATCGGCGCCATCGCCAGGCCGATGGAAATCACGACCGGGCCGATTACCACGGGCGGCAGCAGGCGGTCGATGAAGCCGGTGCCCTTGATCTTCACCGCAAGCCCGAGGAAGGTGTAGACGAATCCGGCCGCCATGATCCCGCCCATCGTCTCGGCCAGGCCGAACTGGCCCTTGGCGAGAATGATCGGTGTGATGAAAGCAAAGCTCGATGCCAGGAATACCGGCACCTGACGACCCGTCACCAGTTGGAACAGCAACGTGCCCAGGCCCGCAGTGAACAGCGCCACGTTCGGGTCCAGGCCAGTGATCAGCGGCATCAGTACCAGCGCGCCGAACGCCACGAAGAGCATTTGCGCGCCTGACAGCACCTGCCGCCAGAGCGGATCGTTGAACTCGTCCTGCATGGGTCAGGCGTCCTTCTGCTTGGTGCCGAAGATCTTGTCACCGGCATCGCCCAGCCCGGGGATGATGTAGCCATGCTCGTTCAGGCGCTCGTCGATCGAAGCAGTGTAGATCTGCACGTCGGGATGTGCCTTTTCCACGGCGGCAATGCCCTCGGGCGCAGCCACCAGCACCATGGCGCGGATTTCCTTGCAGCCGGCCTTCTTCAACAGGTCGATGGTGGCAACCATGGAGCTGCCGGTGGCCAGCATCGGGTCGATGATCATCGCCAGGCGCTCGTCGATTTCATCGACCAGCTTTTCCAGGTAGGTGTGCGCCTGCAACGTATCTTCGTTGCGCGCAACGCCGACGGCGCTGACCTTGGCACCCGGAATCAGGCTGAGCACGCCGTCGAGCATGCCGATGCCGGCGCGTAGGATGGGCACCACGGTGATTTTCTTGCCAGCGATCTTTTCGACCACCACCGGGCCGGCCCAGCCTGCAATTTCGTAGTTTTCCAGGGGCAGATCCTTGGTGGCCTCGTAGGTGAGCAGGGCTCCCACTTCCTGGGCGAGCTCGCGGAAGTTCTTGGTGCTGATGTCGGCACGGCGCATGAGGCCGAGCTTGTGGCGGATCAGCGGGTGGCGGATCTCACGGATAGGCATGGGGAAAGGCTCCGAACGGGCAAAAAAACGGCGGTAGATTAATCTATTGTATCGGGCTGTCCTATAGACATACTGCACGTTAGTGCATGAAAGCCTGGATTGTGCTTGATTCATGCCAGGTGTGTGCGTACCTTTGCCCGCTTTTCTTCCCGCCCCCCTTGGAGAGCGTCATGTCCGCTGATCTCGAGCACATCCGTCAAGTCATGCGAGAGGCCGACTGCCTGTACACAGAAGCCCAGGTCGAGGCTGCCATCGCCAAGGTCGGCGCGCAGATCAACGCTGAACTGGCCGACCGCAACCCCGTGGTGTTCTGCGTGATGAACGGCGGGCTGATCTTCTCCGGCAAGCTGCTGACCCATCTGGATTTCCCGCTGGAGGCGTCGTACCTGCACGCCACCCGCTATCGCAACGAAACCCGCGGCGGCGATCTGTTCTGGAAGGCCAAGCCGGAAATCTCTTTCATCGACCGCGACGTGCTGATCATCGATGACATCCTGGACGAGGGCCACACGCTCAGCGCCATCATCGATTTCTGCAAGCACGCCGGCGCCCGCGCCGTGCACACCGCCGTGCTGATCGACAAGGACCACGACCGCAAGGCCAGTCCCGACCTCAAGGCCGACTTCGTGGGTCTGCCGTGCATCGACCGTTATATCTTCGGTTACGGCATGGACTACAAGGGGTACTGGCGCAACGCTGCGGGTATCTTCGCCGTCAAGGGGATGTAAGGCCTCCCTCCCGAAACCGACCCCGGGTTTATTGCATTCCTCCAGACCCATGGCACGCACCGCCGACGCGGCTCGCGCCGCTGCTACAGGGGTTGCGGGCGCTGCCGGACGCGGCTTGCGCCGCTGCTACAGGGGTTGCGGGCGCTGCCGACGCGGCTTGCGCTGCTGCTACAGGGGTTGCGGGCGCTGCCGGACGCGGCTTGCGCCGCTGCTACAGGGATTGCGGGCGATGTCGGACGCGGCTTGCGCCGCTGCTACAGGGATTGCGGGCGCTGTCGGACGCGGCTTGCGCCGCTGCTACAGGGGTTGCGTCGTTCTTGTAGCAGCGGCGCGAGCCGCGTCCGGCCTCGCCGCAGACCCGCCCCCCTTGCAACATGCTAAAGTCCGCGGCTCTTCCACAAGGAGCCGCCCATGCGCCTGACCGTTGCCGCCATTGCCTTGCTGACCTGTCTGCCGCTGGCCGCAGCGCCTGTGCATGGGCTCGTACATGAACAGTTCCTGCCGCCCGATGAGCAGTCCCTGCGCGAAGGCGATCCGCAGCAGCAACTGGTGCAGGTGACCAGCTACTCGGTGGTCATGGGCAATCAGCGCCTTTCCAACCAGCAGCCCATACCGGTGACCGCGCCCATGCTGTTGCGCTTGAAGGGCAAGGCATTGAGCAAGGACGCGAAACTGGCCGAAGTGCTGATCACCTTCGATGGCGAGAGCAAAAGCCTGAAGCGGCCAGCCTTCGATGCGGCCACTGGCACCTTGGCCCTGACCTATCCGCTGAGCCAGTACCGGATCCTGCTCGACCTGCTGCGCAACGACACCGTCTACGTGCAGTTCCTCAGCTACCCCAATGGGCATGTCTGGGCCGATCTGCACACCGGCAGCCTACGCGCGCGTTGAGCCCATCGCCAAGCCGAGGGTAAACTGCCTGCCCCGTGAATGACCGTGATAGCGAGTTGGAGTCGGTAATGCGTAAAGACAAGAAGCAATTGATTGGCGACGAGATCGGCGATGAGCAGATCAAGCTGTTCCTGAATTTCGAGCCGGTCGATGCCACCTCGCCGTCGCTGCACAAGCTGATCAAGGCGTACCGTGGCCTGCGCGTCGATGATTTCGCACGCTTTCTGGTGTTCTTCAAGGAAGCCGGTTACGAGTTCGACGGCAAGGACGAACACGGCAACGATTTCATCACCTTGATTCGCGACCAGCGCAACGCCCAGGAATACATCGACCTGATCCAGCGAGCCTGAAACGACCCCTGTAGCAGCGGCGCAAGCCGCGTCGGCGGCACGCGCGGTGTGTCTGTAGAAACGCGGTGAGCCCGGACGCGGCTTGCACCGCTGCTACAAAGGCGGTGTGCACGGACGCGGCTTGCACCGCTGCTACAAGGGCGGTGCGCACGGACGCGGCTTGCACCGCTGCTACAAGGGCAATGTGCACGGACGCGGCTGGCACCGCTGCTACAAGAGCGATGCAATTCCCTGTAGCAGCGGCGCGAGCCGCGTCGGCGGTACGTGCGGTGTATCAGGCGTAATGCTGCACGCCGTCCGCTTTTTCCGCGAGCTCGAGCGCCACGTCGCTGTCATGGCTGACGCGACGGTAGGTTTCGGCATCGTTCGCCAGCACCTGTTCACGGGCAGGGAAGATCTCCGCCAGCTTGGTCGCCCACGCCTGTGATCGGGTCTGCTCGGGGAAGCAGCGTTCCAGCAGGTCGAGCATGATCGACACGGTCACCGAGGCACCTGGTGATGCACCGAGCAAGGCCGCCAGCGAACCGTCGGCGGCAGACACCAACTCGGTGCCGAATTGCAGCACGCCGCCTTTCTTCGGATCCTTCTTGATGATCTGCACGCGCTGGCCAGCCACCTCCAGGCGCCAATCCTCGGCCCGGGCCTGCGGGTAGAAGCGCCGTAGCGAATCCAGACGCTGCTCCATGGACTGACGCACTTCGCTCATCAGGTACTTGGTCAGGTCCATGTTGTCGCGGGCCACGGCCAGCATCGGGCCGATGTTCGCCGCGCGCACCGACAGCGGCAGGTCGAGGAACGAGCCGTGCTTGAGGAACTTGGTGGTAAAGCCGGCGTAAGGGCCGAACAGCAGCGACTTGTTGCCATCGACCACGCGAGTGTCCAGGTGGGGCACGGACATGGGCGGTGAGCCCACCGCCGCCTGGCTGTAGACCTTGGCCTGGTGCTGCTTGACCACCTCGGGATTGTCGCAGCGCAGCCACTGGCCGCTGACCGGGAAACCACCGAAGCCCTTGCCCTCTTCGATCCCGGACATCTGCAGCAGTGGCAAAGCAGCACCGCCTGCGCCGAGGAATACGAATTTGGCGTCGATCTCGCGGGTATTGCCGGTGTTGACGTCCTTGACGCTGACCGTCCAGCCAGTACCCTTGCGCGCCAGGCCGGTGACCTTCTTGCAGTACTTCACCTGCGCGCCGGGTGCGCTGGCCAGATGAGCCAGCAGCTTGTTGGTCAAGGCGCCGAAGTTGACGTCGGTACCGCCCATCACACGGGTGGCACTGATGTGCTGGTCGGCGGGACGCCCCGGCATCATCAGCGGCATCCACTCGGCCATCTTTGCCTTGTCTTCGGTGTATTCCATGTCGGCGAAGGCATGGTGGGCCTTGAGCATTTCATAGCGCTTCCTGAGGAAGGCCACACCCTTGTCACCCTCGACATAGCTCAGGTGCGGGACCGGGCTTATGAACGAACGTGCCGAGCCGAAGCTGCTCTTCCTGCTCAGGTAGGCCCAGAACTGCTTCGAGACCTCGAACTGAGTGTTGATCTGTACGGCTTTCTTGATGTCGATGGAGCCATCGGCGGCCTGCGGCGTGTAGTTGAGCTCACACAGGCCGGCATGGCCGGTCCCGGCGTTGTTCCACGGATTGGAGCTCTCCGCGGCACCGGAGTCCATGAGCTCGACGACTTCCAGCTTCAATGCCGGGTCGAGTTCCTTGAGCAGTACGGCCAAGGTGGCACTCATGATGCCGGCCCCTACCAATACCACGTCGACTGCTTCGTTTTGCGCCATTTAACGCGTCTCCAAAATCTTCAGCACCCATTGACAGCATGGGACCCCGGTACGTCTGTGCAGGCCTGGGTCGCCATGTCCGAATCTTCGCAACTGCATCGCTGAAATGGCCTGTGCCGACAAGTCTGCCGGGCATTGCCCATGAACTCACGTTCGGCCCGCCAACGCCATAGGACCATGGTTGATACGTGCGTTCAGCGAACTGGAGCCATCATGCGAAGCGTTCGATCCTTCCTCGTTGGGCTGTTCGGGACGCAGATAGTGCTGGTACAGATCCAAGACTTTTCATTTGCTCGCCACACTCTTGTGAAGTTGTGAAACCCGTTTATTTCACGCTCTTTTGGAGTCGTGAACCTCAAGAAGGCTGCTTGAAGGATCGGCAGCGGCAGGGTGGCACGAGCGAATGGAAACGCCAGCGCGTGACCTGCGTGGGCGGCTCTCTGTGGGCGGTGCGGAGGCCAAGACGAGTGTGTTGGCAGTGCTGCGAGGCCCGATCAGGAGACGTCCTTATAATCGGGGGAAGATTATAGCGATGAAACGCGGCGAGTTGATCGTTATTTACAGGCTTTTGGTGACCGGCCGGTCAAGCGTGCACGGCCCGAATCCCGCCAGCCCCCGTAGCACGGGAGCTGACGCGGGCATGGGCAGGCAATGGCTGGCCCAGCCATTGTGGGCGAATATCGCCAACCTCGACCCAACCCTCGCCGACGGGCGCCTGCTGGCACTGTTTGAATGCGCGGCACAGGCCCTGCTGGTCGAGCGCGACGTAGCAACGGTAGGGCTGGCTGGCGCTGAACAGAGACTTGAGAAAACCCATGAGCGATTCTCCGTGCGGTGGCGTGCGGTGGACTATAGACGCGATACTGCCCGCCGACGGTGACAGGCTGATGACACGGACCGCACCGCACTGGCCTGCACGCGTTTCATGGCTGGTCCATTGCCCGCAGGCCCCGCTATACTCGCGGCTTATCCACTGCCCGTTGCCGGAGAGATGCGCATGTTGCACCGCCTGTTGTTCGCTATGATCGCTGTGACCAGTCTGACGTTGGTCGGTTGTGCCAACAGCCCGCAACAACTCAGCCCTCAGCCGCGCCTGACCTCGCAGTTCGCCGCCGTTGGCCAGGGCCAGGCAGTGGCCGTGCGTGTGGTCGACGGTCGACCTTCGCCGACCCTGGGCACCCGTGGCGGCCTGTATCCGGAAACCAGCGCGGTCAGCGTTGCCGCCAACGACGTGCTGCCCAAGCTGCAGGCCCAGGCCGAAGCGGCCGTGCGCCTGCTCGGCTTCACGCCCACCGGCAACAACGGCAGCGCACCCACGTTGACCATCACCCTGGCCGAGCTCAAGTACCAGTCGCCCAAGGACAAGATGTACGTCACCGAGGCCAACATCGGCGCCACGTTCAAGGCCGACGTGACCAACGGTGGCCGCCACTACAGCGGCCGCTATGGCGCTTCCTTGAACCAGCGTTTCGGCATGGCGCCGAACCAGGAAACCAACACCAAGCTGGTCAGCGATGTGCTGAGCGATGCGCTGACGCGCGTGTTCAAGGACGCCACCATCGGCCAGACCCTGTCCCAGAGCAATTTCTGACAGCCTCTGCCAGCCATGAAAAAGCCCGCGATGTTCGCGGGCTTTTTCATGGGCCGGATTCGACTGCGTGCAGGCTTCAGGCCGCCTGCAGGTGGAAGTCGAGCACGCTGATGCCCGTGCCCAGGTCCAGATCGGGCCAGTCACCGTGCTGATGACCGCCTAAGGCGCAATACACCAGCCACTGTCGGTCCTGGACATTGAACGCCAGGGCGTCGATCAGGGCTTCCTGCTCGTCGCTGGCGGTAATGTGGTAGAGACGATCCTGGTTCAGGGCGTGCAGCATGACGGGCATCCGAAGCGTGTTGGGTGAGGGTGCAACACGATGCCTGTTTTGTATGAAGGGTGCATGAAGGGCGCATGACAGAACCATGACGGCCGCGTGGCACCCCATGCCCAGAGTGACCCTAGAGCGGCAGCCCTGCCTTGACGCGATACTGGTTGCGCACCGGTGTGGCGTATTGCACCACCAGGAACGGTCGTTGTTCCACCGGGCACTCGCGCAGCCGTCGCAGCCATTCGGCACGCGCCTTTTCCAGCTCGGCGGCCGGAAATACATCGGCTGCCACAGGCACCTGCAGCTCGGGATCGGCATCCGCCCACTGCGCGTAGGCCAGGTAGTGCACCGGGAACAGGCGATAGCCGCCCAGGATCTGCCGATCGATCTCCATGGCCAGCTGCTTGGTGTCTTCGAACGACTCGGTGATGGGCGAGGCAAAGTTGATGTGCACGCGGCCCTTGTAGCCGGTAATGCCCTGGGCAATGCTGACGTCGTCTTCGCCAGGTGCCTTGTTGTAGGCGCCCTTGGTTGCACGGATGTACAGCTCGCGCGCCTTGGCCTGATCGCAGGGGTCGTATTCGTAGCTGATCGACACCGGCGTCAGGTTCAGCGCCTTGATGGTTTCGCCGAAAGGCTCGTCCTTGCGGCTCATGTGAAACATCTTGAGGATCGCCGAGTCGGTGCGGTCGTCGCCGTCCTTGGCGCGGCCTTCGGCCTGGGCAATCCAGATAGAGGCGCAGTCGTGGCGGATCGAGTGGTTGATGTAGGCCGAGAGCAGCTGGTAGGACGCCAGCTTTTCACGCCGCCCAACCAGCGAGCGATGAACGATGAAGCTTTTGTTCAGGCGCATCAGGTCGCTGACGAAAGGCTTCTGCAGCAGATTGTCGCCGATGGCAATACGCGGCGTCGGCAGGCCTGCGTGGTACACGGCGTAGTTGACGAACGCCGGGTCCATGACGATATCGCGATGGTTGGCCAGGAACAGGTACGCACTGCCGGACTTGAACTGCTCGACACCGGTGTAGGTCACACCGTCGGTGGCGCGGTCGATGGTGTGGTCGACGTAGAACTCGACCTTGTCCTGCAGGGTGGCGACGTTGTTGACATCCTTGAACTCGCGGCGCAGGCGCCGTGCGATCAACGGCTTGAGCAACCAGCCAAAGGTCTTGGCCTGACGCGGGAAGCGGAAGTGGGTGAGGATATCCAGAAATGCCGGGTCGCTGAGCAGCCGTGCCAGAACGGCAGGTACTTCGGCGTCGTCGTACGGTCGGATGGCATCGAATTCGCCCATCATGCTCTCTTGTTGGAAACGGCTAAGGTAAAGGTACAGGCGCAAGGTTGTGGGCAAAGGGTAGGGGCCCATGTAGCCAACGGCCTGCAAACAGAGTGGCGATTATACGCACAAGTGAGCCGTGGAGGCCGCGATGCTGGAAACCCAAGATTACGATTGCCCCTATTGCGGAGAACCGGCCGAAGCGGTACTCGACCTGTCGGGTGGCGATCAGCACTATATAGAAGACTGCCCGGTGTGCTGCCGCCCCATTGTGTTCGCGTTGCACACCGACGGCGAGCAATGGTCGCTGCACGTGCGCAGCGAGAACGAGTGATGCAGCGCATCTACGAGCCTGCAAGCCTGCTCGAAGCGCAGATGCTTTTGGGCATGCTGGAGAACGAAGGAGTGGGTGTGCATCTGGCTGGCCGGGATCTGGTTGGCGGCATGGGCGACCTGCCCGCGATGGGCCTGCTGGGTTTGCTGGTGGCCGACGAGCAGGCCGATTACGCACGGCAGCTGATCGGTGAGTACAATGCCGCGCTGCCCATGTCGGGCGACGAGCCCGACAGTTTCCCCGGGGTTCTGCTGTGCTAGACCCCTCAAGAGTTTTTGCCTGATGTGTGGACGTTTTGCCTTGTTTCGCTGGTCACCCGGTTTCGCCGCACAGGAGGGCTTTCCCGAAGGCCAGCAGGCGCAGTGGAATATTTCCCCGGGTGATTCGGTGCTGATCCAGCGTCGGGAGGGAGAACGCTCGACCCTGGCCAAGGCTCGTTGGGGGCTGACCCCGCCGTGGCTGACAGATCTGTCGCGAACCCCCGCCCATGCGCGTGCCGAGACGGTGGCCGAGCAGCCGATGTTTCGCGAGGCCTTGCGTCTGCGGCGTTGCCTGATTCCGGCCAACGGCTTCTACGAGTGGCGGGGCAATGTGCGCAAGCGGCCTTTCTGGCTGACGCCAGGGGAGGGTTCATCATTGTTTTTCGCGGGTATCTGGGAAGCCTATCCGGTGCAGGAGCAAGTCTGGTTGAGCACTGCAGTGGTGACTCAGCCGGCCATGAGCCAGCGCCGGCCGTTGATCCTCGATGCCGCCGGGCAGGCAGCCTGGCTGGACCCAGCAACGCCTCTGGCTGCCCTGCAGTCGCTGCTCGCCGCGCCCCAGGCCGCCCTGCGCGAGCGTCCGCTGGCCAATCTGGTCAACGACCCCAAACTCAATGCCCCGGAGTGCCTGACCCCGGCGTGAGTCTTTGCACAGACCACGTCGCCTGTTCGCGGCCACGGACCGCTCCTACGGGTTCGCGCGGAGCAACTGTACCGACCGCGTCGCCTGTTCGCGGCCACGGACCGCTCCTACGGGCGCGCGCGGTGCAACTGTACCGACCGCGTCGCCTGTTCGCGGCCACGGACCGCTCCTACGGGTTCGCGCGGAGCAACTGTACCGACCGCGTCGCCTGTTCGCGGCCACGGACCGCTCCTACGGGTTCGCGCGGTGCAACTGTACCGACCGCGTCGCCTGTTCGCGGCCACGGACCGTTCCTACGGGTTCGCGCGGTGCAGCTGTAGGAGCGGTCCGTGGCCCCGAAACGGGCACCGCGGTGCATCGGGCGGAGTGCTTGCGCAGGTGTCGTGTCCGATACTCACCGTGTAGGATACCCGCCAGGTTTCCCAGGAGAGTCCCAATGGGCAAGTTCTTCATTCCGGCCACCTTGGCCGTCAGCCTTCTGCTGGCCGGTTGTCAGGCCGTCAACACCACCAGCTCGGGCGCTGTGGGTGTGGAGCGCAAGCAATACATGTTCAGCATGCTGTCCACCGATGAGGTGAACAAGATGTACGCCCAGTCCTACCAGCAGACCTTGACCGAAGCCAGTGGCAAGGGCGTGCTCGACAAGACCAGCGCCGAAGCCAAGCGCGTCCAGGCGATCGCCGATCGGCTGATCGCCCAGGCGCCCAAGCTGCGCCCGGATTCGGCACAGTGGCAATGGGAAGTGAACCTGATCAAGAGCGACGAGCTCAACGCCAACTGCGGTCCCGGCGGCAAGATCATCTTCTACACCGGCTTGATCGACAAACTGAAACTCACCGACGACGAGATCGCAGCCGTGATGGGCCATGAAATCGCGCATGCCTTGCGTGAGCACGGCCGCGAGTCGATGTCCAAGGCCTACGGCATCCAGATGGCACGCAACGGGGCAGGGGCGCTGCTGGGGCTGGGCGAAGACAGCCTGAAGCTGGCCGATACCGTGGTCAACTACAGCCTGACCTTGCCCAACAGCCGCAGCAACGAGAACGAAGCCGACCTGTTCGGGCTGGAGCTGGCGGCGCGTGCAGGGTACGACCCCAATGCCGCCATCACCCTGTGGAACAAGATGACGGCAGCAGCAGGCAGCAATTCGCCACCGGAATTCATGAGCACACACCCGGCTTCAGCCAGCCGGATATCGTCACTGCAGGCGGCCATTCCCAAAGTCATGCCGTTGTACGAGCAGGCGAAGAAATCCTGACGGACCGCGGCGCCTGATTCGCGGGCAGAGACCCGCTCCCACAGGGGACTTCCCATACAAGAATCCCCTGTAGGAGCGGTCAGCGGCCGCGAAAGCCGCGCCGCCGCTCCCAGCACCTTACACCCAGCCGCTGACCTTCATCGCCTGATACACCGCAACGAACGCCAGAATGAAAAACGCCCCCGAGGCCAGCCGGCGGATCAGCGTCAGCGGCAGCTTGTCGGCGGCAAAATTGCCCGCCAGTACCACCGGTACATTGGCAATCAACATGCCCAGCGTGGTGCCGATGATGACCATCAGCAAGTGCGGGTACTGCGCAGCCAGCATCACCGTCGCGACCTGGGTCTTGTCGCCGATCTCGGCAATGAAAAACGCGATCAGCGTGGTCATGAACGGCCCGTAGCGCCGCGCGGTGTTGGCTTCGTCGTCGTCGATCTTGTCCGGTATCAGGGTCCACAGAGCGGTCGCGGCGAAGCTTGCCGCCAGGATCCAGTGCAGGGCGGCGTCGGAGAAGAAGCCGCTGAACCAGGCGCCTACTGCACCTGCCGCCGCATGGTTGGCCAGGGTTGCGGCGACGATGCCGGCGATGATCGGCCAGGGCTTGCGAAAGCGTGCCGCAAGGATCAGCGCGAGCAACTGGGTCTTGTCGCCAATTTCGGCCAAGGCCACCAGCCCGGTAGGGACAAGCAGGGATTCCAACATCAGGAGCGTTCCTATGGGGGCGGGTCGACACGGCTATGACACGAACAGCCTCCCCGCCCCGGGTAAGGTGTGCGTGTCATAGGTCTTGTCAAACCCGGGCCGTCTGTGCGGCCGCTGGGTCGCACGCGCCATGGCCTGAGGGCCAAGTATGTTGACGCGTGCCATGCGAGCTGGCGCTCGCGGGAGACTACTCCCCTAGGACGGTGCGGATTCTGCCTAGGCAATCACGATAGGGCAAGCGAAGATTTGGCTATTTGATGGCACGATAGACCTTGAAGCCGCGCGCCTCGGACAGCGTCTGGCAGCGCCCGAAAGCGCCCTCGATCAGCGGTTGATAACGCAGGAAACTATTGGCAACCAAGCGAAGTTCGCCGCCTTTTTTCAGATGTTGGCTGGATTTTTCCAGCAGATTCTCTGCGGCGTGGTAACTGGTGTGCACCCCGGCATGGAACGGCGGATTGCTGATGATGGCATCCAGATGCAGTGGCGCGGCGTCGATACCGTCACCGGTAATGACATCGGCATCCAGCCCGTTGGCCGCCAGGGTCAGACGGCTGCTGGCGGTGGCGAAGGCATCGACATCGAGCAAGGTCAGCTGGTTGTCCGGGTAGCGCCGCTTGAGACTGGCGCCGACCACGCCGGCGCCGCAGCCGAAGTCCAGCAGATGGCCGCGAGGAAGGCCACCGATGTGATCGAGCAGCAGTTCGGTACCACGGTCCAGCCGACCATGGCTGAATACCCCCGGCAGGCTGATCACGGTCAACGGCTCACCGGCGATCTCCAGCTCATAGCGCTGCGCCAGGCTTTCCAGGTCCACGGCCGCTGGTGCCTGGTCGACAGTCACCTGCCACAGCTGGCAATGCCGTGCGCTGTCCAGCTTGCGCGGCTTGCCGAAGGCATGCAGCAGCTTCGCCGCGCCCTCGATGCCGCCACGCTTCTCGCCTACCAGGTACAGCTCACGCCCCTGCAACCGAGCGGCCAGGGCATTGAGCAGGTAGCTGGTCAGGTCGCGGGACTTGGGCAGGAACAACACCGCGCCATCGAACGGCGTCTCGGGGACGTTGACGCCGAAATGGCTGCGACCCTCGAAGCGCGCGTCCAGCGCTGCCTGGTCGCCGGCATGCCAGCACCAGCCGGCGGCGTTCGGCAACTGGCCGAAGAGGTCGTCGGCAGGCAGCCCGGCCAGCAGCAGTTGACCTTGAAACAAGTTGGCCTGACGAAGCAGCACTTCACTGCGCGGGTCCATGGGAGGGCTCCTGGCAAAAGCGCGGATTCTAGCAGACCAGGGCCGGTTTCAGACGCTGCGGATGGGCTGGCCAGCGAAGAAGGCCGTGGCATTTTCCGCCAGTTGGCCAATGATGCGCTGGCGCGCCTCGACACTGCCCCAGGCACTGTGCGGGGTAATGATCAGGCGTGGGATGTCGTCGGCCAACAGGGGGTTGCCGTCTACCGGTGGCTCGACGCTGAGCACGTCGGTGGCCGCACCGCCCAGGTGGCCACGACGCAAGGCATCGGCCAGGGCCTGCTCGTCGATGATGCCGCCGCGCGCGGTGTTGACCACGAAGGCGCTGGGCTTGAGCAGCGCCAGTTCGGGTGCGCCGATCATGTGTCGGGTGTGCTCGTTGAGCGGGCAGTGCAGGGTCAGCGCGTCGATCTGCGGCAGCAGTTCATGCAGCGGCAGGCGATCTGCGCGTGCCGGGCGGCCGGGAATCTGCCCCGACAGCACGCGCATGCCGAAGGCTTCGGCCAGCCTGGCAACCGCGCCGCCCAGCTCGCCATGGCCCAGCAGGCCGAGGGTCTTGCCCTCCAGTTCGACGATGGGGAAATCCAGCAGGCAGAACTGCTTGGCTTGCTGCCATTTGCCGGCTGCGATGGCGCGCTGATAGTCGGGCAGTCGGGTCGCCAGGGCGAGCAACAGCATCAAGGTGTGCTGGGCCACCGATGGGGTGCCGTAGCCCTGGCAGTTGCACACGGTGATACCCAGTTTGCGCGCGGCCGCAAGGTCGACGTTGTTGGTGCCCGTGGCCGACACCAGTACCAGCTTGAGGTCCGGGCAGGCCTGCAGGGTCGCGGCATCCAGAGCGATCTTGTTGCTGATGACCACGTTCAGGCCGCGCAGGCGCTCGGGCAGTTGCGCAGGCGTCGTGCTGGGGTAGAACTGCAGGTCTTCGAAGCAGGCCTTGAGCGCGGCAGGGTCCAGGTCACCCAGGTCCAGGGAGCTGTAGTCGAGGAAGGCGGCACGGGTAGCGGGCATGGGTGAACCTCTTGAAGGGGATGTGGATGTTCTACCATAGCTGCTGGATGAAAATCTTGTGGCCCTGGCCTGCTGACCTGAGGTAGCGTCCGGGGCTGTTTTTTGCAATCACCGTGTTTGCATCTGCCGCGCCTGGAGCCTGCCGTCATGTACTGGACCGAATTTCTCACCGTTGCCTTCATCCACTTGCTGGCGGTGGCCAGCCCGGGTCCGGATTTTGCGGTGGTGGTGCGCGAAAGCGTCAGCCACGGACGCCGGGCCGGTCTGTGGACCGCGCTGGGGGTGGGCACGGCGATCTTCGTCCACGTGGGCTATTCACTGCTGGGGATCGGCCTGATCGTGTCCCAGTCCATCGTGCTGTTCAATGTGCTGAAGTGGGCCGCTGCGGCGTACCTGCTCTACATCGGTTTCAAGGCCCTGCGCGCCAAGCCGGCCGCGGTCGACGTGCAGGCCAGCAGCGCGGCGCCGGTCCAGCGCACGCCCAAGGGCGCGTATGTGGCCGGGTTCATGACCAATGGCCTGAACCCCAAGGCCACCTTGTTCTTTCTTTCCCTGTTTACCGTGGTCATCAGTCCGCACACGCCGCTGCCGGTGCAGGCCGGTTACGGCGTGTACCTGGCGCTGGCCACGGCGCTGTGGTTCTGCCTGGTCGCCATGCTGTTCAGCCAGCGCCGGGTGCGCGAAGGCTTCGCGCGCATGGGCCATTGGTTCGACCGCGCCATGGGCGTGGTGCTGGTGGCGCTGGGTGTGAAGATCGCCCTCAGTGAAATACGCTGAAACCTGCCGCGCGCTGGCGTCGGATAACGCTTCTGGCTGGCTATAATGGCGGCGCAGTGCCCCTTGCCAGCACCCTAACGAACAGAGAACAGCGGAACATGGATCAGCGTCGATGAACTCAGTACACCTGTCCTGTCGCCGGGCCAGATTACCCCTGGCAGTTGGTCTGGCGACGCTTGCCGGGCCGGCGCTTGCCGTCAGCTTCAACATCGGCGAAATCGAGGGTCAGTTCGATACCGCGCTGTCGGTCGGCGCCAGCTGGTCCACGGCCGGGGCGAACCGCAACCTGATCGGCGTCAACAATGGTGGCTCGGGCCTGTCGCAGACCGCCGACGACGGTCGCTTGAACTTCAAAAAGGGCGAAACCTTTTCAAAGGTCTTCAAGGGGCTGCACGACCTGGAACTGAAATACGGCGACAGCGGCGTCTTCATTCGCGGCAAGTACTGGTACGACTTCGAACTCAAGGACGAAGGCCGTCCCTTCAAGGACATCAGCGACGTCCACCGCAAGGAGGCCGGGCAGTCCTCCGGCGCGCAGCTTCTCGACGCGTTCGTCTACCACAACTATGCCCTCGCCGATCAGCCAGGCGGCGTTCGCCTGGGCAAGCAGGTGGTCAGTTGGGGCGAGAGCACCTTCATCCAGAATGGCATCAATGCCCTCAACCCGATCGACGTCTCGGCCTTGCGCCGACCCGGTGCCGAGATCAAGGAAGGGCTGGTCCCGGTCAACCTGTTCTACGTCTCGCAGAGCCTGACCGACAACCTCTCGGCCGAGGCCTTCTACCAGCTCGAATGGGACCAGACGGTGGCTGACAACTGCGGCACGTTCTTCGCCCGGGCAGACGTTGCCGCCGATGGATGCAGTGACAATCTGCGCCTGCTGAGCAAGCGCTCGGGCCTGCCTGCCGCTGATCTTCCAGCGCTTGCCGCTGCCGGTGTGAATGTCAACGAAGAGGGGGTGCTGGTGCGCCGCGGTGCGGACCGCGATGCGCGCGACAGTGGCCAGTTCGGCGTGGCGCTGCACTACAACTACGACCCTTTGGACACCGAGTTCGGTGCCTACTTCATGAATTACCACAGCCGCCTGCCGCTGTTCAACGCCACCGGCGCATCGACCGCGACCTATGCATCAGCGTCGCGCGCCGGGGCTTTGGCGCCGTTGCTGGTGGCCGGCAATTCCAGCTACTTCTACGACTACCCCGAAGACATTCGTCTTTACGGGCTGAGCTTTTCCACCACGCTGCCTACCGGCACTGCCTGGAGTGGCGAAGTCAGCTACCGGCCCAATGCACCGGTGCAGCTCAACACCACCGACATTCTCTATGCCGGTGTGCGCCCGCTGGGCGGCACCTACAGCAATGCGTCGCTGCTCGACGGCACGCCCGGCCAGGACTTGAAGGGCTACCGCCGCAAGGAAATCACCCAGCTGCAGACCACCCTGACGCATTTCTTCGATCAGGTCATGGGCGCAGATCGGTTGACCGTGGTGGGCGAGGTGGGCGTTACCCATGTCGGTGGCCTGGAGAGCAGTTCGCGCAGGCGCTACGGTCGCGACGCGGTGCATGGTCCCGGTGCGTTGCCCGCCACCAATGGCCTGGACACCTGCGCAACGCTCCTCAACACCGGTACCCTGGCCGCTGCAGGTCCCGGTGCCTCGACCCGTAATCTGTCGCGCAACTGCACCGATGGCGGCTTCACCACCAGCACTTCATGGGGCTATCGCGCGCGCGCCATCTGGGACTACAACAGTGTGCTCCCTGGGATCGACCTGCGCCCCAGCGTGGCGTGGTCGCACGATGTGTCCGGCTATTCGCCAAGCCCCGGCGGCAATTTCGAGGAAGGTCGCAAGGCGGTCAGCCTCGGGCTCGACGCCGAGTACCAGAACACCTACACGGCGAGCCTGTCGTACACCAACTTCTTCGACGGCAAGTACACCACGGTGGATGACCGCGACTTCGTCGAACTCAGCTTCGGCGTGCATTTTTAAGCGGCACTGTGCAAGCCGCTGGCGTCGAGCCTGGTCGGCCCGGTCTGGGGAATCTTTCCCGGGTTTTGCCGTCCAAAGCAGTCAGAGGTCCATGACCCGCCGCATTCTGTTTTGCAGATTTCCGCCTTGTAGTAGGAGTTGCCCATGTTTACCTCGCGTCGCTTGATCACTGCCGCCGCTGCCATCGCCCTGTTGTCCGGGTGCGCGTCGCAGAATCCGTATGAAAACCAGGGCCAGGCCCAGGGTTCGTCGGGCATCAGCAAGACCGCCAAGTATGGCGGGCTGGGTGCACTGGCCGGTGCCGTGGCCGGTGCCGCCATCGACCACAACAACCGCGGCAAGGGTGCCTTGATCGGCGCTGCCGTGGCGGGTGCCGCTTCGGCAGGCTATGGCTACTACGCCGACCGCCAGGAAGCCGCGCTGCGTGAAAGCATGGCCAACACCGGGGTCGAAGTGCAGCGCCAGGGCGATCAGATCAAACTGATCATGCCGGGCAACATCACCTTCGCCACCGACTCGTCGAACATCTCCAGCAGCTTCTACTCGCCATTGAACAACCTGGGCAATTCGTTCAAGCAGTTCAACGAGAACAACATCGAGATCGTCGGCTACACCGACAGCACCGGCAGCCGCCAGCACAACATGGACCTGTCGCTGCAACGCGCCCAGGCGGTCAGCAACTACCTGACCTCACAGGGTGTCGATGGCTCGCGCCTGTCGGTCCGCGGCGCAGGTCCCGACCAGCCGATCGCCAGCAATGCCGACGCCAACGGCCGCGCCCAGAACCGCCGTGTCGAAGTCAACCTCAAGCCGATTCCAGGCCAGCAATACCCGCAGCAGTAATCACTGCTTCGGCCATGAAAAATCCCGCTCTGGCAGCGGGATTTTTCATGGGTGATCAGTGTGTCTCGAGTCGCTCGAGCGTCGCGTCCTTCTGCGTCCACAGCGCGTTGACCCATGCCTGAAAACGAGCCCGGTACTCGTCGTCCTGATCGTAGCTGTGACCGATGAATTGCGCCGGAATCGGCAGCTCTTCGAACAGCACATGGATCTCGCCTACCCGACCGCACAGTAGATCCCAGAACCCGGGGGCGCCCTTGGGATAGAACACCGTCACGTCGACCATCGACTGCAGTTGCTCGCCCATGGCATCGAGCACGAAAGCAATGCCACCGGCCTTGGGCTTGAGCAGATGGCGAAACGGTGATGCCTGGGCCGCGTGCTTGGCCGGGGTGAAGCGCGTGCCTTCGGCGAAGTTGAAGATGGCGGTCGGCTTGCCGCGAAACTTGGCGCAGGCGCGGCGCGTCGTGAGCAGGTCTTCGCCTTTCTTTTCCGGATGCCTGGCCAGATAGGCCTTGGAGTAGCGTTTCATGAACGGGAAGCCGAGCGCCCACCAGGCCAGGCCAATGACCGGCACCCAGATGAGCTCGCGCTTGAGGAAGAACTTCAGCGGGCGAATGCGCCGGTTCAGCACGTATTGCAGCACCAGGATATCGACCCAGCTCTGGTGGTTGCTGGTCACCAGGTAGGAGTGCTGGTAGTCCAGGCCTTGCAAGCCCTCGACTTTCCAGCCGATACCGCCGAGCAGGTTCATCCAGGCCTTGTTGTTGCTGATCCAGGCTTCGTGGATGTGGCGCATCAGTTCGTCGGTCACACGCTGCGCCGCCGCGAACGGCAGGCACAGCTTGATCAGGCTGACGATGAACAGCGGCGTGCAGCAAACGAGGGTGTTCAGCGCCAGCAGCAGCGCGGCGCACAGGCCGGTAAGCGTTTTCAAGAGAAGGGTCCTAGAGGTCGATGGTGCGGTTGGCCTGGATGGCAGTCAGGGCAATGGTGTAGACGATGTCATCGACTTGAGCGCCACGCGGCAGGTCGTTGACCGGTTTGCGCAGTCCTTGCAGCATCGGCCCCAGGCTCACGCAATCGGCGCTGCGCTGGACCGCTTTGTACGTGGTGTTGCCGGTGTTCAGGTCGGGAAACACGAACACCGTCGCGCGACCGGCGACCCGGCTGTCCGGGGCCAGTTGGCGCGCCACGTTTTCATTGGCGGCCGCGTCGTATTGCAGCGGGCCGTCGATCAGCAGATCGCGCTGGATCTCCTGGGCCAACTGGGTGGCCTCACGCACCTTCTCGACTTCTTCGCCACTGGCCGAGTTGCCACTCGAATAGCTGATCATCGCCACTCGCGCGGCAATGCCGAAGGCTTCGGCGGAGTCGGCGCTCTGCAGGGCGATCTCTGCCAGTTCCGCAGCGCTGGGGTGCGGGTTCATCACGCAGTCGCCATACACCAGCACCTGATCGGGGAACAGCATGAAGAACACCGAGGACACCAGGCTGCAGCCGGGCGCGGTCTTGATCAACTGCAGGGCCGGGCGGATGGTGTTGGCAGTGGAGTGGACGATGCCCGACACCAGGCCATCCACTTCATCCAGGGCCAGCATCATGGTGCCGATCACCACGTTGTCTTCCAACTGCTGCTCGGCCATGGGCGCGTTCAGGCTTTTGCTCTTGCGCAGGGCAACCATCGGCTCCACGTAGCGACCGCGGATCAGGTCGGGGTCGAGTATCTCGAGCCCTTCGGGCAGTGCGATGCCGTGGGCGCTGGCGACCGCCTGCACCTCGTCTGGCTTGGCCAGCAGCACACAGCGTGCAATGCCGCGCGTCTGGCAGATGGCGGCCGCCTGGATGGTCAGGGGGTCGTGACCTTCGGGCAGCACGATGCGCTTGTCGGCCTGTTGCGCGCGTTGGATCAGCTGATAGCGGAATACCGCCGGTGACAGGCGCAGTTCGCGCGGGGTACCACAGCGCTGGTGCAACCATTGGGCATCCAGATGGCCAGCGACGAAATCGGTGATGATCTCCGCGCGCTCGCGGTCATCAATGGGGATTTCCTTGTTCAGCTGGTTCAGGCGCGTGGCGGTGTCATAGGATCCCGTGCTCACCGACAGCACCGGCAGGCCGGCCTGCAAGGCGCCCCGACACAGCTCGAGAATGCGCGGGTCGGGCAGGGTGTCGCTGGTCAGCAGCAGCCCGGCCAGGGGCATGCCGTTCATGGCGGCCAGGCTCACTGCCAGAATGATGTCGTCACGGTCGCCTGGGGTGACCACCAGAACCCCCGGTTTGAGCAGCTGCACGGTATTGAGCACCGTGCGCGCGCAGATGATGATCTTGTTCATGCGCCGCTGCTCGTAGTCACCGGCGTTGATCACCTGGGCGCCGAGCAGCTCGGCCACGTCGCGCGTGCGCGGGGCGTTGAGGTCGGCCTGATAGGGAATGCAGCCGAGCAGGCGAAAATCGCCGCCACGCAGCAGGGGCGAGTGTTCCTTGAGACGGGCGGCGAAGACGTCCATGCCTTCATCGGTGCGGACCTTGTTGAGGATGACGCCCAGCACCTTGGGATCACGCGGGCCCCCGAACAGTTGCGCCTGCAACTCGACCCGGCCGGAAAGCTCGGCGAGCACTTCGTTCTCGGCACTCGACACCAGAATCACGTCGGCATCCAGGCTTTTCGCCAGGTGCTGGTTGACCCTGGCGGCATAGCTGGCGTGGCGGGTGGGCACCATGCCTTCGACGATGACCACGTCGTTGCCGACGCAGGCCTGCTGATACAGCGTCAGGATCTCTTCGAGCAACTCGTCGAGCTGGCCATCGCCCAGCATGCGTTCCACATGGGCCAGGCCCAGGGGCTTGGGTGGTTGCAGGCCATGGGTACGGGCCACCAGTTCGGTCGAGCGCTCCGGGCCCTGATCGCCGGGGTGTGGCTGGGCAATGGGCTTGAGGAAGCCGACCTTCAGGCCGGCGCGTTCCAGGGTGCGCACCAGCCCCAGGCTGATGGAGGTCAGGCCGACGCCAAAATCGGTCGGCGCGATGAAAAATGTTTGCATGCGAGCTTCTCGGGTGAGCTTCGGGCTGCACGCTACAAGCATCACGCCACAGCCCGCAAGTAGAAACGAATCGCGCCGTGGGCAGTCATAACCTCAAGATGCGTGCAGCAGGCCTAAAGGCCGCGCGCATTGTGTCCGGTCGACCACTGGCCGAGTGGGTTCGCTTTCAAGCCAACCCTTGGTTACACTTGGTCGTTCTACATTCTTAATGCAAAAGGTCTTACCTCATGCTGATCGCCGCCAACAAGGCTGTCTCCATCGAATACACCCTGACCAACGACGCCGGTGAGGTTATCGACAGTTCCGCCGGCGGCGCGCCGCTGGTCTATCTGCAGGGCGCTGGTAACATCATCCCCGGCCTGGAAAAGGCTCTGGACGGCAAGCAGGTCGGCGACGACCTGGACGTGGCCATCGAGCCTGAAGATGCCTATGGCGAGTACGCGGCCGAGCTGGTCAGCACCTTGTCGCGCAGCATGTTCGAAGGCGTCGACGAGCTGGAAGTGGGCATGCAGTTCCACGCGTCCGCGCCGGATGGCCAGATGCAGATCGTGACCATCCGCGATCTGGATGGCGACGACGTCACCGTCGACGGCAATCACCCGTTGGCCGGTCAGCGCCTGCACTTCAAGGTCAAGGTCGTCGACATCCGCGACGCCAGCCAGGAAGAAATCGCGCACGGCCACGTGCACGGCGAGGGTGGTCATCACCACTGATCTGAGCAAGGCGCTCTTGCGAGCGGCCAGGCGCAGATGCAAAAAAGGGGCACGTCAGCGACGTGCCCCTTTTTTTGCCCCGCCACATCGCTACCCCTGTAGGAGCGGTCAGCGGCCGCGAAGGGTTGATGCGTTATCTGCTGGCACTGCGCGGCGCGCTTTTCGCGGCCACGGGCCGCTCCCACACTGATCAGGCTCATGGGCGCGAAGCATCCGTTGGAGCGGTCATTGGCCGCGAAGAGGTGCCGCGGTGTTTGCGAGATCCGCAGAAGACCTCAGGACGCACGCACTCGTCAGTTGCTTCTCGAACTGCTCGACGATGGCCTCCCAGCCCTGACGGTTGGCATGTCGACGCGCATTGAGGCGGACCCGCCGCAAATTTTCTTCGTTTTCCAGCAGCCAGCCCGCTGCGTCGAGAAACGCCGCTTCGTCGCCCGGCATGGCCAGCGCGCCGCTGTGCCCGTGGCGAATGTGCTGCGCGGCGGCGGCCTCATCGTAGGCCACCACGGCCAGCCCTGATGCCTGCGCTTCCAGCACCACATTGCCGAAGGTTTCAGTGAGGCTGGGAAAGACGAAGATATCACCGCTGGCATAGTGTTCAGCCAGCACCTCGCCGCGCAATGCCCCGCAGAAGATCGCCTCGGGCATCTTCTGCTGCAGGTTGCTTCGCCGCCCGCCGTCACCTACCACGATCAACTTCATCACCCGCTGCGGATGCCGCGCCTGCAGATGGCTGAAGGTACGCGCGAGCAGGTCCAGATTCTTTTCCCATGCCAGGCGTCCGACATGGATCACCGCCAGGTCACCCTCCGCCAGCCCCCAGCGTTGGCGCAACTCGGCCCTGCGCCGCGCAGGATGGAACAGCTGAGCATCGACGCCACGCGCCAGTAGCTGCAATCGCTCGAAGCCACGTCGCTGCAACTCGAGGCGTTGGCCGTGGCTGGGCACCAGGGTCATCTGCGTACGGTTGTGAAACCAGCGCAGATAATGCGTCACCACACGCGTCAACAGCCCCAACCCGCTTTGTGCGGCGTATTGCTGGAAGTTGGTATGAAAACCGCTGACCACCGCGATACCCAGCAGCCGTGCCGCGCGCAGTGCGCTCAAGCCCAAAGGCCCCGGCGTGGCGACATACACCACGTCGGGTCGCCTCGAGCGCCAGAGCCGCACCAACCGCCGCCTGGACGACTCGCCCCACTGCAGACCCGGATACCCGGGAATCGGCCAGCCGCGACACAGCATCAGATCGTCAGCCAGGCCTGTGTCCTGCGCCTGTCGCGGACGCACTACATCCACTCGGTGTCCGCGACGGCGCAACCCTTCGCACAGATATTCGAGCGTACTGGCGACCCCGTTGATCTCGGGGGCAAAGGTTTCCGTAACCAGGGTGATATGCAGAGAGGGAGCTGTCATAGGCTCATTTTCGACGCCATGTATTGCACAGGTGTGGCGCTTTCATGAGGTTTTTATGACTTCAAGTTTCCAGTCGAACAATATCTCGCGCAATTCTTGCCATGGATGTTGAGGTTCGCAGCTGTCATTGCGGCATTTCGCCAAATGATTCGAATTGAAAGGCTGGGAAGATGTTGAATACGTCTGCAGGCCCCCGCATTCCACACAGAAGATTTCGCGTTCTCGGATGTGCCACGATACATGCCAGTGTTTCAATCGTTTATCAGCGGAAAGAGTCGGAATCATCACAGCCTCGCGATGGTTGCAATTGCGACGTGGAAGCAAGTTCACGGCTGCCTGGCAAATTTTTATGAGCAACCGACCAGGCCTATACATGAGCAGGGATCTTCAGATCATTTTTTTCGCCCATCGCCCGCCCGACCCATCCACCCAGCAACCCACCGACCACGGGGGCAAGCCAGAACAGCCAAAGTTGAGCGATATACGGCCCGCCGGCGAACAGGGCTGGCCCGGTACTTCGTGCAGGGTTTACAGAGGTGTTGGTGATGGGGATGGACACAAGATGGATGAGCGTCAGGGCAAGGCCGATGGCCAGTGGAGCGAAGCCTGCCGGCGCATTGGTGCTGGTGACCTTCATGATGATCAGTAAAAAGAAGAATGTCAGCAAAGCTTCGGCGAACAGGCAGGAAGCCAGGGAATAGTTGCCGGGACTCAAATCGCCGTACCCGTTCGCGGCGAATCCACCCGTTTCGAACAGGGGAACTCCGGAGGCAATCGTGTAGAGCGCTGCGGCCGCGGCGACAGCGCCGACAACCTGGGCCACCACGTAGGGCATGACTTCACTGGGTGAGATCCGGCCGCCCGCCCATAGCCCGATTGTAACGGCAGGATTGAAATGTCCACCTGAAATGGGGCCGACGGCATAAGCCATGGTGAGGACGGTCAAACCAAAAGCCAGCGATACGCCAGCAAATCCGATTCCCAGCTCTGGAAATTTGGCAGCGAATATCGCGCTTCCACAACCGCCGAACACCAACCAGAATGTGCCGAGAAACTCCGCTGCCAATTTCCGATTCATAGTTGTATTGCTCCAGTATTTCAAGGTGATAGTTTCAAATCAACCTGACTACTGGAATGCACAGGTTACATCTTCAAGAAGCGATGTAAGGTCTTTTGGTATGGCTTGATCAACGGCGGTGTGGGGTAAAGTTGGCGAGAGTTGAAGAATATTTCTTTACGAAAGTCGCTGCCGTGAAAGCGCTTGGGTAGAAAGAGAGTAGTAGATGTCGGACTGGTCGCAGTCATTAACGACCAGTGGTTCTACCGCAAAGGCTATTGTCGCTCGCGCACCCAGAACAGTGTCGCGCCTGCCACCGCTGCAGGCATCATCAAAACGTTTACCCCCGGGATCAGCAGTGCCAGGTAAACGATGCCGCCGAAACTGAGGCTGCGCCAGCGCTTCTGGCGCAGCCAGGCGAGCATGTCCTGCCAACTCATCTTGTGGTTGTCGGCAGGGTAGTCGATGTACTGCAAAAGCGCGATACATCGTCTGAAGGCAACGTAAATCAACGCCCTTTCCCAAGGGAGTGGGCGGGAAATGTATCAGGTTAGTGGGCATCGTGAAAAGACCGCAGGTGAGGTAGTGCACCATCCATTTCAACAGACCCCTAACATCGCCGAGGCTACCAGGTGATGAGCCGCTGCTGGACCTTAGGCAATCTTCTGAGTGGCTCACGAACATATACACCATAGTGGCGTTCCAGAATCATCAGTTTGATGGTAGCGTAGTTGGTGTACTTTGGGCGGCTTGATTCAGCGCTCATCACCTAGTCTCATGTGTTGGTTGGCGAGGATGCTGAATGGAAATTGACAAGAAAATACACTTTTCATTAGGTAGAAGTTTTGTACTTCGGTCAGAGCTCGGGCAAGGGGCATGTGGGAAAACAGTGCTCTTGCATGATGATATGATAGATGAGCTTTTCGTCTGTAAGAAATACTCTCCGCTGCTAGATGAGTGGAAGGAGATTCTATACAAGGGCTTTGTAAGTGAGATAAAGCTCCTTTATTCGCTGCACCATTTCAATATTGTTCGCGTTTTCAACTATCTGTTATATCCGCAAAAATATAGCGGCTACATTTTTATGGAGTATGTAGAAGGTGTCGATATTGAAGAGTACCTGATACGGTATCCTGAAAGTGTAAACGAAGTATTTATCCAGGTAGTTGATGCGTTTGCTTATTTGGAGTCGTGTAATATTCTCCATCGCGACGTACGCCCATCCAATGTGATGGTGACGAACGACGGCGTTGTAAAAGTAATTGATTTTGGTTTTGGAAAAAAGATCCTCGAAGATGTAGATTTTGATAAAAGTATCTCCTTGAACTGGTGGTGCGATCGCCCTGCAGAGTTTGATAGAAAAATCTATACACATGCAACAGAGGTGTATTTTGTAGGGAAGTTATTTGAGAAAATTGTTGTAGAAAACGATATCGCTTCTTTCAAGTACTTAGGTTTGCTTGAGGTCATGGCGAAACGATCTCCGTATGAGCGTATTGCATCATTCGCGCAGGTCAAAGAAAGTGCATTAACAAATACCACTGACAGTGTGGTGTTTTCAGGTTCTGAAATAGTGATCTATCAAAACTTTTCAAAAGAGCTTGCTCTAATAGTCTCAAAAATTGTATCTGATGCAAAGTATTTTGAGGTGGATGAGTTTTCTGTGCGTTTGCATAAAGTCTATCAAGGCGTCATGCTCGAACAGTCCGTTCCTTCTAATGCGGCAATTGGTCGATGCTTTTTGAATGGAGAATACTACTACAGTAAAGGAAGTAAAATGAGCGTGAAGGTGATCAAGGATTTCTTGAGCCTTTTAGGAAAATGTGGAAAGGAAAAAAGAAATGTCATCGAAGCTAATATTTATTCCAAACTCGACTCAGTGGCGCGTTATAAATCCGAACCCATACCGGGCTTTGACTCATTTGATGATGTGCCTTTCTAATAACACATGATTCTTATAGTTGGGATTGTTTCGGGCCGGTGACGCAAAGAATGCTCCATCAGCTTAGGTTGTTTAATCGCTGAGCTGATGTGTCGTACAGTGAGATTATCCGTTAAATTTGTGCAGAGAGTTGGTTATGGATATTAACGAGCAACGAACCCCCATAGATGAACCAGTGTCGGAATTTCATGAAGAGACAATGCTCTCGATTTTAAGATCGCTCAAGCAGACGTACATGCCGTCTGGGAAAACTAATGCGGATGCAAAGTCGATTGTAAACTCAATGTTTGAGGTTGCTCAAGATAAACTCCGTACCAGTATTCTGAAGGGTAACTCTGCCAGCTGGATGCTAGAAGCGTACAAGCAAATTTTTATGTGGACTTCTGTATACAGAGGGGGGTTCGCTCAACCATTTCACAGCCCGAAAGAGATGGCGCCTGTAGGGAGGTTTGGCTGGCGGTTTGTAATAGAACATATATTGTCTGGAGGGGCTGGTGATAGCCTACAGCGACGACAGCCAAGTTACGAAGAGGTGTCCAAAGTTTTTACTATACTGTCAGTAATGATGATGGCGGCAGAATGGTCCAACCTTATCCACTTTTTTCCAGATGTGTATGGAGATGTAGAGTTTGATCTAACGGACCCGTTTGGAATGCTGATGCCGAAACTGCCGCCGAAGTCAAAAGTTGCGATGCAAGAACGTGCTGAATATATGCGGATGGCCGACGATGATCACTGGAATCGGCTTAGCGCCTCTCGCCGAGCTGCTGACGAATTGTATCTAAACAAGAAGCTGAGTAACGCGTTACAGGTCGCAAAGGGTTTTACTTTGGAAGATATCGAGAAACTCATTGATGTCATGCTCCGAGAGGTGCTTTCCTCAGGAGCGGTATTGATAATTCCCGGAGAGTATCTAGTTGACTGGTTGGTCGATGAGAGTGATATACCAAAGCCGGTGGTAGTAAAAATCTTAAACTTCATACTGTTATCCTCCAAAGACTTCATGAGGGTCGGAGGAGATTTTTTGGATAAGAAAGATCCTATCCGAATGATAAATTTTGCGGGTATAAGGCTTGATCGTCTTAAGTACCTTACATCAATCTATCCAAAGGCTTCAGTAAGTAAGCCTCATATTAAAAAAGCGTCTTGGCATGTGATTGTTAACATCTTTATGGTGGCGGAATGGCATGATATATTTAAGCATCGCTCAGCTATTGGCCAAAGACTCGATTTGAAAGGAGATGCAGTTCTCAATAGGTCTCTAGAGGAGATAGAGCAATATCATCGGAGGAACATATTTGAATCTGTTGTTTTTGACATTTTTGCTAAGTGCAGTCATGATGGAATCAAAGGTTTGAAAAAGTGGACTAGTAACAATGGAGGGTCTGTAGCGCTGCCTTGTGGTGAGATCGATATTATTGCCTTTGATGAAGTAAATAAAATTTTTTATGTGGTGGAGTGCAAGGCCTCAGCTCCTGCCACAGATTCTCGCGGTCAGTTTCAACAGTTCAAGGATCACTTCATCCAGAAAAAATATCATGATAAGTTCTTATCGAAGATTAAATGGGTGTCTGAAAATCTTGCTGAAATCGCTCGGTATAAAGCATTCTCACGGAGTGAGATTGATTTGGCCAATGTTGAGATTGTACCATTAATGGTTACGAGATATCCTTCAATAGTTAAGTTTTATGTCGAGGGTTATCGTGTGTTGACCTATGTTGAGCTCGATGTCGAGCTGTCTAGGGAGAGCACCGCCTGAGATAGACTTTTCGCGTAGAGATAGCCGTGGCTGCCTCGGGCCAACATTGTTTGTTGGGTCATGCCATTGTGGCCTACGATTTGGGATTGACTGGATTGGGTTCAGATTTTTACTCTTTCCATCCTTGATCGAGTGCTTCGTTATGAGCGTATCAACCACGTCGTTCCAATGTTACGCTTCTGATTTACTTGGGAGGCCATACCATGGATGCAGACCAATCACTGATATCCCTGGATATACGCTGGGTGATAATGGCAGGAGAGGTTGTTTATAGCGACTGCCAGCGAAGGCAAATTCTGAGGGGGAGCAGTCAGCTTTTCGACCACGGTCCGGGTCGCAGCAATATCAACGATGCCAGAACCTCGCCTCGGGCGAATCTGCACGACATACTCGATGCCGCGAGGGACTAAGTGTTCAGACGCTTCTCTATCTTCTCAACTGTCCCGTTTGCGGCTTGCAGACGCCCCGACGAATTGGTTAATGTTACGGTGATTGACTGTGATACGTATTCTAATATGAGGTTTTTTTATGTCTGAATGGATAACGGATAGCCAGGATGAGCAGAACTTTGAAAGTCTCTTAAGAGATGCTGATCAAATACATATTCCGATATTTCAACGAAGCTACGTCTGGAAAAGTAAGCAGCTCTCAGAACTTCTGGCTGATATTGATCAGGTTAGGTCCGAGGTCGAGGAAACACAGTTCATGGGTGCCATAGTCGCCTATGAGAAACCACGAAGAGGGAACACTGTTGGACGCATGCGTGCCTTGGAGGTGGTGGATGGGCAGCAACGCTTGCTTACATTATATGTTTTTGTAATGGCAGTCGTTGAGTGCATCGCGCAGTTTGACAAAGAGGAAGCATTCGAGCTAGTGCAGGAGTATTTGTTGCTTTCACCGCGTCGAGGTCTCGACATCAACACCAGGATTGTGCCTGCGTTTGCTGATCGAAGTCAATTCAGAGTTATCTGGGACCGGATTAATAGCCCCTCAGTTTTGCAAGACGAACTGGCGGAATTGCAACTGCATCTGCCTCCTCCTAGTGGCGAGGCGGATGGTGATTTAGTAGGGCAATACTACCGTATACTTAGGCACTTAAAAGCCGAGTCGCAAGTTGATCCTGACGAGGCGTCGGAGTATTTTCGTGAAACTGTTGGCATCGTAACTCGTAACCTCTCGTTCGTGCACCTCAAACTTACTGATGCTTCTGCCGCAACAAAGATTTTTGAAAGATTAAATTTCAGAGGAGTAAAGGTTGGGGTAGTAGACTTAGTTAGAAATGAGATCTTTTCTAGCTTGGCAGAAGATCCCGCTAAAGCTCAGCGTGTGTTTGACCACGTTTGGAGACCTTTTGAAGAGGCATTCGGCGACAGGGCTGAGGCTTTCTTCTTTCCCTACTGTTTAATACAAGATAGCAATACGAAAAAGTCAGAGCTGTTTATGCAGCTTCGGGCGTCTTGGCGAGGCCGTACGCCGGAGCAAATGATTAGTGATATGAAGCCGCTTCAAGGGCCATTCTTGGCAATTGACCAAACCGGGCACCAACCCAAGAGCAAGGAAATCTCGAAACGTCTGGAACGTCTTGTCAGAATGCGGCGGCCTGCGTCGGTTTACCCATATGTTATGTCCATGCTGCTTGCGTATGAAAGTTCTTCCGTAGCAGAGAAAACGGTTGTGAGTCTGTTAGATGCATTAGAGTCTTTTTTGGTTCGTAGAGCTATCGTGGGGCTGGAGCCGACAGGTTTGCATGCAATATTCAAAGGCCTTTGGATGCAGATGAAGAAGCACGATGTAGCTGAATTCAAGCGGCAAATTAAGGTCAGGCCCACTATTCAATGGCCAAGCGATGGGGAGGTTGTAGCGGCGGTTGAAAAGCGGGCGCTCGCGCGGGCTAACATATGTGGTTATCTTCTGGTTGAATATGATCGTGACATGAAAGGCGATAATCCGCCGTTAGTGCCTACTATAGAGCATATCCTCCCGCAGACGTTCGATGACCATTCAGAGTGGGCAAAAAAATTCAGCAGAGAACAACATAAGCATATGAAAGATCTTTTGGCCAATGTTATACCTTTATCTTCCCCGCTGAACTCTTCACTTCAGGATTCGTCATATGCTGTTAAAAAAGAACGGTATCAGAAGGAGTCAATGTTTACCACTCCTAGAGACTTAGCTAGTAAATGGTCAAGCTGGGGGCCAAAGTCGATTGCGCAGCGATCTAAGATTCTGGCTGAATGGACAGTGATCCGTTGGTCGGATTCGCTGTAGCGTAAGTAGAGTAGGGGAACGATGGGGGCGGTGATTTATCATCCTCATCCGGCGAAACTGCTTCAAACTCCGTCGAGATTGAGCTGAGGGTACTTTAGTGGTTCATAGCGTCAACTGCATGTCCTTCAAGAGTCTGGAGGAGTTCGTGAACCGGATCAAGGAGTAGCAACTCTCCGGGCAGCTACACTTTCTGCGTGGCCGCAGGTAAAGTCTTTTTACCAAACGCCAGCGGGCCAAGATATGCAAAATCAAATATCGACCATGCAGAATATCCTGCGGTGCATCCTCGATGGAATATCAGAGCGGGTATCTGGAAGTTTGCTGAAACCCCGAAAATGTGGGGCGGTGTTAAGGGCCATTCCCGTGCCAGACTGTCTACCGAGCGGCAGATTTCAAAATATCACGCCCACGAAAAAGCCGCCCGAGGGCGGCTGATTCATTTTACGAAGTGTTAGGCCTTGTTCCAGTGCCGCTTGACGGTTGCGATACCAATCTCAAGCACCTTGGCGACTTCTGCTTGTGTTTTGTTAAGCGCCTTCTGCTCTAGCACTGCTTTAGTTGTGTCCTTTGCCGCTGGCCTGCCTAGCTTCTTGCCTTCTGCTTTCGCACGCTTCAGCCCCGACTGCGTACGCTCTATCAACAGATCCCTCTCGAACTCGGCTACAGCCCCCAGAACCTGCATTGTAATCTTCCCGGCTGCACTCGTGAGGTCTACCCCACCAAGGGCGAGGCAGTGAACGCGAATACTTGTTGCTGCAAGATGCTCGACTGTCTGACGGACATCCATAGCGTTGCGGCCTAGACGGTCCAGCTTCGTAACGATCAATACATCACCCGATTTCATTCGATCAAGCAGCTTCTGGAAGCCCGCACGCTCTTTAGCGGCGATGCTCCCTGAAATGGTTTCCTCTATTACCCGAGTAGCCTGTACATCGAAGCCTGCGGCTTTCACTTCTCGAACCTGGTTCTCGGTGAACTGGCTTGAGGTGCTGACACGGCAATACAGGAAGGTGCGGGACATGGCGGATGATCCGTGGTATCACTTAAGGTGGTATCAATATAACAAGGTATCATTAATTAGTAAACGCTGGATTTATGATGCGATCTTCGGCGGTTTTATCAGGTGTCATATAACGGTAAGTATTTCTGAAAGGAGTGAACGTTTTTCTTTTTCCTCCGGTTGCGAAACCATAGGCAGGCGGGACGTCAGAGCCTTCGTCTGGTGTTGTGGAACGTAGAGTCCAAGGCGGGCATCGTGAAAAAGCTGTTCTGATTCCGCGTATGCAACAGCAAACGCCGACTTTGCTTGCTGGTGATTTCGCGTATTCAGTGAGCGGCGAATCTCGGTCTTGCCAATGATGTGCCTGAGATCATCCGGCACCCTGCGTCGGAGGTAGTAGATGCCCGAATCGGGGTGCCTGAATGGTTGTGCAATTAATGCCATGTGTACCAGCCTTGTGTATCAGTTGGCTGGGAAAGGGCAAAATTTTCGTGGTTAACCTACGTTCCAAGTGAAGTGCGTGTCGAGCCGCAGTCGGCCGCACCGCCAGGACTCACCCTCGCTCGCGCACCCAGAACAATGTCGCGCCTGCCACCGCTGCAGGCATCATCAAAACGTTTACCCCCGGGATCAGCAGTGCCAGGTAAACGATGCCGCCGAAACTGAGGCTGCGCCAGCGCTTCTGGCGCAGCCAGGCGAGCATGTCCTGCCAACTCATCTTGTGGTTGTCGGCGGGGTAGTCGATGTATTGTATAGCCATCATCCAGACCCCGAACAGCAACCACAGAGGGGCGGCAATGATATTGAGCATCGGGATGAACGACAGCACGAACAGCGCCAGGGCGCGCGGCAGGAAATAGCCGAGCTTGCGCGCTTCGCGGGCCAGCGTACGCGGGATCATTTCAAACAGTTCGGTCCAGCGGAAGGCAGGGAAGTCGTCCTTGCCCCGCGCGACCACCTCGACCTTCTCGGAGAGAAAACCGTTGAAAGGGGCGGCGATGATGTTGGCCAGCATGGTGAAGCTGAAGAACACCATGAAGGCTACGAGCACCGCAAACAGCGGCCAGAGTATGAAGCTGAGGAAACCAAGCCAGTTGGGCAGGCTCTGGATCAAGTGGTCGACCCACCCGCTGAACAGGTGGCCGGCAAAGTAGATCAGGCCAACGAACAGCACCAGGTTGATGCTCAATGGCAGCAGTACAAACAGCCGCAGCCCGGGAGACAAGACCATTTTCAGGCCCTCGCGCAGGTATTGCGGGCCGGACAGTGCAGGGACAGGCATGGACAACTCCGAGACAGGGGAAACGTGCTGACAGTACCGGCTTTGCCGACGCTCGGGAACCACGGCAATGGCCGGTAACAACCTTGCGTGCTCTGCACGAATGGCCCTTCGCGTATAGACGAGGGCTATGGGTTGGATTGCCAAAGGGTATTTCCCTAATCGGGCCCACCTCGTTAAGCTTGGACACATCGAATTTCAACCCTTTCCCATCTTCGCTTCCAAGGAGTTCTTCATGAGCATTCTGGTCAACCGCCAAGCCCCTGACTTCGACGCCGCTGCCGTACTGGGCGACGGCTCGATCGTCGACAGCTTCAAGTTGTCGTCCCTGCGTGGC
Source organism: Pseudomonas sp. CFBP 13602 (assembly GCF_014842725.1). NCBI lineage: Bacteria > Pseudomonadati > Pseudomonadota > Gammaproteobacteria > Pseudomonadales > Pseudomonadaceae > Pseudomonas > Pseudomonas sp. CFBP 13602. The sequence continues at coordinate 171,316 of NZ_JACYVT010000003.1, read as the reverse complement.
AAGTATGTGGTGCTGTTCTTCTGGCCGTTGGATTTCACTTTCGTGTGCCCATCGGAAATCATCGCCCACAACAACCGCATCGCCAAGTTCCGCGAACTGGGTGTCGAAGTGGTCGGGGTGTCCATCGATTCTCAGTTCACTCACCACGCCTGGCGCAGCACGCCGGTGGAGAAGGGCGGTATCGGTGAGGTCGAATTCACCATGGTCGCCGACGTCAAGCACGAGATCGTCCGCGCCTACGGCGTCGAGCACGAAGATGGCGTGGCTCTGCGTGCCTCGTTCCTGATCGACCAGCAAGGTGTCGTGCAGCACCAGGTGGTGAACAACCTGCCGCTGGGTCGCGATGTCGACGACATGGTACGGCTGGTCGAAGCGCTGCAGTTCACCGAACAGCACGGTGAAGTCTGCCCGGCCGGCTGGCGTCCGGGCCAGAAAGGCATGAAGGCCGATGCCCAGGGCGTCGCCGACTACCTGGCTGGAAATGCCAAGAGCCTGTAAGCGCTGACCCTGCCTGGATTTCACGGGCAAGTTTCTGGGCTGGCGGCGTTGAACCTTCCCCAAGGTGCCTTGCCAGTCCTTTTTATTCCAGCCGCACCGGATCGGCGCCAACGTCCGGCAGTCAGGAGTTAGTCATGTCTCAAACCCGTCATTCCCGCGTGATCATCCTGGGCTCCGGCCCTGCCGGTTACAGCGCTGCCGTGTACGCTGCGCGCGCCAACCTCAAGCCGCTGCTGATTACCGGCATGCAGGCAGGCGGTCAGTTGACCACCACTACCGAAGTCGACAACTGGCCGGGCGACCCCCATGGCCTGACCGGCCCGGCCCTGATGGAGCGCATGCGCGAGCACGCCGAGCGCTTTGAAACCGAAATCGTCTTCGACCACATCAATGCCGTTGACCTCGCTGCCCAGCCGTTCACCTTGACGGGTGACAGCGCAACCTACACCTGCGACGCGCTGATCATCGCCACCGGCGCCAGCGCGCGGTACCTGGGCTTGCCGTCGGAAGAGGCGTTCATGGGCAAGGGCGTTTCGGCCTGTGCCACGTGCGATGGCTTCTTCTATCGCAACCGTGAAGTCGCGGTAGTGGGCGGCGGCAACACGGCGGTCGAAGAGGCGCTGTACCTGGCCAACATCGCCAGCAAGGTGACCCTGGTCCATCGTCGCGATACCTTTCGCGCCGAGAAGATCCTGATCGACAAGCTGCATGCTCGCGTGGCCGAAGGCAAGATCGAACTCAAGCTCAATGCCACGCTGGAAGAGGTGCTGGGCGACAACATGGGCGTGACCGGTGCGCGCTTGCGCAACAACGATGGCATTGCCGAAGAGCTGAAGGTCGATGGCGTGTTCATCGCGATCGGTCACACGCCGAACACTTCGTTGTTCGACGGGCAATTGGCTCTGAAGGACGGCTACATGGTGGTTCAGGGCGGGCGTGAAGGCAACGCCACCGAGACCAGCGTCGAGGGCGTATTCGCTGCCGGCGACGTGGCTGACCACGTGTACCGCCAGGCAATTACCTCGGCCGGTGCCGGCTGCATGGCAGCGCTGGATGTAGAGCGTTATCTGGATGGGCTGGCCAACGCTTCGTTCTGATCCAGAACCGCAGCGCGGCTTTCGCGGGTAGAACCCGCTCCCACAGGGTGTTGTAGTCCCAGTGAAGGACACTGTCCCTGTGGGAGCGGGTTCTACCCGCGAAGAGGCCCCAAAGCCGGGCACAAAAAAACCGACCCCTGCAGGTCGGTTTTTTCATGCGTGCCCGTTAGCCCCGCTGGGTCAGCGGCTGTTCGGAAAACTTCACCCCCGCCAACCCATGCGCCATCAGATTGCGGATATTACCGTGGTCACTGCCCTCGGGCGTCGCCACCACCGAACGGTAGTGTTCGCCAAACGCCAGCAGTGCCTCTTCATCGCTCAAGCCTTCCAGCAGTGCCAGGCCCAGGGTCTTGCAGGACCCTTCGTTCTGCCCGGCAGCATTGTCCAGAGCGCCGTTGCTGAATGCCTGTGGCTCATAGGCATAGTGCTCGGCGACGAAGGCCAGCGTCGCGGCGAACTGATGTTCACCGCTGGCCAGGCTGGTGCGCAGCGAATTCACATCACGCATTGGGCGTCCCCTTGGCGAAGGCCGCCTGCTGTTCGGCGCTGGCTTCCTGCTGGTATTGCGCCTTCCACTGCGCATAGGGCATGCCGTAGACGACTTCGCGGGCCTCATCGAGGCTGACATCGACCTGCTGCTCGTCGGCAGCTGCCTTGTACCATTTGGACAGGCAATTGCGGCAGAACCCGGCCAGGTTCATCAAGTCGATGTTCTGCACGTCTTTGCGTTCGTCCAGGTGCTTGACCAGACGGCGGAAAGCCGCTGCTTCCAATTCCAGGCGTTGTTGTTCGTTCATGTCGTTCTCCTGCTGAGCGGCAACCGGTCAGCGGCTGCCGGCGAGGGTGATCGAAACCGATTCGGCGAAGCGCAGCGCGTGGGGCTTGTCGACTTCCACTTCGGCATAGCGCACGGCGGTGTTCTGCATGACCAGATCGAGAATCTCCTGGGTCAGGCGTTCGAGCAGGGCAAAACGGTTGCCCTCCACGTGCTGGATCACCGCCTTGGTGATGGTGCGGTAGTTCAGGGCATGCTCGATATCGTTGTCGCGCACCGCTTCGAGCGCCGGATACAGCACGGTGAGGTTGATCAACACGTCCTGCTTGTTGACGATTTCGTCTTCGTTGATACCGATGAAGGTGCGCAAGCGCAGGTCCTTGACCCGGATGCGTGCCATTCCTGGCTGCAGTGGTGCCATCGTTGTGTGCTCCGCAGAATGTTCGGGGCCAGCGTCGTGCCGAACCGACGCAGGCATGCCTATTTTACGTGTCTGCCGCCGTTGACGGTCAAGGTCGTGCCCGTCACGTAGGGGTTTTCCAACAGGTAGCGCAGGCTTTGGTAGATGACCTCGGCACCCGGCTCGATGCCCAGCGCCGACTTGGCCAGCGATTTGTAGCGGTAATCGGCATCGTCATCCGGGTTGAACAGGATCAGCGCCGGGGCAATCCCGTTCACTTTGATCGCCGGCGCGAACCGCGCCGCGAATGACAGCGTGAGGTTGTCCAGTCCCGCCTTGCTCGCGCAATAGGCCATGTGCTTGGCGCTGCCCTTGCGCGTCACGTCATCGCTGATGTGCACGATGTCGGCAGGTTTCGACGCGCGCAGCAGGTCGGCGCAGTGCAAGTTGATCAGATAGGGCGCCAGCATGTGCACATTGACCATCTGCTGGAACGCGGCGGCTTCGTCTGCGGCGCTGTCCGCGATCCAGGCCGAGGCGTTGTGCACGATGGCACGCAGCTGGGTGGTCTGCGCCTTGAGTGCGTCGATGAAGGCCAGGATGCCGGCTTCGCTGGCGAAGTCGGCATGGATGGTCACCGCGCCCATCTCGCGCAGGTGCGCAACGGTTTCGCGCTCCTGGCGATAGCTGATGATGACTGGTTGGCCTTCGCCCAGCAGGCGTTCGGCACAATGCAGGCCGATGCGCTGGCTGGCGCCGGTAATGAGGATCGGGTGAGGCATGGGGCGAGCTCTTCGTCGGCAGGTTGCTGCGCCGATTTATATCACAAAGCGCAGCAGGTCCGGCCGTTCACGCCACCTTGGCCTTGGGCAGCGGCGCCCGACTCGGCGTGGCGTGCAACCAGCCGCGCAACAGGCGCGTCGACAGTGGAATGAAAAAGAACACCATGAGCGGGGTCAGGGCCAGGGTGCTGAGCATGACTCTGGGCACCAGGCTGATCTCGTTCAGCACGTGACCGAACAGGAAGTTGAAGATCAGCGATACCGGGAAGAACGCCAGCCAGATGGCCACCGCCTGTTTCCAGCGCGGCGGGCGCTGCAGGCCACTGTCGCCGAACCAGCCTTCGGTGCCGCTGACCCGGTGCACGTGTGGCTGGGCGAACAGTTCACTGCCACGGCCAAGCCAGGAGCGACGGGAGGCAGAATGCTCCCATGCATGCAGCGTGGTTTCATCGGCAAAACGGAAGATGATCTGGAATTCGTCATCGCCCGGCGCGGGCGCCAGAACGCCTGAACCCAGGTAACCTGGAAAATCGGTGGCCAGTTGTTCGCCCTCATGCAGCCAGGCGATCAGGTCCTGATATTTGCCATCGGCCACGCGGCGCGCAACCATCAGGGTAACGGGGGAGGTAGACATCGTGTATCTCCAGGCAGTCTGGCGCTCCGGGTAGGAGCCTCCATCGAATGCAGCGCCGGGGTGGTGGCGTGCATCTGAAATCAAGCAAGTATTATTCCCGAAAACTGCTGCGTGCACATCTACCGTCGGTTGGATCATCCACAAACCCCAAGCCTCTGCCAGCGGTTACACTGTGCGTTCCTGTTCCTGGCGGCGGTTGACTAGCAATGAGCGAATCCGGCACCCGATTGCCCGGCGTGCAAGACCACGCGCTGGACGAGCTGTACCCCATTCGCGAGGTGGCCCGGTTGACTGGGATCAACCCGGTCACGCTGCGTGCGTGGGAGCGCCGCTATGGTCTGGTGCAGCCTACCCGCACCGAAAGTGGGCACCGCTTGTACTCCCTGGCCGATATCGAAGAGGTGCGCAGTATCCTGGGCTGGATAGAGCGGGGCGTGGCGGTGAGCAAGGTGGGCAAGATCCTGGCGCGCACCCAGCAGGCCAGAACTGCGCTGCCCGGGCCCTGCGACGAGCACGGTGAATGGCAGCAGTGGCAGGAGCGGATTCGCCAGTGCGTACGTGAGTTTGCCGAAGCTCGGCTCGATCAGGTCTACGGCCAGGTGTTTTCCAGCTATCCGCTGGCCGTGGTATTCGAACAGGTACTGATGCCGGTCTGGCAGGAGCTGCTGGTGCATCAGGGCCACTTTGGCCAGGCCAGCGAATGGTTGTTCCTCGACACCTTCCTGCGTGCCCGCACCCTGCAACGGCTGCGCCTGGCTTCCGATCAGGGCCAAGACAGCCGGGTATTGCTGGTGGCCATACCAGAGCAGTGCCGGGAACTCGAGCTCCAGGTCACAGGCCTGCTGCTGGGCGGACCGCAAGTCGAAGTGCAACTGCTCGGTCTGGGCCAGCCGCTCGAAGAGCTGAGCCTGGTCTGTGAAAAGCTCGCGCCCCAGGCAGTGGTGCTGTTCTCCAATCGCCCAGCGCCACCGGCACTGCCACGGCAGCTGGCCAAACTGAACAACGCCCTGAGCTGCCCGTTGCTGTTGGCCGGAGAGCTGTCCGAAATCATGCAGGACAGCCTGCGATCCACTGAGATCGCCTGCCTGGGCAGCGATGGACGTTTGATGCAACGGCGTTTGCAGCAGTACCTGGCCGGGCATCTGGACAGCTGATTCGGCGCATTCAGGTGTGCAGTTGCGGATGCACCAGTTGGTGGTGCATCAGAATGAACTGGCGCAAGGACTCTATCGCCTTGGCGTTGTTCTGGCTGAGCCGGTAGGCAAACAAGCCGTGCTCGGCCTCGCGAATCATCGAACCGCGCAACGGGATCGGTGCGCACCCTTCGGGGGTGAACCACAGCTGGAATTGCGCGGGCGCCTGTGCCCCATTGCGAACCTCGAGCAAGGCGCCCTTGAAGGAAATGTCACGGACCCAGAAGTCGCTGTCACGCCCTTCGCCGTCGCGCAGCACGATCGGCTGCGCGAGGCTCAGCCGCCACGGGCGCAACATCGGTCCGTCCTCATAGATGCTGGGTGCCCCGAGCTCCAGGTGCGCCGCCTGGAACTCGTCTTCCACGACCTGCAGCGGAAAGCTGATCTGCTGGTTTTCCAGGTGTGCTTCGATGGTGACCTGTTCGTGGGATGCCAGGCGCATCAGCAGATCGCGAACCTGCGGTCCACCCTTGATGGAAAGGTTGAGCAGGGTATCGCGAACATTGAGCTGCGGGTTGGCCTGCATCGCCCGCAGAAACTCCAGTTCGTCCTGGGTCAGCAACACATCAGGCGGCATGGCGTGCACTCGCGGCAAAGGGTGACTCGAAGCAACATTGGAAAACGTCCATGGCGGTCATACCGCACCGGGCGGGGCAGGGGTTTCGAGTTCGACGATGCGCTGTTGCAGCGCCGCCACCTGCTGCTCGAGCGCGACGATGCGCTGCTGCGCTTCGACCTCGCTGCTGACATCCTTCTGGATGCCGATGTAGTACATCAGTTGATCGCTGTCGTTGTGTACCGGGGTGATCGACAGCTCATTCCAGAAGAAACTGCCGTCCTTGCGGTGGTTGCGAAGCACCTCGCGGCACGCCAACCCCTGGTCGATCGCCTCGCGCACGCGCTGGCGCGCAGGCTGGTCGCGGTCGTCACCCTGCAGCAGGCGGCAGTCCTGGTAGAGCATTTCCAGCGACGTATAGCCGGTCATGCGCTCGAATGCCGGATTGACGTAGATGAGGATGTTGTCCTCGCCTTCCTGTTCGGCGACGACGATGCCGTCGTTGGACGCATCGATCACCAGTTGCAGCAGCTTCGCATTGATCATGTCAGGGTTCCCTAGCGTGCAGCGTAGTCTAATTCATACGGGCTGCGGGAGGGATCCCAGTACGTCAGATCCTGTCTTTCAATGCGCGGTCGGGCTGGTAAGATCAGCGCTTTCAACGGTCCGAGACAGTCATCATGAAAGTTGCCATCCTCAGCGGTTCGGTCTACGGCGCGGCCGAGGAAGTCGCCCGGCATGCCGAGCAGCTGCTAAAGCGACAGGATATCCAGGCCTGGCACAACCCGCGAGCCACTCTGCAGGACGTGCTGGCATTCGCGCCCGAGGCTGTTTTGGCGGTGACCTCGACCACCGGCATGGGCGAACTGCCGGACAATATCATGGCGCTGTACGCTCAGCTTCGCGATGAACTGCCGGCGGCGCTGCGTGGCCTGCCCGGTGGTGTGATCGCGCTGGGGGACTCCAGCTACGACACCTATTGCGGCGGCGGCGAGCAGTTGCGCGAGTTGTTTGCAGAGCTGGGCGTGCACGAGGTTCAGGACATGCTGCGCCTGGACGCCAGCGAAAGCGTCACCCCGGAAACCGACGCAGAGCCCTGGCTGGCCGAGTTCGTGCAAGCGCTGCAGGCCTGACGATCAGGCCTGCTCGGCGGGGTCGGCCGTAGCCGTAAGCAACTCGTTCAGGGCATCGGGCTGACTCTTGAATGCCTTGGCGAAGATGTCGCGGTTTTTCGCCATGTAGATACCGGCGTCTTCGACCTGTTTGTCATCGAGTGACGGCACGGCTTTTTTCAGTACGTCTGCCAGCAACTCAGCCAGCTCGAGCATTTTGTCGTGACGATCGGCTTCAGCTTTGTCCATAAACAGGCGCTCCAGATCTCGGCTGCTGCGGTATACCACTTCGACGGCCATTGACCACCTCATTTGCCCAGGGAATGGTTTCAGTATAACTACTGTTCGTTTATACAGTGCCAAGCATAAGGCAAATCGGCAGGCTTGAACAGAGGTGCCGACGAGGGGCCCTGCGACAGTCTGGCTGCTTCTCACCAGCCATGCCTGGCCCTTATGCTGCATGCCCTGAACGAGCATAGGCGTTCAGGCGCATCTCACCATCGGTTGGCAAAAGGAATACAGGCAATGAAATGGGCCGAAAAACTTCGCGGGAGTCTGCACGCCCAGGCCGATTCGCTGGGCAATCTGTGCGTCGAGGCGTTCCACTATCTGGCGCTGTTCGGCATTGGCGCCATCACCGCCTGGGCGGCTGTCAGCGCTTTTCTGGGAATGGTAGAGAAGGGCAGCGTGAGCGTGGACGACATTCTGCTGCTGTTCATCTATCTGGAGCTGGGGGCGATGGTGGGGATCTACTTCAAGACCAACCACATGCCCATCCGCTTCCTGCTGTACGTGGCAATCACCGCCCTGACTCGCCTGCTGATCGGCGATGTCTCGCACCACAATGCACCGGATCTGGGCATCATCTACCTGTGCGGTGGCATCCTGCTCCTGGCTTTCGCCATCCTGGTGGTGCGCTATGGGTCTTCGCGCTATCCATCGGTAAAGGAGAAGTCCGACAGCTGAGCCGCACGGCGGCTCATTGCAGGCTGGCGGCGACCGGCGAGGTGTGCGCGGCGTTGGCGCGAAGGACTGGCTTGCTGCCCAGCTTCTCGACGTTGCCGGCATCGGTCATCGCCGCCAGGATCTGCATGGCGCTGCCACCTTGCTCGATGGCCATGCCGAACTGGATGCTTTCGATCAGCCGGCGCATGCGCTTGGGGTCGTTGCGCTGTTCGGCGGTGATCACGCGCTTGGCGGCAACGCCGCGCTCGTTGGACAGGGTCAGCATGATGCTGCCATCCAGGCGCTGAATGCTCAGGTTGACGCGGTACTCGGGTTGGAACGCATCGCTCAGGGCTTGGAATGGATTATCCATGATGTACTACCTGCAATAGTCGAACTTCGTTAATGGACTAGGCGATTAGTTACTGGTTCAAGACCGCTGGTCGGCGCCGCGTTTCATCTTTTGCTATATGTAACTGCCGCCCTACTTCGTCGCAATTGATGTAGCAATCGCCGTGCCCGGACCGAAAAACTTGTTCGCAGGCAATAAAAAAGGCGAGCCCCGGGCTCGCCTTTTCCTACGTTGCAGGGCTCAGGACTTGCTGTTGAGCACCTGTTCGTTTTCCAGAAACTCTTCCTCGAGCAAGGCTTCGTTCGGACCATCGGGAATGGTTTGCTGGTTGGCTGCACGCTTGTTGCGCAGCCTGCCGAACATGTGCTCCAAAGCGTGGCTGAGCTTCTCGGCGGCGCCATCGACCGCCAGGTCCAAGGTTTCAGCCTTGTGCGTCACGGAAATGGGCTGGTGACCTTTTGGACGCGCTTCCATCTGGCAGCGCATGTCGTCGGGCCCGGATTTCTGGCCGTTTTCGTCGGCGAGATGAACCTCGATACGGGTGAGATCCTCCTGATAATGCTCGACTGCGTTTTCCACTACGGTGCGTACCCACTCCTGCAGGCGGGCATCGCCTTGAATATGGTTATCGCTATTGACCTGGATCTGCATAGTTCATCCCTTATTCGGCTTGCTAGCTAGAGATTCGATGACACTGATATTCATCGCCTCTTGAAGTACAAGGTCAGGGAGTTGAAGAAACAATTCAACCCCCTGACGAAGATAAATATTCAGTAACTTTTTCGAACTTTTTCCGAAATAAGTGCGAAACCCGAAACTCTGCGGGGCGCAATTCCGGCCTCCGACCCGCTGCCACAGGGGTTCAGCGGCAGCAGGCGCACGCTGCCAGCGTCAGAAGGCGACGGAGGTTTGCACGTAGACGGTGCGCGGCTCGCCCACGTACTTGCCCTTGTTGTTGTCGTCGAAGGAACGGGTGTAATACTGGTGATTGAAAATGTTCTTCAGGCCCACCGCGACGTTCAAGTCGGACAATTGCGGGCCGAAGTCATAGCCGGCGCGGCTGCTGAAGAGCATGTAGCCTGGGATGCGCCCGGTGCTGCCGTCGGCGCTTTCGGCCTGGGTGTTGGCGTTGTCGGCGAACTGGCTGCTCTGGTAGCTGCTGTCCAGGTCGAGCTTCCACGGGCCCTGGGTGTACCCGACGCCCAGGGTGCCCTTGTGGCGCGAGGAGAACGGCACGCGGTTGCCCTTGTTCGGGCCGTCTTCGCGGATGGTGGCATCGACGAACGCGTAGCTGGCGTGAACGTCGAAACCGGCCAGGGCCGGGCTCAAACCGTCCAGTGCGTAGTTGATGCTGGTCTCGATACCCTGATGGCGAGTCTCGCCGCGAGCGATCACCGTGTCGTTGGTCTGGTTGCTGTCGTACTGGTTGTCGAAGTTGATCAGGAACGCACCGATTTCCGCGCGCAGATTGCCGTTGTCGTAACGCGTCCCCAGCTCCCAGGTCCGGGCCTTTTCCGGCTTCACTTCGCCGCCGGTCACACGGTTGGGCATCTGGCTGTACTGCACACTGCCGAACGACCCTTCGGTGTTGGCGTACAGGTTCCAGTTTTCGTTGACGTGATAGAGCACGTTCAGGGCCGGCAAGGCGGTGGTGTAGTCGCCCTGGTATTTGACGTTGGTGAGGTTGTTGGTCTGCTGCGAGTCGATCATCTCGTAGCGGATGCCGGGCGTGAACGTCCAGCGGCCGATATCGATGCGGTCGTCGACATAGAAGGCGTGGGCCTGGGTGCCGCCGCGGGTATCCCGGTCGTTGCGGCTGTCGGTGCTGGGCAACTGCTGGTTGGCGCTGATCGGCGTGCGGTAGCGCAGCTCATGGCCCGCCTCGCTGATGTAGCGGTAGCCCACGCTCATTTCGTGCTGTGTCTGGCCCAGATCGAAGCCTTGGGAGAAGCGCGTCTCTACACCGCGTACCCAGTACTCGCGGGGCGACAGTGAGAGAAAGTTGCCCTGGTCCAGGTAGCCGCTGCGCAGGGTCTTGGTGAAGAAGGTGTTGGCGGTGAATTCGCGGCGATCTTCCTGGTAGCGGTAGCCGAAGTTGACCATGGTGCGGCGCCCCCAGAACTTGTCGTAGCGGCGGGTCGACTGATAGGGGTCGGCCTTGTAGTCGGCTGCGCTGAGGCCACCGGGCATGTCGGCCTCGCCTTCGTAGTACTGCGCCTGGGCATTGAGGCTGTTGGCGTCGTCGATCTGGTATTTGCCCTTGAGAATCAGGTCGTCGATCTGGGTATCGCTGTGCTCGCGCCAGTCGCCGCCGCGCACGCCGGAGTAGAGCAGGGCGCCGCCCAGGCCGTTGTCGGCAGTACCGCCCGCCAGCAGGTTGCCGGTGGTCTTGAAGCCGTCCTGGCTCGACGAAGGGCTGGCCTGGGTCTGCAAGCCGCCCTTGATGGTAGGTGCATCGGGAATCGCGCGGGTCACGAAGTTGACGATGCCGCCGACGTTCTGCGGGCCGTAGCGCACCGCGCCGCCGCCGCGCACCACGTCCACGGCGTCCATGTTGCCCATGCTGACCGGGGCGAACGACAACTGCGGCTGGCCATAGGGCGCGAACGGCACCGGGATGCCGTCCATCAGCACCGTGGAGCGGGTCGCCAAGCGTGGGTTGAGCCCACGGATGCCGAAGTTCATCGCCATGTCATGGCTGCCCGTGCCGTTGTTCTGTGGTGCATTGACACCCGGAATGCGGTTGAGGACATCGCGCGCGCTGGTGGCGCCAGTGCGTTCGAAGTCTTCGCGGCGCACCACGTCCCGGGCACCGGCGTGCTCGAACACGTTGGTCTGTTCGGCGGCGCCGAGCCAGTCGCCCACGACACTGGACGCACCCAGTTCGACCGCAGCACCGGCGCTGCCAGGCTGGGCCACAGGTGTGGCTTCCAGGCTGTAGGCGCCATCGCCCAACGGCTGCGCGTGCAAGCCGGTACCTTCAAGCAGTACCGCCAGTGCCTGTTCGACGCTGTAGCTGCCTTGCAGGCCACGGCTGGGCTGGTCTGCCAGGGTCGTCGAGCCGAATGAAATCAGTACACCTGCCTCGCGGCCGAACTGATTGACCGCGCTTTCGACCGACGCGGGCGCGATGTGGTACTCGCGGGTAGAGCCCTCGGCGGCCATGGCGTGCGGCAGTTGAGCCACGCTCACGGCAGTGCCGAGCAACAGACAGCGCAGGGCGCGGGCGAGTGGGGTGGGCAGGTTGGACATTCGGCGTTTCCAGGCAGGATGTAGTGGGAGTTACCCTGTCTGTCACGCGGGCAAGGCAAAACGGCTCACCGAGGGTGTAAATAAATGCTCGCCGCCAAACCTGGCATGGCTAGACCCGGGATTGAACCGTGACCCAATAGCGGGTGAAGCGCCGGACTTTCACTGGCAGCGCCGCCTCCAGTGAATCGAGAATTTTCTCGGTATCGCCCAGGGGGAAACTGCCGGAGAGCAACAGATTGGCAGCGCGGGCGTCGCAGTCCAGCTGGCCGCGGCGATAACGGCCGACTTCGGCCAGGAAGTCGCCCAGGCGCATGCGCGCGGCGATCAGCATGCCGTCGACCCAGGCGCCACTGTTGGCGTCCAGTGGTCGCGCCGGATTGAAGCGCTGGCGTTCGAACTCGAGCTGCTGGCCGTCGGCCAGGCGCCGTGGCTCATCGTGCAGCCCGGCGGCCTCGAGGGTGACGGCGCCCTGCAGTGCCTGCACCTGGGTGCTGCCCGGCAGTTGGCGAACATTGACCTGCCCCCGGCCAGCGGTGATCAGCCCTTGGTCGGTGCCGATGAGCAGGGGCCGCGCATCGGCACCCGCCGTGAGCATGATCTCGCCTTCGAGCAAGTGGATCAGGCGCCGACCCGCATCGAAGCGCACGTCCACGGCGCTGGTGGTGTTGAGGTGGATCCGGCTGCCGTCGTCCAGCTGCAATTGGCGGCGCTGGCCCAGCGGGCTGCGGTAGTCGGCCACCAGCGGCGGCAGCCAGTGCTGTTGTCGCAGGGCCAGGGTGGTTGCACCGGCCATTCCCAGCAGCAACAGTGCCTTGAGGGCGCGTCGGCGGCCGGGCGAGTGGGGCGCGCCCACGGTAGCCTGCGCCAGGGAAGCGGGCAGGCCGGCGAACTGCTGATTGACCTTCTGGATGTGATCCCAGGCACGACGGTGCTCGCCGTCGGCGTGCAGCCAGCGCTGCCATGCCTGCTGCTGGCGCGGGTCGAGCGGGCCTTGTTGCAGTTCAAGCAGCCACTGCACGGCCTGTTCGGCCACGTGCGGAGAAAAACTGCGGGCTTCGTTCACAGCGCGAAGTAGCAGCGCAGGGCTGCCTTGTGCAGATGGCGCTTTACCGTGGCCAGGGATATACCGAGTTCGCTGGCGATTTCGCGGTAGCCCAGGCCATCGACCTGTGCCATCAGGAACGCACGCTTGACCGTGACCGGCAGACCTTCGAGTAGCGCGTCCAGCTCGAGCAGGGTCTGCAGGATGATCGCCCGGTGTTCTTCGCAGGGTGCAAGGGGCTCGGGCATCTGGCTCAAGGCCTCCAGATACGCGCGCTCCAGATCCTGGCGACGGTAGTGGTTGAACAGCACGCGCTTGGCCACCGTGGTGAGAAACGCCCGCGGTTCACGGATGGGCGCGACCTCGCGCGCGGTCAACAGGCGCATGAAGGTGTCCTGGGCGAGGTCGGCAGCGTTGTCCGGGCAGCCCAGACGGCTGCGCAGCCACTCGGTCAGCCAGCGGCGATGGACGAGGTAGAGGCCCTCGACCGAATGCGAGGCAGGGGAAGTCACAGAGCTCACCGCGAACACTCCGGCGCCATGGGGTGCGCAGCAGAATAAGAATTGTTCGTATCTTACGGATGAGCCGCCGTTTGGGCAAGGTCGACAGCCGTCCCAGCGTCGGCAAAAAGTGTTGCAGCACAAGATAAACGTCAACGGTCTTTGCGCATGAGAATATTTATCATTATTATCAGCACGATTCAGTGCCGCGTTCGTAGGTTTGAAGGTCTTTCATGAGAAGCAGAATCGGCGGGGTACCTGCCTCGTATCGTTGGGCGGTGGCCTCTCGCATCGTCGCGGCTGTATTTGGCGGCTACGTGCTGGCGGCACTTGCAAGCGTATGCATCGCCTGGCTGCTGCCCATGGCACGCGGCGAGGCCGTGGTCAGCGCCATGATGCTGTCGTTCCTCGTGTATCTGGTGGCCGTGCTGTGGTGTTTCGCCTCGCACAGCGCCGGTCGAGCCTGGCTGGGCCTGGCCATTCCGGGCCTGATACTGGCCGCGATGGCGGGTCTTCTGCACTGGCAGCACCTGCCGTGAGAGAAGGCTTCCGCCAGGCGATGGCGTGGTTGCATACCTGGGCGGGGCTGGTGTTCGGCTGGTTGCTGTTCGCCATCTTCCTCACCGGAACACTGTCCTATTTCAAGGACGAGATCAGCCATTGGGCACAGCCCGAAGTGCCGGTGCGCGTGCTCGACGCTCGGGCCAGCCTGACGCAGGCGCAGGCCTACCTGCAGGCCAATGCCGGGCAATCGTCACGCTGGTTCATCAGCCTGCCGGACGCGCGCGAGCCAGCGCTTTCGGTCATGTGGCAGGACCCGAACAAAAGCGGGCGCGGCAGCTTCACCCGGCAGACCCTGGACCCGCAGACCGGGCAGCGAATCGAGGCGCGCGACAGCCGCGGCGGCGACTTCTTCTATCGCTTCCACTACCAGCTGCAAATGGGCTACCCCTGGGGCCGCTGGCTGAGTAGCCTGGCGGCGATGGTCATGCTGGTGACGCTGGTCACCGGCATCATCACCCACAAGAAGATCTTCAAGGAATTCTTCACCTTCCGCCCCGGCAAGGGCGCGCGTTCCTGGCTCGATGGGCACAACGCGATCGGCGTGCTGGTGCTGCCTTTTCACCTGATGATCACCTACAGCAGCCTGGTGATTTTCATGACCATGCTCATGCCGGCGAGCATCAACAGCCGCTACGATGGCGATACCCAGGCGTTCTTCAGCGAGATCTATCCGGGCAACCAGCGGGTGGTCGCCGCCGGGCAGCCTGCGCCGCTGGTGAATCTGGGAGGGCTGTACGACCGTGCGCTGCAGCAATGGCCCGGAGGCAGCATCGGCCGGGTGTCGGTGCAGATGCCGGGCGATGCCAACGCTCAGGTGCAGTTCAGCCGCCATGACGGCGATAGCGTGAGCCGCGACCTGGGCGCAGCCATCACCTTCGCCGGTACCACGGGCGCGGTGCTCGAGCAGCCGCGCGAAAGCTCCACGCCAATAGCCATCGCGGGCACGTTCTATGGGTTGCACATGGGGCTGTTCGCCGGGCCCGTGCTGCGCTGGCTGTATTTCTTCTGCGGCCTGGGCAGCACCTTGCTGATCGGTACGGGCCTGGTCATGTGGCTGGGCAAACGTCAGCTCAAGCATGCCCGCAGCGGTGTGCGGCCCTTCGAGCTGCGTCTGGTGGAAGTGTTGAACGTGGCCGGCATGGCCGGGCTGGTGCTGGCGGTGGCAGGCTTCATGTGGGCCAACCGGCTGCTGCCGGCGACCTATCCGGAGCGTGCCGGCATCGAGGTCGACAGCTTCTTCGTGGTTTGGCTATTGAGCATCGTGCATGCTGCTGTGCGCAGTGGCAGCAAGGCCTGGATCGAGCAATTGGGTCTGGCGGCGATTGCCCTGGCGAGTGTGCCGTTACTGAGCCTGCTCACCACCAACCATGGCCTGCCGGCGTCCATCGCCGCCGGCGACTGGGTATTGGCAGGCGTCGATCTCAGCGCCCTGGGCTGCGGCCTGGTGCTGGCGTGGGTGGTCATGAAGATACGTCGCCGCGCTGTGCTGGCGGCATTGCCGGTGGTGCGGACGGTGCGTGCGCGTCCTACCATGCCTGGCGAGGTGCACTGATGTTGGCTGCAGGTTTGCTCAGTTATGCCGGCTTCAGTGCCCTGTGCCTGGCCATGGAACGTCATCATCAGGAAATGCTCGGGCATCGACCCAGTCCTTCGCGCAAGGTGCAATTGCGCTTGGCAGGCTGGGCTTTGCTGGCCTTGTCGCTGTGGGTCTCGGTGCTCAGCGCTGGCTGGGCCATGGGGCTGGTGCGCTGGACCGCAGTGTTGATGGGCAGCGCGGTATTCCTGGTGTGGCTGTTGCCGTACCGGCCACGCTGGGCCCTGGCATTGGCCGCAGCCGGCCTGCTGCTGGGGCCATTGGCGGCAGTGGCACACTGGTAGCGCGAGCTGCTCGCCAGTCTGCCGTCAGGTGCAAGCCAGGCGATATTCGCCTGGGGATACCGCACTTGCCTGGCGAAACCGATTGCTGAAGTGACTGGCGCTGGCGAAGCCGCATGCCAGCCCCACCTCGCCCAAGGGCAGGTGCGTCTGGCGCAACAGCGAGCGGGCGCGGGCGATCCGTCGAGCCAGCACGTATTGATGCGGCGGCAAGCCAAAGCTGGTGCGAAACATCCGTGCGAAGTGGTACTCCGACAAGCTGCACAAGGCTGCCAGCTGGCCGAGGCTCAGAGGTTCGGCCAACTGCGACTCGATGAAGTCGCGAAGCAGGCGCCGCTGATGAGGTGCAAGCCCGCCTTTGAGCCGAAGCTGCGGACGCGCGACCGCTTGACTGAGCAGAGCATGGGCGAGCATCTCGTGGGCCAGGCTGCTGGTCAGTACGCGCTCCCCCGGTTCGTTCCAGTTCAACGTGATCAGACGAGCGAAGCGTCGTGCCTGTGCCGGGTCTTCGAGGAAGGTATTCTCGCGCAACTGCATTTCGCGGGGCTCACGGTCCAGCAGCGTCACGCAGCCCAGCGCAAACTGCTCTGCGCTGAAATAGAGGTGGGCCAGGCGGATATCACCGTTGATCACCCACGCCGACTCATGCCCGGCCGGCAGGATGCACTGCTTGCCGGGCGCGCCTTTCTCCCAAGGGCGATCGCGGCGAAAGGTGCCCGTGCCGCCGCCGATGTAGCACGACAGAGTGTGATGGGTCGGCGCCTGATACTCCTGGGCATCGTGGTGATTGCTCCACAGCGCTGCCACCATCGAGTCGCCCAGTTCGGCACTGTGCTCGAGGCGCGCGTGGCGCGAGTTGTGCAGCGCCTGAAACACTTGCAGGTCCAGCAAAGCAGTCATGGTCGATACCTCCGTGGTCATGGTACTGCGTCGCGGGAAAGCTGCCAGTGCAGCGGCAGAAAAAGCGCAAGTTTGTGCAAGCCGGGATCGGCCGCCGCTCGGACAATGGGCCCCTGACCCCGGAGGGCCTTGTCATGAACCTATCGTTGTATCTGTTGACCGTACTGATCTGGGGAACGACATGGATCGCCCTCAAGCTGCAACTGGGCGTGGTCGAGATTCCCGTGTCCATCGTCTACCGGTTCGGCCTCGCCGCGCTGGTGCTGTTCGTGATCCTGCTGGCCACCCGGCGACTGCAGGCCATGGGGCGGCGTGGTCACTTCATCTGCCTGGCCCAGGGGCTGTGCCTGTTCTGCGTGAATTTCATGTGTTTTCTCACCGCCAGCCAGTGGCTGCCGACCGGGCTGATCGCGGTGGTGTTCTCCACGGCGACCTTGTGGAATGCACTCAACGCGCGGATCTTTCTGGGGCAACGGATCACCGCCAGCGTGATCGGTGCAGGTGGTCTTGGCCTGCTTGGCCTGGGCCTGCTGTTCTGGCCGGAGCTGGCCGGCCATGATGCCAGCCCGCAGACCCTGCTCGGCCTGGGCCTGGCGCTGCTGGGCACCTTGTGTTTCTCGGCGGGCAACATGCTCTCCAGCGTGCAGCAGAAAGCCGGGTTGAGGCCGCTGACCACCAATGCCTGGGGCATGCTGTACGGAGCGCTGCTGCTGGGCGGCTATTGCCTGCTGCGCGGCACGCCGTTCACCATCGACTGGAGCATGCGCTACGTCGGCTCGCTGCTGTACCTGGTGATACCCGGCTCGGTGATCGGCTTTACCGCCTACCTGACCCTGGTGGGTCGCATGGGTCCCGAGCGCGCCGCTTACTGCACGGTGCTGTTCCCGGTGGTGGCGTTGAACGTCTCGGCCTATGCCGAAGGGTACCAATGGACCGCACCGGCCCTGGGCGGGCTGGTACTGGTGATGCTTGGCAACGTGCTGGTGTTTCGCAAGGGCGCCAGGCCGGCGACGCCCCCGTCGACTGGGTCGCTGGGGGCGCAGCCGGTGCCGGGCGGCGCGGCGCTGGTTCGCCCTAGCCCTTGAACGCCTGCGGGTTGACCAGATCCTGAGGGCGTTTGCCGAGCAGCGCCGCCGTCAGGTTGTCGATGGCGCGATAAGCCATGGCATCACGGGTCTGCGCCGTGGCCGAGCCGATGTGCGGCAGCGTCACGACGTTGCCCAGCTGGAACAATGGCGATTCGGCCAGCGGTTCCTTCTCGTAGACATCCAGGCCGGCGCCGCGCAAGGTGCCGTCGCGCAGCGCCTGCACCAGCGCCGCTTCATCGACCACCGGCCCGCGCGAGATATTCACCAGAATGGCGCTCTTCTTCATTTGCGCCAGCTCGGCGGTGCCGATCATGTGCCGCGTCTTGTCGCTGAGCGGCACCACCAGGCAGACGAAATCCGCCTCCGCCAGTAGTTGCTCGAGGCTGCGAAACTGCGCACCCAGTTCCTGCTCCAGTTCAGGCTTGCGGCTGTTGCCGCTGTACAGGATGGGCATGTCAAAGCCCAGCCGTCCGCGGCGTGCCACTGCCGCGCCGATATTGCCCAGGCCGACGATGCCCAGCGTCTTGCCGTACACATCGGTGCCGAACTGGTCGGGGCCGACGCTGGCTTTCCAGTTGCCGGCCTTGGTCCAGGCGTCCAGTTCGGCCACGCGCCGGGCGCTGCTCATGATCAGGGCGAAGGCCAGGTCGGCGGTGCTTTGGGTCAGTACGTCAGGGGTGTTGGTGAGCATGATGCCGCGCTCGTCGAAATAGCTGACGTCGTAGTTGTCGTAGCCCACCGACACGCTGGAAACCACCTCCAGGTTGGCGGCGTCGGCCAGTTGCTTGCGGCCCAATGGCCGGCCGGCGCCGATCAGGCCGTGGGCCTTGGGCAGCGCCTCGTTGAACTGCGCGGCGATGTCACCCGCCTTCGGGTTGGGCACGATGACGTCGAAATGCGCTTCGAGCCGCTCGACCATGGCAGGGGTGATACGGCTGAACGCGAGGACGGTTTTTTTCATTGGGCGTGTGCTCGTCGGGAGGTAATGAGAGCACGCTAACATTCCCGCTCGAGCAGAAACAATCCCGGCTCAGTTGGCGATCTGCAGGTCGAAGGTCTGCAGGTCGGCGTCGTGCGCCGCCAGAATGTCGGGCAGCGAACCGCGCAGGTATTCCACCCAGGTCTTGATCTTCGCATCCAGGTACTGACGGGACGGATAGATGGCGTACAGGTTCAACTCCTGCAGGCGGTATTCGGGCAGCATGCGTACCAGCGTGCCGTTGCGCAGGCCATCGATGGCCGCGTAGATAGGCAGCACGCCCACGCCCATGCCACTGCTGATGGCGGTCTTCATCGCATCGGCGGAATTGACCTGGAACGGTGCGTTGCTGATGTTGACCATTTCCTGACCATCGGGGCCCTGAAACAGCCATTTTTCCAGTTGCACCACCGGGCTGACCAGGCGCAGGCAGGCATGGTCGCGCAGATCGCCGGGCGTGCGCGCCGAGCCATGAGCCTTCACGTATTCGGGGGAGGCGCAGACGATGCTGTAGGTGATGCCCAGGCGTTGCGAGACGAAGCCCGAATCGGGCAGCTCGCTGGCCAGGACGATGGACACGTCATAGCCTTCGTCGAGCAGGTCCGGGACCCGGTTGGCCAGGGTCAGGTCGAAGGTCACGTCCGGATGGGTACGCCGGTAGCGCGCGATGGCGTCGATCACGAAGTGCTGGCCGATGCCGGTCATGGTGTGCACCTTCAACTGCCCCGAAGGCCGCGCGTGGGCGTCGCTGGCCTCGGCCTCGGCTTCCGCCACATAGGTGAGGATCTGCTCACAGCGCACCAGGTAGCGTTTGCCGGCCTCGGTCAGGGCAATGCGTCGGGTCGTGCGGTTGAGCAGCCGCGTCTGCAGGTGTGCTTCGAGGTTGGACACCGCGCGCGAGACGTTGGCGGTGGTAGTGTCCAGTTGCGCGGCGGCGGCGGTGAAACTGCCGGCTTCGGCCACACAGGTGAACGCACGCATGTTTTGCAAGGTGTCCATGATTCGGTCTCTGGTTCGACGGACAAATTGTCGCATGAAGCAACAATTATACAGAAGGATTATCGCCGGTTCGGTAACAAAGATTCGCAGGAATTCCAGCTTATCGCCGCTGTGCACCCGCTCTAGAATGCCGGCCCAGAGCCCTCCGCACGCCTACCCCCTTTCCGGAAATCGCCGCAGTGCCGCGCCGCCTCATCGACGAGTTGAAAACCCTCAGTATCTGGATCTTGACCCTGGCCTTGACCGGCTGTATCGGCACTGCCGGCATCGCTCCTGAGGGCGAAGCCTTGTCGGCCGATGCGCTGGCCACCGACGCTGCCATTCAAACCGCCGTCCAGGATGCTCGCTGGCCTGAGGGCCAATGGTGGCAAGCGTATGGCGACAAGCAGCTCGATGCCTGGGTGAGCCTAGCCTTGCTCGGCAGCCCGAGCATGGCCATGGCGGCCGCCCGCGTGCGCCAGGCCAAGGCCATGGCGGGGCTCGCGGAGTCCGCCGAAACCCTGCACATCGACGCCAGCGCTCATTTGCATCGCCACGCCTGGCCTGACGACCCCTTCTATGGTCCCGGCGACCTGTCGCGCCAGACCACGTGGGACAATGACGCCGGTCTGGGCTTCACCTATGCGCTGGACCTGTGGGGCCGTGAGCGCAATGCCAGCGAGCGCGCCGTCGACCTTGCACACATGAGCGTCGCTCAGGCGCGTCAGGCTCGGCTGGAGCTTGCGAGCAACGTGGTGCAGGCGTACATCCAGCTCTCATTGCACTATGCCCAGCGCGACATCGCGCACAGCACACTGACCCAGCAAGAGCAGATCCTGGCGCTGGCGCAGCGGCGTCTGCGCGGCGGCATCGGCACCCATCTGGAAGTCAGCCAGGCCGAGACCCTGTTGCCGGAAACCCATCGGCAGATCGACGCCCTGGATGAACAGATCGCTCTGGCACAGAACCAACTGGCCGCACTGGCGGGCAAAGGGCCGGGGCAGGGCAGCCAACTCACGCGTCCTAGCTTGTCTCTGCAAGCGCCGCTTGGGTTGCCTTCGGTGCTGCCCGCGCAGCTGCTGGGGCAGCGCCCGGATGTGGTCGCCAGCCGCTGGGCCGTGGCGGCGAACGCGCGCGGCATCGACGTAGTGCAGGCCGGCTTCTATCCCAACGTCGATCTGGTCGGCAGCTTGAGTTACCTGGCTACCGGCGGCGGCATGCTGGAGTTCCTCGCCGGGCGGAAGCTGAGCTACAACGCCGGCCCCGCGTTGAGCCTGCCGATCTTCGATGGCGGTCGGCTGCGTGCGCAGTTGGCCGATGCATCGGCCGGCTACGACCTGGCCGTGGCACGCTACAACCAGACGTTGGTGGAGGCGCTCAAGCAGATCTCCGACCAGCTGATTCGCCGCGCCTCCATGGCCAAGCAACAGGCCTTCGCCGAGCAATCGGTGGCGTCGGCGCGCAAGAGCTACGACATTGCCCTGATCGCCTACCAGCGCGGTCTGACCGGCTACCTGGAAGTGCTCGATGCGCAGACTTTGCTGTTGCGCCAGCAGCAGGTCGAGCAACAGGTGCAGGCTGCGCGGCTGGCGGTGCATGCGCAGTTGGTCACGGCGCTGGGCGGTGGTCTGGGGGCGGGCAGCGATACCCCTGCCGCGCAGCGTCTGCAGGTTCCCAAGCCACTGGTGGTGATCGGTAGATGACCACTTGGCTGGGCAGCCTGCCCTGGCGCCGGGGTTTCTTCGACTGGGCACGCAGCGATGGCGTCACCTGGATCTACATCTTCAAGGTGCTGCTGGCCGCATTCACCACGCTGTGGCTGGCCATGCGCCTGGAGCTGCCGCAACCGCGTACGGCGATGATCACCGTGTTCATCGTCATGCAGTTGCAAAGCGGCCACGTCTTCGCGAAAAGTTTCTATCGTCTGCTGGGCACGCTGGCGGGATCGGCGGTGACGGTGGTGTTGATCGCCCTGTTCGCGCAGAACACCGAGCTGTTCATGTGCGGCCTGGCGCTGTGGGTCGGCCTCTGCTCGACCGGTGCCATGCGCTGCCGCAACTTCCGCGCCTACGGCTTTGTCTTGGCTGGCTACACCGCCGCCATGGTCGGTCTACCGGCCCTGGCCCATCCGGACGGTGCCTTCATGGCGGCGGTCTGGCGCGTGCTGGAGATTGCCCTGGGCATTCTCGTCGCGACGGCGGTCAGCGCGGCCATTCTTCCGCAGTCGGCCTCCGCTTCGATGCGCAACGCCTTGTATCAGCGCTTTGGCGTGTTCGCCCGGTTCGCCGCCGATGGCCTGCGCGGTGACAGCGCACGGGAACAGTTCGAAGCCGACAACGTGCGCTTCATCGCCGAAGCGGTGGGCCTGGAGAGCCTGCGCAGTGTGACGGCCTTCGAAGACCCGCACATGCGCCGGCGCAATGGTCGGGTCAGCCGACTGAACAGTGAATTCATGGTGGTGACGACCCGCTTCAATGCGCTGCACCAATCACTCGAGCGTATCCGCGCGCGCGGTCATCGCCAGGTGGTAACCGCCATCGAACCGGCCTTGCAGGCATTGACGCACGTGCTGGACGACTTCGCCGGGCAGGCCTTGACCGATGCCGATGCCGCACGTTTGGCCCGGCGCATGGTGCAGTACAAGGACGCGCTGCCAGCACAGGTGCGCAGCTTGCGTGACAGCTTCGAGCAGAGTGGTCCGGAAGATGACGACCTGCTGGACTTTCACACCGCTTCGGAGTTGCTCTATCGCTTCGTCGAAGAACTGCACGGCTATGCCCAGACCCATGCCTCGCTGGCCGAGCATCGGCATGCCCGCGAGCGCTGGGACGAGCCGTACCGGGCGCAGACCAACTGGCTGGCCAGCGCCGCCGCCGGTATTCGCGGCGCGCTGGTGTTGCTGCTGCTGGGCGGCTATTGGATAGCGACGGCCTGGCCCAGCGGCGCGACCATGACCCTAGTGGCTGCAGCCACCGTGGGCCTGTCGGCGGCGTCACCGAACCCGCGGCGGATGTCGTTCCAGATGGCCTGCGGCACCTTGCTGGGGGCGCTGGTCGGCTTCTATACGACCTTTTTCGTGCTGCCGTGGATCGACGGCTTCGCGCTACTGTGCCTGACCCTCGCGCCGGTGCTGACGCTGGGCGCCTTCCTTGCCTCTCGACCTCGCTTCGTTGGCTATGGACTGGGCCTGCTGATCTTCTTTTCCATGGGCTCGGTGCCCGGCAACCTCACCCAGTACGATCCGTATGCGTTCATCAACGACTACATTGGCATGGTCCTGGGGATGCTGTTCTGCGCTGCCGCTGGCGCGGTCATCCTGCCGCCCAACAGTCGCTGGATGTGGCAGCGCCTGGAGCAGGACCTGCGCGCCCTGGTGGTGTTCGCCATCAGCGGCAAGCCACGCGGCCTGGGCTCGGCCTTCGAGAGCCGCACCCGCGACCTGCTGCATCAGGCCTATGGCCTGGCGGCCGGGCAGCCACAGGTGCAGCGCAACCTGCTGCGCTGGATGTTCGTGGTGATGGAGGTGGGGCACGCCATCATCGAGCTGCGCCGCGAGCAGGAGCGCTTGCCGGTGCACCCGGCCTATGCCCCGTGGCAGCCGTGGCGCCAGTCGATCCGGGTGCTGGGGCGTGCGCTGATTCGCCTGTTCATCCAGCCCCAGGCGGGCAACCTCCAGCGCGCGTTGGCGGCCGTTGAGCAGGCCATTCACCTGGTCAGGAACACCGACGAGCCCTTCGCCCGACATTTCGATACCTCGGCGCTGCGCCGGGTGCAGAGTTACCTGCACTTCATCCGCAGTTCGTTGCTGGACCCGCAATCACCCCTTGCCGAACTGGCCGCGCCTGGAGCCGAGCATGCCGCGTGAGATCGCCTTCCATGGTCTGTACATGCCGACCATGACCCTGTTGTTCGTGCTCGCCGCCGGGTTGGCCTGGGCCTTCGACCGGCTGTTCGCCAGCCTCGATGTGTACCGATTCTTCTGGCACCCGGCGCTGTTGCGCCTGAGCCTGTTCGTCTGTCTGTTCGGCGCCATGGCGCTGACTGTCTACCGGTGAGAACCTGCGCAATGAAAAAGTTTTTCAGCCTGTTGGCGACCCTGCTGGTGCTGGCACTGGCGATCTTCATCGGTCGCCAGTTGTGGGTGCACTACATGCAAACACCCTGGACCCGCGACGGACGCGTGCGTGCGGACATCATCAACGTCGCCGCCGATGTGTCGGGCTACGTCACGGCGGTGCCGGTGCGCGACAACCAGCGTGTGCGCAAGGGCGACGTGCTGCTGCAGATCGATCCGGCGCACTACCGCCTGGCGGTCAAGCAGGCGCAGGCGCTGGTGGCGTCGCGCAAGGCCGCCTGGGACATGCGCAAGGTCAATGCCAGCCGTCGTGCCGATCTCGATGAACTGGTGATCTCCAGGGAAAGTCGCGAGGACGCCAGCAACGTCGCCGCTTCGGCGCTGGCCGACTATCAACAGGCCGAGGCGCGCCTCGAGGCCGCGCAGCTGGACCTGGACCGCACCCGTGTGCTGGCCACGGTGGATGGCTACGTCACCAACCTCAACGTGCATGTCGGTGACTACGCGCGGGTGGGCGAGGCCAAGCTGGCCGTGGTCGATGAACATTCGTTCTGGGTCTACGGCTATTTCGAAGAAACCAAGCTGCCCCATGTGCATGTCGGCGACGCGGCGCAGTTGCAGATGATGAGCGGCGAGACCCTCAAGGGCCATGTGGACAGCATCTCGCGCGGCATCTATGACCGCGACAACCCGCAAAGCCGCGAGCTGACCGCCGACGTCAATCCGACCTTCAACTGGGTTCGCCTGGCGCAGCGAGTGCCGGTGCGCATCCAGCTGGACGAGGTGCCCGAAGGCATGCTGCTGGCAGCCGGCACGACCTGCACGGTGATCGTCACGCCCGCACTGCGGTGATCACTGCGCAAGCGTTCGCCATTGCCGATGCTTATTGGGAAAAACTGCCCTGCAAGCGTTCGGCGCGGAATTCCAGGGTCTGCGGGCGATAGCCGGGGCGCAGTGGCGGCAGCGGCAGGCAGTCCTGCCAGTCGGCACCGGCCTGCAGTTCACCAGGGCCGCGGTAGCGAGGTGCGGTGTAGAGGTTTTCGGCCAGGTTGGCGGTCTGGCCGGGCGCGTAGGCAGCTATCTGCCACTGCAGTTCCTGCATCGGTACGTTGTTGCCGTTGTTCAGGTTCAGGCGCAGCGGACGGTCGCCCGGACAGCCCTGCGGATCGTAGGTGATGCGCATTTCCAGGCGCGCCAGGCGGTGGGCTTCGCGGGTGTCGCTCCAGATCACCCACAGCGAGAGCAACGCCAGGCTGAACAGGGCGGCACCGGAGATCGGCAGCGCCTTGGACGGGTAGCGGACCAGCAAGACGATCCAGGTGATGACCAGAAAGATGCCGATTAACATGACTGCCAGCCTTGGTTGGGAAGAGAGGGGTATCGTACAGAACGTTGGCGTGTCAGTGGCAGGCGCACCCACGCCAGGTCAATCATCCGGGTGATCGCGCAGAAACACCAGGTGGTCGGGCCGTGACTGCTCGGCGCTGTAGCGATAGCCCTGGCGGTCGAAGCCCTTGAGCTGCAGGGGGTCGTGGAGTTTTTCGTCGATCACGAAACGCGCCATCATGCCGCGGGCTTTCTTGGCATAGAAGCTGATGATCTTGTACTGGCCATTCTTCAGGTCCTTGAAGTCGGCAGTGATCAGGCGCGCCTGCAAAGCCTTGCGCTTGACCGCCGAGAAATACTCGTTCGACGCCAGGTTGAACAGCACGTCGTCGCCTTGTTCGGCCAGGGCCTGGTTGAGCCATTGGCTGATGCGCTCGCCCCAGAACGCGTAGAGGTCCTTGCCGCGCGCGTTGACCAGCTTGGTGCCCATCTCCAGTCGGTACGGTTGCATCAGGTCCAGTGGCCGCAGCAGGCCGTAGAGGCCCGACAGCATGCGCAGGTGTTTCTGCGCGTAGTCGAAACCCGCTTTGTCCAAGGTGGTCGCGTCCAGTCCGGTGTAGACGTCGCCCTTGAAGGCGAGCAACGCCTGCTTGGCGTTGGCTGGCGTGAAGTCGGGTGTCCAGCTGCCGAAGCGTGCCGCGTTGAGGCCGGCCAGCTTGTCGGAAAGATGCATGAGCTCGGCGATCTGCGCGGGGCTGAGCTCGCGCAGTTGTTCGATCAGCACCTGGGAATGGTCGAGAAATTCAGGCTGGGTGTGGCGCTGGATGACCGGCGGGGTATCGAAGTCGAGGGTCTTGGCGGGGGATATCACCATCAGCATGCAGAGGTTCTCCTGTGAGCGTGGGCAAATTCTGGAGCAGTGCCCGGAGCGCGTCCACCATTAAGCGTGGGTGCATCCAGATGGACCGCAGCGACCCCGGACGCGGCTCGCGCCGCTGCTACAGGAGATCGCTTGTGCCGTTGGTACGGCGTTCCTCTGTAGCAGCGGCGCAAGCCGCGTCCGGCCACACCGCGAACCCTCTGGCACACCACCCACCCCCAACCGTATTGACGCCATCGATCCCACTCCCCCACAGTGCCCGGAAAAAGGAAATCCGCGCATGGACTACGCACTCATCGACTGGAGCATCATGCTTCTGGCAATCGCCGCAGCCTACATCGTCTTCGGCATTGCCGGCTTCGGCACGGCACTGGTTGCAGGCCCGGTACTCATACATTTCATGCCGCTGGCGACGCTCATCCCGCTGTTGGTCGTACTCGATTTCATCGCTGCCTTCGGCAATCTGCTTCCTGCCCGGCAGTCGGTGGTGGGCGTGGAGCTCAAACGCCTGCTGCCGTTCATGGCGCTGGGCTGCACCCTGGGCGTGGTCTTTCTGCTCAACCTGAAATCCGACCTGCTGTTGCTGCTGATGGGTATGTTCATCACCGGCTACGCCCTGTACATGCTGCTGACCACGGCGCGACCCGCACGGTTGTCGCCCTGGTGGGCCGTACCGATGGGCACCATCGGCGGGCTGTTCGGGGCCTTGTTCGGCAGCGGCGGGTTTCTCTATGCGATCTACCTGGGCGCGCGGCTGGACGACAAACAGCAGGTGCGCGCCACGCAAAGCGCGCTGATCAGTTGCAGCACTATCGTGCGCCTGACCCTGTTCATCATTGCCGGGGTCTACGCCGACACCCAGCTGCTGCTGACTGCCGCCTGCCTGCTTCCGGCCATGGCAGCAGGCCTGTTGATCGGACGACGATTGACCCTGCGCATGTCCCGCGAAGCGTTCGTGCGGCTGGTGACCTGGCTGGTGCTGGCCAGCGGCCTGGCGTTGCTGTACCGCTATTTCAACCCTTGACCTGCACGCGCAGGGGACTATCCTGCCGCTTTTGCGTACTGTCGGGCCCTTGCATGAACACTCAGAACATTCTCGTTCCGCGCCTCTCCACCCTGCCGGTGCACGAGCCGCGTGCGCGGGCAATCCTGCGCTGGCTGGTACGCAAGAACATCGTCGAAGAACAGCTGAGCACCTGTGGCCGCAGCGGCAACCGCATGGCCTACGCCATCGGCCCGGGCGCGCGCCAGGTCGTCGAAAACCCTGAGGTGTTGCCCTACGGACAAACGGTCAACGGTCTGGAAGTGGTCACCGAACGCTGCATTTTCACGCCCGTGGACGGCTTCCTGCACGAGGCCGGCTGCCCCGAATGCCGTCAGGAAGTGGGCGAGGCGCTGTTCGACAGCCTCGAGGAATGGATGCCCGGCCTGACCGACAACTTCACTTGCCCGCTGTGCGGCCATGAAGATGACATCAATGGTTTTCTGTTCCTGCAGCCCTGCGCCTTCTCCAATCTGGGTTTCATCTTCAATAATTGGGGCCAGACCCCCTTCAAGGCGGAGTTCATCGCCGAATTCGCCGATTGGCTCGACCAGCCGATTGCGCAGGTGCTGGTAAAGTTCCAGGACAATTGACCGCCAGGCCATCTTTGCCTTTCTTGTAGGGGCATGTGTGGGTATAATGGCGCGCTTCCATTTTCCCGCTCGGGAGCCCCCGCATGCTGCGTATCAGCCAAGAAGCCCTGACCTTCGACGACATTCTTCTAGTGCCCGGTTATTCCGAAGTACTGCCCAATGAAGTCAGCCTCAAGACCCGTTTGACCCGCGGCATCGAGTTGAACATCCCGCTGATCTCCGCGGCGATGGACACCGTGACCGAAGCCCGCCTCGCCATTGCCATGGCTCAGGAAGGCGGCATCGGGATCATCCACAAGAACATGACCATCGAGCAGCAGGCTGCCGAAGTGCGCAAGGTCAAGAAGTTCGAGGCCGGCGTGGTCAAGGACCCGATCACCATCGAGGCTGATGCCACCGTTCGCGACCTGTTCGAACTGACCTCGCTGCACAACATCTCCGGCGTGCCGGTGCTGCACGACGGCAACCTGGTGGGCATCGTCACCTCGCGCGACGTGCGCTTCGAAAACCGCCTGGAAATCCCCGTCCGCGAAGTGATGACGCCCAAAGAGCGTCTGGTCACCGTCCGCGAAGGGGCCGACAAGGACCTGGTCCGCGACCTGCTGCACAAGCACCGCATCGAAAAGGTCCTGATCGTCGACGCCGAGTTCCATCTCAAAGGCATGATGACCGTCAAGGACATCGAGAAGGCCAAGGCCTACCCGCTGGCGAGCAAGGATGACCAGGGTCGTCTGCGCGTCGGCGCGGCCGTGGGCACCGGCAAGGACACCGGTGAGCGCGTCAGCGCCCTGGTTGCAGCCGGCGTCGACGTGGTCGTGGTTGATACTGCCCACGGTCACTCCAAAGGCGTGATCGACCGTGTGCGCTGGGTCAAGCAGAACTTCCCCGACGTGCAGGTCATCGGCGGCAACATCGCCACTGGCGAAGCCGCCAAGGCCCTGGCCGAAGCGGGCGCTGATGCCGTCAAGGTCGGTATCGGCCCAGGCTCCATCTGCACCACCCGTATCGTTGCCGGTGTCGGCGTGCCGCAGATCAGCGCCATCGCCAACGTCGCCGCAGCCCTGGAAGGCACCGGCGTGCCGTTGATCGCCGACGGCGGCATCCGCTTCTCCGGTGACCTGTCCAAGGCCATCGTCGCTGGCGCCTACTGCGTGATGATGGGCTCGATGTTCGCCGGTACCGAAGAGGCGCCAGGCGAAATCGAACTGTTCCAGGGTCGCTCCTACAAGGCCTACCGCGGCATGGGCTCGCTGGGCGCCATGTCCCAGGCCCAGGGCTCGTCCGACCGCTACTTCCAGGACTCCTCGGCCGGTGCCGAGAAGCTCGTGCCCGAGGGTATCGAAGGCCGCGTTGCCTACAAGGGCGGCCTGTCGGCGATCATCCATCAGTTAATGGGTGGCCTGCGTTCTTCCATGGGTTACACCGGCAGCGCCGACATCCAGGAAATGCGCACCAAGCCCGAGTTCGTCCGCATCACCGGCGCCGGCATGGCTGAATCCCACGTCCACGACGTGCAGATCACCAAGGAAGCGCCCAACTACCGCGTGGGCTGACCCCGGTAGTCCGCCTGCCGCCCGGTGCACACCCGGCGGCAGACGGAAATTCAATCCAGCGGGGCTGTTCACTACAGCCCCGTGTTGTTTCCGAATACATCTGACGAGAATGAGTCATGGCCCTCGACATTCACGCCCACCGTATCCTGATCCTCGATTTCGGTTCCCAGTACACCCAGCTGATCGCCCGCCGCGTGCGCGAAATCGGCGTGTACTGCGAGCTGCACCCGTTCGACATGGACGATGAAGCGATTCGCCAATTCGCCCCGCGCGGCGTCATCCTCGCCGGCGGGCCCGAGTCGGTCCACGAAGCCGACAGCCCGCGCTGCCCGCAGGCGGTGTTCGACCTGGGCGTGCCGGTATTCGGCATCTGCTACGGCATGCAGACCATGGCCGAGCAGTTGGGCGGCAAGGTGGCCGGTTCCGATATGCGTGAATTCGGCTACGCCCGCGTCGACGTGGTCGGCAAGAGCCGCATCCTGGAAGGCATCGAAGACCACATCGACGCCGATGGCGTGTTCGGCCTGGACGTGTGGATGAGCCACGGCGACAAGGTCACCGAGATTCCCCAGGGCTTCAATGTGCTGGCCAGCACCCCGAGCTGCCCGATCGCCGGCATGTTCGACGACGACCGCCACTACTACGGCGTGCAGTTCCACCCGGAAGTGACCCACACCAAGCAGGGCGAGCGCATTCTGTCGCGCTTCATCATCGACATCTGCGGCTGCGAGGCACTGTGGACCCCGTCGAAGATCGCCGAAGACGCCATCGCCCAGGTCCGCGCCCAGGTGGGTACCGACAACGTGCTGCTGGGCCTGTCCGGCGGCGTCGACTCCTCGGTGGTCGCGGCCCTGCTGCACAAGGCCATCGGCGATCAGCTGACCTGCGTGTTCGTCGACAACGGCCTGCTGCGCCTGCACGAAGGCGAGCAGGTCATGGCCATGTTCGCCGAGAACATGGGCGTCAAGGTGATCCGCGCCAACGCCGAAGACCAGTTCCTCGACAACCTGGCCGGCGAAGCCGACCCGGAGAAGAAGCGCAAGATCATCGGCCGCACCTTCATCGACGTGTTCGACGCCGAGTCGTGCAAGCTGGACAACATCAAGTACCTGGCCCAGGGCACCATCTATCCTGACGTGATCGAGTCGGCCGGTGCCAAGAGCGGCAAGGCCCACGTGATCAAGTCCCACCACAACGTCGGCGGCCTGCCCGAGGAGATGAACCTCAAGCTGGTCGAGCCACTGCGTGAGCTGTTCAAGGACGAAGTCCGCCGTCTGGGCCTGGAACTGGGCCTGCCGTACGACATGGTCTACCGCCATCCATTCCCCGGCCCAGGCCTGGGCGTGCGCATCCTGGGTGAAGTGAAGAAGGAATACGCCGACCTGCTGCGTCGCGCCGACCACATCTTCATCGAAGAACTGCGCAAGGCCGACTGGTACCACAAGGTCAGCCAGGCGTTCGTGGTGTTCCAGCCGGTCAAATCGGTCGGCGTCGTCGGCGACGGCCGTCGCTACGCCTGGGTCGTCGCCCTGCGCGCCGTGGAAACCATCGACTTCATGACCGCTCGTTGGGCGCACCTGCCGTACGAGCTGCTGGAAACGGTGAGCGGCCGCATCATCAACGAGATCGAAGGGATTTCGCGAGTGACCTACGACGTGTCGAGCAAGCCGCCGGCTACGATTGAGTGGGAATGATCGGGCGGCCGGTATCTTCCGGCTCTCGTTGGTAAGAAATGCCCTGGAGCCCGCGTAATTGCGGGCTTTTTGGTTTTTGGGTTCAGATTTTTTCAGCTCTTTCTATGCTGCAGCTGAGAGTGGGCTGTTCGGGAGATACCACCGCAGGCGTCGATTCCAGCGGGATCATCAGACGAACGAAATGCCATCAGTTGTCCCGTTGCTTGCAGATTGCTAAAGTGCAAGCAATCGCAGCAGCTAAGGGGTATGAAAGATGCCATCTGTTACCGTTCGAAATGTTTCTGAAGAGGTGCACCGCGCTATCCGCGTGCGGGCTGCTCAACATGGCCGCAGCATCGAAGCCGAGATGCGCGACATTCTAGAGTCTGCGGTGAGGCCGGAAGGTCGGGTCAAGCTAGGCTCTCTGCTGGCCCAGACCGGCCGCAAGGTCAAGCTGACGGATGAGGAGTTCGCTGCCTTCGAAAGCGCGCGCGATAAAGCCCCCGCCCGCGCAGCGAGCTTTGAATGATCCTGCTCGATACCAATGTGATTTCCGAGCCTCTACGCCATTCGCCTGCGGCGTGCGTCATTCAATGGATCGACGAGCAGGCATTGGAAACGCTTTACCTGTCCGCCATGACCGTGGCTGAGCTACGTGCAGGTATAGCGTTGATGCCGGTTGGGCGACGCCGTTCGACGCTGCACGAAAGTCTGGAAAAGCAGGTGCTGCCCATGTTCGTTGGGCGCGTTTTGCCTTTTGATCTGGCCTGCACGCAGGCTTACGCCGAGGTGCTGGCCAAGGCGCGCAAGGCCGGTAGTGGGATCGAGGCTGCCGATGCCTGCATCGCTGCGGTCGCTCTTGCCAATGGATTCATTGTCGCCACTCGCGATACTCACCCGTTCCGGGCTGCAGGTCTGGCGGTCATCAATCCTTGGGAGCTATAGAGCAAGCCTTGCTGCGAAGCCACGAAATGACAGGAAAAACGTAGGGCGCCGTGGTCGATGACCAATCAGCTCACTTCAACACATGCCCCGCAATCAGCCGCGAAATCTCCACCATCGACGTCTTCCCCGAGAACTCGAAGCGCACCTTCCCCAGCGCCGAAAAATACACCTCCAGCTCCGAATCCAGATCGAACGTGCCCGACGTTTCGATCGAGTACGCCACGATGTTCTTGTAGGGCAGGGAGGTGAAGTCCTTCTTGCTGCCGGTCAAGCCCTGCACGTTCACCGCGATGATCCGTTTGTTGGTGAACACCACGCCGTCGCGCATGGACTTGTAGGCGTCGACCACCTGCTCGTCATCCAGCAGCAGGGCAGTGACGCGTTCGGCGTATTCGGCGTTTTGCTTGAGTTTGAAGAAGCCTTTGTTGTTGAAGTCGATCATGGCCCGGAGTCCTGTATATAGGGGTGGCCAGAGTTTACCTCGATGACGGTGGCAGCAAGGGTGTCGGGTCGTAGTGAGGTGCCTGAACGGTGAGGCCAAATATGTAGGCCAGGAGGGTCCAGGGCACTTGCCACACTCGCAGCTCCTTCAGAAACCGATCCCTTTGATATGACTGATGTACTTCCCAATACGCAATTAGGCGATGTGCTCGCAGGCATCGCACGGCAGGTCACACAACAAGTGCCGGATCTGCACCAAATGGCTGTCGCCACTGCCACCCAACTGCTCGCGTCCATGGCCATCGACACCCACCCCGACGCTTTTTACTGGCATCGCTTCGACAATGCGCAGTCCAGCCATCGCTCCTTCAGTGGCTACGCGCACATGGGCCCGCCCAGTGAAACGATGACGTTTACCGAACTGGTGATGCGGCGGTTCCGCGCGAGCGACCAGGATAATGCCGACTTGCTGCATGTCATGGGCGGGTTCTACACGGGCGATGCGCGGGCAGGCTGGTTCGATGAGCGCAACGAGGTAAGACTGGCGCCCGACAAGGTACTCAACGCGTTATGGCACATCGATTTCGCGGCGGCCTATCGCCAAGCGCTGGCGACGTTCTGGACCGACAATGGGCCAGGGGTGCAGACGCTGATCCGCATCAACTGCCTGCGCGCCGCCGTGGATGCAGCTCAGGCCGGGGCCATGATGCGCCAACAGGT
Organism: Pseudomonas sp. CFBP 13602; assembly: GCF_014842725.1. Taxonomy (NCBI): domain Bacteria; kingdom Pseudomonadati; phylum Pseudomonadota; class Gammaproteobacteria; order Pseudomonadales; family Pseudomonadaceae; genus Pseudomonas; species Pseudomonas sp. CFBP 13602. The sequence goes on along the minus strand of NZ_JACYVT010000003.1, from coordinate 138,546 downwards.
GCAATGTGTGTTCGACGGTCTGGGTTGCGAGTACGCCATGGCACCGACCTTGGCCGACTTGACCGGTAGCCATCCGCCGAGCCACGGCGTTACGGTCAGCACGCTGCAGATTGCCGGCCACGGGTTCGCCAGTGTGTTGTGTTTCAAGGCCAGCGGGGGCGAGTGTCTGTTGTACCTGGCCGGTCGCGACAAGGCGTTTGAAGTGTTCGCCGATGTGAAAGCGGCGCAGGCATGGTTGCACCAGCAGCTGCAGGACGTGCAGCGCCGGGAGCGCTTGCTCGACCACGGCAGGCTGCTGGAGCCGGCGGCTGCATTGGCGCGTGCGCGCAGCCTGGCGCTGCTGGCGAAGAAGCCGCTGGCGCTGTTCGCAGCAAAGGTGTCCTGGCCATCCATCGCAGCCGATGCGGCCCACTGGCTGCAAGGGCAAACCCGCGAGCAGATGCTGGCCGAGGCCAACCTGCAGTTGCACAGCAACAGCGAGTTGCGCCAGCAGTTGTGGATCGGTTATCTGGGTGCAGGCGTGCACTTGTTCGGCGCGGCAGCCATGGTCAGCTGGCCGATCGCATTGATCGTGGTGGTGGCGAGCGCCGGAAAATTCGCCCTCAATGTGGAACGTGCGGTGAATGCGGGCGCCGCCACGGACCGTCGCGCCGCCTTGTATGCATCGATATTCAGCGGTATCGAGTTGCTGCTGAACATGATCCTGCTGATTTCCCAGCGAGCCCCGCAGAGCGCCGAACTCCAGCCACTGCAGTCGCGACCTCAGGTGTCCGCGCTGACGCCTTTGCTGCCCAGTGCCGAAGGGCTGCTGGCAGTCGAGGGGGAGCAGATGATCCGCTTGCACGGCGATCTGTATCGCGTGCGCTACGACCCCAGCCTGCGTTACTGGTTGATCGTCGATCCGCAGCGCCCCTATGCCTTCACCGGTAATTACCCGGTGCGTTTCAACGACCAATTGCAATGGGAACTGATGCCGACCGGTTGCCTGCGGGGCGGTGGCGGCTGCCTGAGCGTGTCACGGCAAATGGAACTTGAACCGCCACCGGTGAGCTACGTGCAGTTCGAGGTTTCGGCGACTCGCTACGAAGTACCGCTGGTGGCTCGCGCTGCCACCGGCGAGCTGTTGAGCGACCAGTTTCGCAAGATGCTCTCCGGTGAATACTTCGACCCCTACACGCCGCTCAATCCGGTGCTCGACAGCCTCAACAAGCTGCGTGTTCAACTGATCGAGGACGCCAACGCATTCATCGCCGAATGGCGCTCGCCCGGCAGATCGCCGTTGCCTGTGCCCGATGCTTCGCTGCCGCCCTATACCGCCGTGCGCCGACTGTTGGACGAATCCGGGGCACTGGTCATCGGTGAGTCTCATCAGGCTATCGCCAGCAAGCGTTTCCTGATCGAGAACATGCGGGCGCTGGCCGGCGACGGTGTCGACACGCTGTACATGGAGCACTTGATGACCGATCTGCATCAGGCCGATCTGAACCAGGTGGCCAGTGATGGCCGGCTGCCCAGTGGGCTGCAGGACTATCTGCGCGATCAGGATCTTGGCCATCGTACCGATCCGGCTCGACAGTACAACTTCACCACGCTGGTGCAGGCTGCGCGGCGCGAGGGTATCCAGGTGCGCGCCCTGGATTGCGCGGCCAGCTATCGACTCGATGGCATGGACGACCTCTACGGCGCCGGCCAGACGCTGCGCCAGCGGGTGTTCAGCTACCACGCCAGTCGCGTCATTGCAGCACGCACCGCATTGCCCGGCCGGGGCAAATGGATCGCCTTGGTCGGTGACACTCACGCGTCCACCTACAAGGGTGTTCCAGGTCTGGCGCAACTGCACGACGTGACAGCACTGCGCATCGTCGATGCCGGTGCCGGCCAGCAGACCAACATCACCCTGGACCCCGGCGAGTACTACCTGCCGTCGATGGGCCGCGGCGACGGGGTGGTCAAAGCGGACTGGCGCTTGGCGCTGACCGTACGCGAAGCGCCGTTCACCTACCTGGATCCGTCCCTGGCCCCACCCGGCGTGATCAGGCCATGACGTACAGGGCCAGACATCATGTGCCCCTGTAGCAGCGGCGCAAGCCGCGTCGGCGGTGCATGCGATCTGTCCGACACCCAACCGCGCGGCGGCGCAAGTCTTAATCTTTCTCAATTGCAGGTGTATGGTGTCGGCCTTTCACGTTCATCACGCAGGTGCCCATAGCCATGTCTTTCACTCGTCGACGATTCCTCGGTGGCCTGGCGGGCGTTGTCGCGGTCGGCGTGGGTGCCGGGGGCGCTGCCCGTTATTGGTTGGGTACGCCTGTGGACCAGGCCGGCGTGGACTATCAGCTGATTGCCGCGCCGCTGGATGTCGAGTTGGTGGCAGGTCATCAGACTCCGGCCTGGGCGTTCGGTGGTTCGGCACCCGGGCGTGAGCTGCGGGTGCGCCAGGGCGAATGGCTGCGGGTGCGCTTCATCAACCAGCTGCCGGTGGAAACCACCATCCACTGGCATGGCATTCGCCTGCCGCTGGACATGGACGGCGTGCCCTACGTGTCGCAGTTGCCGGTCAAGCCCGGTGAATACTTCGACTACCGGTTTCGTGTGCCGGACGCCGGCAGCTACTGGTATCACCCGCACGTGGCCAGCAGCGAGGAACTGGGCCGCGGCCTGGTCGGGCCGTTGATCGTCGAGGAGCGCGACCCCACCGGCTTCGCGCACGAAGCGGTGCTCAACCTGAAGAACTGGCACGTGGACGAGGAGGGCGCGTTCCTGCCGTTCAGCATCCCCCGCGAAGCGGCGCGCAACGGCACCCTGGGCCGGCTGTCGACGATCAACGGGGTACATCGGGCGACGGTCGATCTGCCGGCGGGTCAAGTCGTCAGGGTGCGCATTCTCAACCTGGACAACACAGCCACCTATCGCCTGAACTTCCGTGGCAATGCCGATATGCGCCTGTATGCACTGGACGGCAACCCCATCGAACCGCGCGCGTTCGGCAAGGATTACTGGATGGGCCCCGGCATGCGGGTTTGTCTTGCAGTCAAGATGCCACCTGCCGGTGAAGAGATCGCCATACGTGACGGTCCGGTTCGCCTGGGCACGCTGCGCTCGGTGCAGGCCGCAGCGGCGCCGACCGATTGGCCGCCGGCGTTACCGCCCAATCCGATCGCCGAGCCGGACCTGGCCAATGCCGAGAAGCTCAATTTCAACTTCGAATGGGTCGGCGAGGTGTCGGATACGACCGAGGGCAAGCCGCCCAGCCTGTGGCAGATCAACGGCATCGCCTGGGACATCACCGACAAGACCTGCGCCGACCGCCCCATTGCCAAGCTGCAGTTGGGCAAGAGCTACGTGCTGGAGTTGAAGAACATGACTCAGTACCAGCATCCTATCCACCTGCACGGCATGAGTTTCAAGGTGATTGCCTCCAACAGGCGCAAGATCATTCCTTATTTCACCGATACGTTCTTGCTGGGAAAGAACGAGCGTGCCCAGGTGGCGCTGGTGGCGGATAATCCTGGTATCTGGATGTTCCATTGCCATGTGATCGATCACATGGAAACCGGACTCATGGCGGCAATAGAGGTTTCCTGAACGTTGAAACAACCCAAGATCATTGATCGCAGCCGCGATCGGTTTTTCATGGCCCAGGCGCTAGAGCTGGCCGCTCAGGGTGCGGCGCTGGGCGAAGTGCCTGTGGGCGCAGTCGTGGTGCAGGACGGCGAGATCGTCGGCCGCGGCTTCAACTGCCCCATCAGTGGCAGCGACCCCAGTGCCCATGCCGAGATGGTGGCCATCCGCAACGCCGCGCAGTCCGTGCACAACTATCGCCTGCCGGGCAGCACCCTGTACGTCACCCTGGAGCCTTGCAGCATGTGCGCCGGGCTGATCGTCCATGCGCGCATCGCCCGGGTGGTGTTCGGCGCGCTCGAACCCAAGGCGGGCGTGGTGCAGAGTCAGGGGCAGTTTTTCAGCCAAGGCTTCCTGAACCATCGGTTGGTGGTGGAGGGTGGCGTGTTGGCTGAAGAGTGCGGGGCGATATTGAGCGAATTTTTCAGGGCGCGTCGGGCGAAGGGCTGAGATTGAAGGAGGGAGTGCTGCCGAGGGCCTTTTCGCGGGCAGAGCCCGCTCCCACAGGATCACTCGGGTGCTCTTAGAGCGGCGGCGTCTGCTGTGAGGGCTTAGTTTGGTCCACACCAGGCACGTGCAGATTGCCATCGGCGACCTGGCTGCCTTCGAGCTGTGGCTGGGTCACCCAGGTGAGGATGTCGTAGTAGCGGCGGATGTTGGCCACGAAGTGCACTGGCTCGCCGCCGCGGGCATAGCCGTAGCGGGTCTTGCTGTACCACTTCTTCTGCGCCAGGCGCGGCAGCATCTTCTTCACATCCAGCCACTTGTTCGGGTTCAGCCCTTCACCTTCTGCCAGCTTGCGCGCGTCGTCGAGGTGGCCACTGCCCACGTTGTAGGCCGCCAGGGCGAACCAGGTCCGGTCGGGTTCCTGAATGCCGGCGTCGAGCTGATCCTTGACATAGGCGAAGTACTTGGCGCCGCCATTGATGCTCTGCTTGGGGTCCAGGCGGTTGCTCACGCCCATGGCCTGGGCAGTGTTCTGGGTCAGCATCATCAGGCCCCGCACCCCGGTCTTGGAGGTCACGCTGGCCTGCCACATGGACTCTTGATAACCGATGGCGGCCAGCAGCCGCCAGTCGACCTTCTCCTGCTTGGCCGAGGCCTGGAAGGTTTTCTCGAACTTGGGCAGGCGCTGTTGCAGGTGCTGGGCGAAGGTGTAGGCGCCGACGTAGCCGAGCACATCGACATGGCCGTAGTAGCGGTCTTTGAGGCGCTGCAGGGTGCCGTTGCCCTTGACCTTGTCGATGAAGCCGTTGACCTCGTTCAGCAGGCTGTTGTCTTCGCCCCCGGCAACGGCCCAGCGCTGGTCGCGGCCATCGCCCAGGTCGAAGGCGACCCGCACGTTGGGGAAGTACACCTGGTTCATGGCCACTTCGTTGGAATCGACCAGAGTCAGGTCGATCTGCCCCTCGTCGACCATGCGCAGCAGATCCACCACCTCCACCGCGTCGGACTCTTCGTACTCGAGCGCCGGGTACTGCAGCTTCAATTTGGCCAGTTGCTCGGCGTGGCTGCTGCCCTTGAGCACCATGATCTTCTTGCCCACCAGCTCGGCGGCATCGGTGGGGCGGTTCTGGCCGTTGCGATAGATGACCTGCGGCATGACCTCCAGATAGGGGTGCGAGAAGCGCGCCTGTTGTTCCCGCGCCTCGCTGGTGACCAGCCCCGCAGCCGCCAGCACCGGGCCCTGGGGCTGGCTCAGGCCGGCGAAGATATCGTCGAGGTTGTCGGCGGTTTCGATCTGGAGTTTCACGCCCAGGTCATCGGCGAAACGCTTGACCAGCTCGTACTCGAAGCCGGTTTCGCCGTTGCGATCCTGGAAGTAGGTGGCCGGGCTGTTGCGGGTTATGACGCGCAGCACGCCGTCCTCCTTGATCCGTTCGAGTGTGCTGGGTTTATCAACGCAGCCACTGAGCAGCAGGAGAAGTCCGGTTGCGAAGAGCCATTTGGCGCAGCGCGAGCGTAAGACGGTCTGGGTGAGCATGGGTGCAGTATACGCAAACGGTCGCTCGAGCCATATCTCGACAGCAGGCGAAGGAGTCTGGTAGAGCGCAGCGCAACCTCTTACCGGCCCCCGGCAAGGGATCTGACGAACGATCGCGCTGTTTTTCCATCCGTCGGGTGCCTAGGTGAATGGTTTAGGCTAGAATGCACGGCCTCCAAGCACACCCCCTTTCGAGGCTGTCCCGACGATGTTGATCCTGCGCGGCGCTCCTGCCCTTTCTGCCTTTCGCCACGGTAAATTACTCGAGCAACTGAGCCAGAAGGTCCCCGCTGTTACTGGCCTGTATGCTGAATTCGCCCACTTCGCCGAAGTCGAAGGCGAGCTGGCCAGCGACGACCGGCAAGTCCTTGCCCGTCTGCTCAAGTACGGTCCCAGCGTTCCCGTTCAGGAGCCCACCGGGCGGCTGTTCCTGGTGCTGCCGCGCTTCGGTACGATTTCGCCGTGGTCGAGCAAGGCCAGCGATATCGCGCACAACTGCGGCCTGACCCAGGTTCAGCGTCTGGAGCGCGGCATTGCCTTTTATGTGTCTGGTGATTTCAGCGAAGCCGAAGCCGAGCTGATCGGTGCCGTCCTGCACGATCGCATGACCCAGGTGGTGCTGGCCCGTCTGGAAGACGCCGCCGGCTTGTTCCGTCACGCCGAACCCAAGCCACTCACCGCGGTGGATATCCTGGGTGGCGGTCGTGCTGCGCTGGAAAGGGCCAACGTCGAGCTGGGCCTGGCCCTGGCCGAAGACGAAATCGACTACCTGGTCAGCAGCTTCCAGGGGCTGGCGCGCAATCCGCACGACATCGAGCTGATGATGTTCGCCCAGGCCAACTCCGAGCACTGCCGCCACAAGATTTTCAACGCCAGTTGGGATATCGACGGTCAGAGCCAGGAAAAAAGCCTGTTCGGCATGATCAAGAACACCTATCAGATGCACGGCGAAGGCGTGCTGTCAGCCTACAAGGACAACGCTTCGGTCATCGTCGGCAGCGTCGCCGGGCGTTTCTTCCCGAACCCTGAAACCCGCCAGTACGGCGCGGTGCAGGAGCCGGTGCACATCCTAATGAAGGTGGAAACCCATAACCACCCGACGGCGATCGCGCCCTTTCCGGGCGCCTCCACCGGCTCCGGCGGCGAGATCCGCGATGAAGGCGCGACCGGCCGCGGCGCCAAGCCCAAGGCTGGCCTGACCGGTTTCACCGTGTCCAACCTGAACATTCCCGGTTTCGAACAGCCGTGGGAAAAACCCTACGGCAAGCCCGAGCGCATCGTCACCGCGCTGGACATCATGATCGACGGCCCGCTGGGCGGCGCGGCGTTCAACAACGAATTCGGTCGCCCGGCCCTGACTGGCTATTTCCGCACGTTCGAGCAGCGCATCGACACCCCCCACGGTGAAGAAGTGCGCGGCTACCACAAGCCGATCATGCTCGCCGGCGGGATGGGTAACATCCGCGCCGAACACGTGCAGAAAGGCGAGATCACCGTCGGTTCCAAACTGATCGTGCTCGGTGGTCCGGCCATGCTCATCGGCCTGGGTGGCGGCGCTGCTTCCTCCATGGCCACCGGCACCAGCTCGGCGGACCTGGACTTCGCTTCGGTACAGCGCGAAAACCCGGAGATGGAGCGTCGCTGCCAGGAAGTCATCGACCGTTGCTGGCAGCTGGGCGACAGGAATCCCATCAGCTTCATCCACGACGTAGGCGCGGGCGGCCTGTCCAACGCATTCCCCGAACTGGTCAACGACGGTGGCCGTGGCGGCCGCTTCGAGCTGCGCAACGTACCCAACGACGAGCCGGGCATGGCCCCGCTGGAAATCTGGAGCAACGAATCCCAGGAACGCTACGTGCTGGCCGTGGACGCCGCCGACTTCGAGCGTTTCCAGGCCATCTGCGAGCGCGAGCGCTGCCCGTTCGCCGTCGTCGGCGAGGCCACTGCCGAGCCGCAGTTGACCGTCACCGACAGCCACTTCGGCAACAACCCGGTCGACATGCCGCTCGAAGTGCTGCTGGGCAAGGCGCCGCGCATGCACCGCAGTGCCGTGCGTGAGCAGGAGCTGGGCGATGACTTCGATCCGGCCCAGCTGGACCTGGCCGACTGCATCGAACGCGTCCTGCATCACCCTGCGGTGGCCAGCAAGAGCTTTCTGATCACCATTGGCGACCGCACCATCACCGGCCTGGTGGCACGCGACCAGATGGTCGGCCCGTGGCAGGTACCGGTGGCCGATGTCGCCGTCACCGCCACCAGCTTCGACGTCTACAGCGGCGAGGCCATGGCCATGGGCGAACGCACGCCGCTGGCGCTGCTCGATGCCCCGGCTTCGGCACGCATGGCGGTCGGTGAAACCCTGACCAACATCGCCGCGTCCAGCATCGCGAAAATCTCCGATATCAAGCTGTCCGCCAACTGGATGTCCGCTGCTGGCCATCCGGGCGAGGACGCGCGTCTGTACGATGCCGTGCAAGCGGTCGGCATGCAGCTGTGCCCCGAGCTGGGCATCACCATTCCGGTCGGCAAGGACTCCATGTCCATGAAGACCCAGTGGAGCGAAGAGGGCACCGACAAGAGCGTGACCTCGCCGATGTCGCTGATCATCACCGGCTTCGCGCCCGTGGTCGACATTCGCAAGACCCTGACTCCGCAACTGCGCATGGACAAGGGTGAAACCGACCTGATCCTCATCGACCTGGGGCGTGGCCAGAACCGCATGGGCGCCTCGATCCTGGCCCAGGCACACGGCAAGTTGGCCAGCCGCGCGCCGGACGTCGACGATGCCGAGGACCTCAAGGCGTTCTTCGCTGTGATCCAGGGCCTCAACGCCGACGGCCACTTGCTGGCCTACCATGACCGTTCCGACGGTGGCCTGCTGGCCAGCACGGTGGAAATGGCCTTCGCCGGTCACTGCGGTCTCAACCTGCAACTGGCCACCGTGGCGCACAGCCGCGAGGAAATCGCAGCTGTGCTGTTCAACGAGGAACTGGGCGCGGTCATCCAGGTGCGTCAGGACGCTACGCCGATGATCCTCGCGCAGTTCAGCGCCGCTGGCCTGGGCAACGACTGCGTGGCGGTGGTCGGCCAGCCGATCAACAACGGCGCGGTGAACATTCGCTACCACGACGACGTGTTGTTCAGCGGCGAACGCCGCCTGCTGCAACGCCAGTGGGCCGAGACCAGCTACCAGATCCAGCGTCTGCGTGACAACGCTGCCGGTGCCGATCAGGAATTCGACGCGCTGCTCGAAGAAGACAATCCAGGGCTGAGCTTCAACCTCAGCTTCGACGTCAACGAAGACATCGCCGCCCCGTACATCAAGAAAAACGTACGCCCACAGGTGGCCGTGCTGCGCGAGCAGGGCGTCAACGGCCAGGTCGAAATGGCTGCGGCCTTCGACCGCGCCGGCTTCAACGCCATCGACGTGCACATGAGCGACATCCTCGCCGGACGTGTCGACCTGAACGAGTTCAAGGGACTGGTCGCCTGTGGCGGTTTCTCCTACGGCGACGTCCTGGGTGCCGGTGAAGGCTGGGCCAAGTCGGCACTGTTCAACGCCCGTGCCCGTGATGCGTTCCAGCAGTACTTCGAGCGTAGCGACAGCTTCACCCTCGGCGTGTGCAACGGCTGCCAGATGATGTCCAACTTGCACGAGCTGATTCCAGGCAGCGAGTTCTGGCCGCACTTCGTGCGCAACCGGTCCGAGCAGTTCGAGGCGCGGGTTGCCATGGTCCAGGTGCAGGAGTCCAACTCGATCTTCCTGCAGGGCATGGCCGGTTCGCGCATGCCGATCGCCATCGCCCACGGTGAAGGTCATGCCGAATTCGCCACCGCGGACGCCTTGGTGCAAGCCGATGTGTCGGGCTGCGTGGCGCTGCGCTTCGTCGACAACCACGGCAAGGTCACCGAGCAGTACCCGGCCAACCCGAACGGCTCGCCGCGCGGGATCACCGGATTGACCAGCCGCGACGGCCGCGTGACCATCATGATGCCGCACCCGGAGCGGGTATTCCGTGCTGTGCAGAACTCCTGGAAGCCTGAGGAGTGGAACGAGGACGGCGCCTGGATGCGCATGTTCCGCAATGCCCGCGTGTGGGTGAACTGACAGGTCGGTGAACCAGCAGATGTTCAAACTGGCCTTCTTCGTTCCCGACAGCCATGTCGAAGCCGTCAAGAGCGCTGTATTCGCCGCCGGTGGCGGTCGCATCGGTGCTTACGACAACTGCGCATGGCAGGTGTTGGGGCACGGTCAGTTTCGGCCCTGTGATGGCAGCCAGCCATTTCTGGGTCAGGCCGATACACTGGAAAAGGTCGAAGAGTGGAAGGTCGAGCTGGTAGTGGCCGATTCACTCATCGAACCGGTGGTCCAGGCATTGCGCCTGGCCCACCCGTATGAAACCCCTGCCTTCGAAGTGTGGCGACTGCACGATCTGTGAGTCGCCACGTTCCCCTCAGCGGATGCGTACCTGCTCATACAACCGCTTGACCGCCTCCAGGCCTGTGTTGCCCGTGGCTAGCTTGTGGCTGGTCTGCAGTTCATGGGCGCCTGCTGCCATTGCGTGAGTCGTGCCTCGGGCAACTTTGAGGCTCATGGGCTCGCTGCTGAACATTCCGGATTGTTCGCTCACGCCCGTTTTGTCGGTGCGGGTGAACTCGAAATTGGCCTGTTCGACTTCGCCTTTGCCAGCGTTGGACTGCTGCGCCAGAGCTTCCTTGACCGGCGAATTCCACTTGCCGCCCAGCGCTGCCACTTCATTGAGCATTGTGCCTGGAGCCGTACCTTCGGCCAGCACGACACGCCCCTCGACACCGAGGATTTGCGTGCTGTCGGCGCGATGAGTGATCGCCAGCTTGCCCTTGACGTTGCCGCTCAGGTTGTCGGCCTGCAGACGTGCGCCGTCCAGACGTGCATCCATCTGGCTATCGAGCCTGAGCGTCGCAGCTCGTAGCTGCGCATTGTGCTGTGTCTGCTGCTGCTCGTTGCGGTAGCTGAGGCCAAGAGCCGGCTTGAGCGGATCACTGGCATCGGCGCTCAGTTGCTTGCGGTCCGATTGACGCTGGTCGCTGGCGCTTTCCAGATAGACACCGCCTGCGGTGGCCGCCAGCTTCATGCTGGCTGCGTCGGCCTGGACACCCTGCAGGTGCAGGGCGCGTGCCTTGCGAGCGCCGGCCTGCAGCGCCATGTCGCCCTTTACCTGCCACTGATTGCCGTGCTGATGTTGCGTGCTTTCGTCTCGTTGACCGAAGGTATGCAGACCTTCGGCACTCCTGGATTCACCACCACCCTTGAGGGTTGTCTTGTCCACGGCCGCGAGGCTGGTGAGGGTGCCTCCCGCCGTCACCTTCAGACTGCCAGCGGGCTTGTCCGGCGTGCCTATGTCCACACCGTTGAGCTGCACATCGCCGCTGGCGCGCAGGATCACGTCGCCTGGCGCATCGATCCGCGCCTTGCTCGCCGTGCGTTGCTGGTAAGCGCCGTCCTTGCCCATGCGGTCGAGGGTGGCGTGGGCGGGGTTGAACGCCAGGTTGGCACCGGCGTCGATCTGCACCGCGCCTTGCGAGGTGCCGATGCGGGTGCCTTCGTAGCGACCACTGCCGGTCAGGCGGATGTCGATGCCTTCGGCCGCGCTCAGGCTGCCGGCCTTGGCTGTGCTGGTGGTTGCCGCGCCCGCCTGGACCTTGTGCATGGCCGCCTTCATCTCATGGCTGTCGGCATGGATGGCGATCTTGCCCAGGGTGCTGGCGTACTCGGTACCGGTATCAGCCAGTTTGCCGCTGACATCCAGCGATACCGTGCCGCCCTGCAGGCGACTTGAGCCGGTATTGACCATGGATGCCGCGTTGACCTTCAACAGGCCGCCGCTGTTGATCTCCGCACCCTGGCTGCGCACACCGTCGGCGAGCAGGCGCACATCGGCTTCGCTGGCCAGGCGTGCCGCGCCCAGATTGAGCTGACGGCCGGCTGCCAGGTGGATCTCGCCCGCTCCGCCGTGCAGTTCGGTGGGGGTCTGTGGCTTGCCGGCGCGCGCAGGTGCATGCAGCGTGAGGTCGCCGGCCGATTCGATACGGATGCCTTGACCGGCCGTGAGTCGAGCGCCTGGCATCTTGATACCCGCGCCTTCCTCACTGCTGACGATGCGGATGCGCTTGTCCGTGGCCATCGCGCCGAGCAGGTTGGCATCGATGAGTTTGGTCGTGCGCGTGCTGCCGATCACACCATTGCTGGCGTAGTCGACGACATTGCTGCCCAGCACCAGGTCGATATCGGCGCCTGCGGCCATTGGCCCGCTGCTGACGATACTGGGTGCTATCAGCGCCAGGCTGCCGGCCGGGTTGCTGACACCGCCGCTGTCGACACGCAGCAACTGGTCGGTGGCCTGCGTATCGAACGTTGTCAGCCGACCGTCCTGGACAGTGGCCGCGCCGACCACGAAGGTGGCTCGTGGCGCGTTGACCAGGCTTGCGCCGTTGAGCGTGATGCCATTCGGGTTGGCCAGGACATAGTCTGCCGCGGCGCCGAAAACCACTTGCGGGCCGTTGATGTTGGAACGGTTGTGGCCGACCACCTCGTTGAGGATGGTGCTGGCGGCCGTGCCGCCCAGTTGTGGATTGGCCTTCAGCTCGCCGGCCATTTCACTCTTTCCAGCCACCAGGCTGTTGTTGAGCACCAGGCCCTGGGTGCCGACGTTGTATTCGCTGTAGACGTTGTGCGAAAGGCCGTTGGCATTGGGCGCAACGATGTCGATGACCGGTACTTTGTACTGGCCGTTGATGATTGGCGCCGTTTCGCCACCCGCAAACGCGGTCAGGCCATCGGCCCAGGCAGGGGAGCAGGGCACCAGCAGCGCGCTGGCGATGGCCAGCGGCAGCGAGCGCAGGGTCAGGTGGCGCAATTGTTCCATGGTATGAGGCATCGAGGTCTTTCCTTAGGTCCAGGATTGGCTGTGCATCGACCTGGGGGCCGATGCACGAGAGCTACCTTAGGAAGGGTGGGGCGGACGCGATAGCGGCAGCGCGCGCGGCCCATCGTAGGATGCGGCCCAAACGGATGTCGGGCCGGCGGAGAGTCATGCTCAGAGCGCGAGTTTTTCCACGCCCCCTGTCAGATACTGAGTGCGGTTGTGCCCGCCGGCGCGGAACAGCCCGGTATCGATCATCACCTCTTCGGGCTTGTCCTTCTGCAGATGGCTGTACAGGTCCTTGATCGCACCCAGTGACGGCGTCAGCGCCAGCAGGGAGACCGTTACCAGTCGGTCGCGCGCAGTCAGGTCACTGGTCTGCATCGAGTTCGGGTCCGGATGCAGCGCAGTGCCGCTGGTCTGCAATTGTGCGCCGACCAACTGGGTTGTCCCCAAGACCTCCAGGCCCAGGGTGTCGCGGCCATTGAGTACGGTACTCTGGGCCACGGTATCGCGCAGTTCGCGACGCATGTCGAAGCCCAGCTTGGCCGAGATATCGGTGGAGTAGGCGGCATTCAACTGGTCCAGGCGCTGCTTGCCCTTGCTCCCCCACTCGCCTGCCAGCTTTGCCAGGCTGCCGATCGCGCCCCACGGATCGCCACCCTTGCCGACTTCGGCCTCGGCATTGACCTTGGTCGCGTCAACGTTGTCCCTGACGCTGACTGCCCGCAGGCTGCCCACCGAACCGCTTATTGTGCCGGCATGCACTTGCGCGCCGCCCAGCAACAGCTCGCCCGGGCTGTTGTATTCCACTGTGCCCGCGGTGAGCCTGGCGTTGGCATAGGTGTCGCTCTTGAGCTTGTCGTAGTCGAGCTTGAACTGAACGTTGAACTCATCGAGTGCGTAGGACTGCTTCGCGCCGCCTGAATGGCCACCCAGGCTGAAGGTGGCGGAAATCAGCTTGTTGTCGCGATCGCTGGTCGACCGCGCGGCGATCACGGCGATACCCCCCTTGCGTGCGTCCAGCTTGATCCGGTCGGCCGTGGCGTGCAGGCCTTCGAGCAGTATCGCTGCCGCATGGTCACTGCCTGCCGTGACCGCCATGTCGTTGAGCACATGCCACTGTGCGCCGCGACGCAGTGCCGAATCCTCCGCAGTCTGACCGAATTCGAAGCCTGCGCTGCCTGCCACCGGCAAGCCGCCTGTCGATGGCCTGGCGCTGACCTTGAGCGAACCGCTGCCGCCATAGACATTGCCTTGGGCCCTGGCAGTGTCGATGCCGGCCAGTGCCACGACACTCTGGCCAGCGTCGATCGACAGGCTGCCCACCGGCGTCTGTTGCGAGCCGATGGCAGTGCCCTGCAGCATCACGTTGCCTTGCGCGCTCAATGTAACGGCGCCGGGGGTGTCCAGCCTGGCGCCGACGGCGAAGGTCTGGGTACTGTCGAGTACGGTGTATTGCCCGCTGCCGCCGATGGCGCCACCCTGAACCACAGGGGCTGGTGCGACCACCCCATTGAGCTGCGCTGCGCCCCGCCCGCGCGTGCCATCGTCATGCTTGACGATACTGTTGCCGGCTTGCAGGAACTGCAGGTTACCGCCGCTGTGGATCTGGATTGGCCCCTGCACACTGCTCATGACCGTGCCTTCATACAGGCCATCGGTGCCCAGCTGGATACGGATGCCGTTGTTGCCGAGCAGACTGCCGACTACTGCCGTATCCACCGTCTTGTATTGTGCGCTGCTGTGACCGCGGGCTGCGGCGCCCATGGCCCAGTCGGCGCCGGTCGAGGTTTCCAGCCTGGCAATGGCGTCCACCCCCAACGCGTCGATTGCGCTACGCACGCTGTTTCTGGCAGCGTCCATGACATGCCTGTCCGCGCTCAGCGCGATGGCGCCGATCGTGCTTTCGTACTGGGTACCGATATCGTGCAGCTTGCCGGTCACAGCGATATCGAGCTCACCCCCCTTGAACTGCGACACCCGGGCAATGTGCGTCAGCGACTGGGTATTGCGGTCCAGGTAGTCACCCTTGAGATTGATGCCCACGCTCCACGGCAGCAGGCCATCCTCCAGGCCACTGGCATACAGGCTGGTCTGGTCGACCCCGCTCCACAGCTTCTGTACCTGACGGGTAATGGCGCCGTAGTCCAGCGAGCTGCCCGCACTGAGCTTGATCTTGTTGTAGTCCAGGGCGGTCTTGGTGCTGTCGGTAACGGCCTGATTGTGGACACGGTCGGCGCGCACCTTCAACAACTGGCCTGCTTCCACCTGCGCGGCCTGGGTGGTCAGTGCCTTCGCGGTCAGGCGTACGTCGTTGCCGGCCTTGATCGAGCTGCGCGTGTTTACGTTCTCGCTGCGGCCGTCGGTGTCGGTCTGCAAGGCGAAAGCGGCGCCGGTACCGAAACGGTCAACGCCCGCAGTGATCTCGTAACCCACCGTTCTTCCGGTTTCCTGGTTGCGGAAACTGCGTTGCGCCTCGGTGGCCAGAATGCGCATGTCATCGGCATCGAGCAGCACGTTCTGTTCGGCTTGTACCGACGAGCCGACGATGGCCAGGCCCTGCCCGGCCTCGAGTGCGACGTTACCGCCCTTGAGCTGGCTGGCTTGATGCGTGTTCAGCCGGGCGGTGTCCAGCGTCCACTGTTGGCGCATCCCGGCACCGGCGTCCCACTGCCCGGCAGATCCCTGTGCGTCGCCTGGCTGGCCGGAGCCTGGCGTGGTCTGTTCGCCGAAAACGGTCAGTTTCCAGTCCTTGCCCTTGAGGGTGGATTCGCTGCTCTGCTGGCCGGCAGCGACCATCAGGTTGCGCTCGGCCTTGACCGTCAGATCGCCAGCGGTGGCAAGGCTCGATCCCACGATCAGGGTGTCGCGCTTGCCGTCCAGAAGCAGGGCGCCACTGGCGCTGAGGGAGCTGCCTTGATAGGTACTTTGCCTGCGGTCGTAGCGGCGGTCGGACGCGCTGAACAGCGCGGTGTCCTGGCGCGCATTCTCGATACGCTGGTGGGCTTGGGCACCTTGTACCCTGAGGTCTTGCGCAAGGCTTCGCAGGTCAATGTCCCGGGCCTCCAGCTGCGCGGCTATCAGGTCCACGCGATCGGCCTGGGCGGCGAGCTTGCCATTGCCTGCGGCAAGCCGGCTGCCGCGGTGGTCCAGGGTCTGCTCGCGGTCGTGCAGTTCGGTCGCCGAACGGCGGACGATCACGTGGCCCTCGCGACTGTCCTGCGCAACCGAGCCATGCAGAACGACGGTACCGATCTCCACCGCTTCGGTTGCTGCGATGTTGAGGTCGCTGCGACTGTTCAAGTCGCTGCCCATGACTGTTATTGCCCGTCCCGTGAGGCTGATCGATTGGCCGTCGATCAGCGTCGAGGCTGCGCTCTGAGTGGTCTGGGTGGCCGTGCTGTCCAGGCGTTGAGCGCCCTGGCGTCGGTTGCTGACGGTGACGCGGTCAAGCCTGCGGTCGACGTTGGCGGTCAGCTCCAGCGTATTGCCCGCGCCAATGTCTACGTCGCCGAGGCTGTTGACGTGGGTGGCGGCGAGCCTGGCATCGTTGCCCGCAGTCAGGGTCACGGACTGCGTGGCGTTCAGCGCATTCGCCAGATGCTCGGTATGCGTCAGCTCGACGGTGGTAGTGGTCGCCCCTGCAGGCAGGATGTACCAGTCGTTCTCCACACCGCTCCTGCGGCTGGATTCGACGGTGCGGGTCAACGTATCCAGGTTCAGATCGGCACCGGCGTCGGCGCTGATCGACGCGCCACTGATCGCCACCGACTTGATGTTCAGGTTCGCTGCCGAGCTCAGCCGCACATCGCCAGCGCCGGCGTCGAGTACACCCTGCGTGGCCAAGCCATCGCGCTTGGCGGTGCTGATCATGTTCAGTGCGCCCTGCGAAGCGATCTCGATGCCTTCACGCGCTGCGGTCCGACTGATGCCCATGTTGATGCCGGCACCTTCGCGGGTGCTCAGAATATTGATGCGATTGGCGTGCATGGCGCCCATCAGGCGCGCGTCGGTACTGAACGCGTTCTGCTGGACGTGGCTGACCTTCAGATCGCTGGCATCGACCTTGTGTGTGCCCAACAGAATGTCGAGCTTCTGCGCTGCGCTGATCGGCCCGCGCTGGTCGATCGTGGGGGCGATCAAGGCCAGCGAACCGCCGTTCACGGTCACCCCGCGGGTGTCTACCTTCAGCGCGGTGCGGGGGTCGATACCACCGTCGGTATTGAGCCCGGTGATTCTGCCGTTCTCGATCTGCGGCCGGCCAACCAGAAAGGTCGCCTGTTTGTCCATTTGCAGGTTGATCCGTGCGCCATTGAGCGAAATCCCGTTGGGGTTGCTCAGTACATAGTCGGCCGCTTGGCCGAAGATCACTTGTTCACCGTTGATGTCGGAGCGGCGTCGGCCGATCACTTCGTTGAGAATGGTGCTTGCCGCCTGGCCCTTGAACTGGCCGTTGGCCCGCACATTCAAGAATTCGCCGGCGACGTGCGCACGGCCGGCCTGCAGGCTGTTGTTCAGCACCACGCCGGGGACACCGACGTTGTATTGCTCGTAGCGGTTGTGCGAAAGACCGGCGGCATTGGGCGCCACGATGTCGACAATCGGGGCGGCACCGGCATTGGTCATGACGATCGGTTTGGCACCCGGCTCGAAGGCCGGCTGGATGACGTCGGCGCTGGCCATGTAAGGCGCCAGTACGACACCGGCGATTGCCAGGCGCAAGGCGTCGCGCTGAACACAACGTGATGGTTTGGTCATGGGGATATCTACCTGTTTTTCAGAAGACTTGCGAAAGCCCGAAGGTCCAGAAACCTGGTTCCGACGAAGCGCTGGCACGCCGATGCAGGCCGCGCTGATAATCCAGAGTGATCTGGCCGTCTGCCCAGCTCAGGGTGGCCCCGGCGCTCAAGCCGATGGCGTGCTGGGTCTCGACCTGGTTGTACGTGTGCCGGCCCCAGCCCGAGTCCAGCCCCGCTTGGGGGATCAGGTACAGGCCTTGGGCGAGTAGCTGCGAAGTGCTGAGGGTGTTGCGCAACGTGGCCCCCTTGGAGACCGGCTGGCTGTCCAGGCGATAGCCGCGCACGCTGGCGCTGCCGGCCAGGCGCATCTGCTCCAGGCTCGGTAGCGGGTCTGGGCTGTACTGCATGTCCAGTTCGCTGCTCCACGCCCAACGTCGATCGAGCAGATCGAACAGCGATCGGCGAGTGACGGTACCTCGGTATTTTTCGAAGTGCGGTTGCGGCGCGTCATGCCGCAGGGGTGTGCGATCGCCCCCCAGCCAACCCTGCCCGCGGGAGTAGCCGAGGGCGCCACTCCACACCGAATCACCCAGGTGAGTCAGGTTGAGCCCGACGCTGGCGACGCTCAGCGTGGTGCGACCGTTGCGTACGGTAGTGCCGTCGAACAGCAGATCGGTACGGGTCTGGTCCAGGCGCAGGTGCCCATTGAGCAGGGTCGTCTGGTTGCGCCACAGGCTGCGATCCAGCTTCAGGCCATAGCTGTCCAGGCTCTGCGCCACCTCATGGCGGTTGGGCAGCGGGGCGCGGGATTCGAAACGACTCGCCGAAGCGTTCAGGGTCCAGCGCCCGTAGGGTATTTCGTAGAACATCCCGCCTTGGCGACTGCGGCCCGATCCACCGTCCAGGCTGTTGGCATAGCTGGCAGCCAGCGAATCATTGAGACGAAACGGGTTGTCCAGGCTCAGGCTCAGCTGTGCCTGGTGGCGCCCCGATGCATCGCTGCCACGGTTGTTCAGTCCGGTGCCCAGGGTCCAGGATTTGTGCGTGCCCTGTGGGCGCAGAACGATTCGCGTACCCCCCACCTGCTCGCCGGGAGCGATGTCCAGGATCAGGTCGACGGAGCGCAGCCGGTTGAGCTGGTCCAGGCCACTTTCCACATCGGTGAGCTTGAGCGGGCGACCGATCATCCCAGGGAAAGCGCTGCCCAGCGCCAGGTCGTCACTGCCGTCGGCGATTTCAATGGATTCGATGAAGCCTTCGAGCATGGCGATGACCAGCTCGCCATCTGCTGCGGGCATGCGAACGATATAGGGCCTGGCGGCGATATAGCCGGCCTTCACGTAGGCACCGGTCAAGGCCAGCAGCATCTGGTTGATGTCATCGACGCCGCTGCACGGCGCCACCCATGGCTGCAGGACACCTTGCAGCGCAGCGGTGTCCAGCAGCTGGTTGTCCTGCACGCGCACCGCGGACACCGGCCAGCACTCGCCATCACCTTGCTCGACCCGCTGCGGTGCGCGGCTGGCTGGCTCCGCCGCGTCTTCACGAAGGGTTTCCAGCCGTTGCGCCTGTTCGGCAGCGGCGCGCTCGTGGCGCTGGGTATCGAACTGACGCAGGATCTGGTCATTCAGCGGTTGCGCGCCGGTTTCGCCCAGCGCCATGGCGGGTGCGAAAAGCAGTGCGGATAACAGCCGGTCCTTGCGGAAAATCGTCATTGCAGCCCAGCCCCAATCGTCGACCAATCAATAGGCGGCCACTTTAAGAGGGGGGACTTCCCAGGGAACGGGCAGGGGAGAGGGGTTGTTGGTAGGAAGAATCTGACAGACAGTAGGAAAGGGCGGATTCGAAAAAGGAACCAGTTGTAGGATGGTTCCTATGACAGCTGAAGGAAGGTCAAGGCTGGGTCGGTAAAGAGAACGCCGTGCTCACGGCCGGATCTCGATCATCGTGCCGTCCTTGACCAGGCTCCACACCTCCCGCATGTCGTCGTTCTTCATGGCGATACAGCCATCGGTCCAGTCCAGGGTGGCGAAGTACCATTCCGGGTACTCCTCGTCGATCGGCGTGCCGTGGATCATGATCATGCTGCCCGGTGGAACGCCCTCGCGGCGGGCGCGGGCCGAGTCGCTGATGTTGGGATAGGAAACGTGCATCGCCAGGTTGAAGCGATCGCTGACCTTGCGCCAGTCGAGCCAGTAGAAGCCCTCGGGCGTGCGCTTGTCGCCCTCGCGCGCCTTCGCGCCCTGGGGTTGCTTGCCCAGCGAGATGCGGTAACTCTTGAGCGGCTCGCCACCGCTGATCAACTGCAACTGGCGACTGGTCTTGAGCACCAGCACCTTGTCGATCGGGTCCACGCCCAGGCGCTTGCTCGATTGCACCGCAGGGGCGATCTGGTCGACCGGCTTGCGTTCAACGGTAACGGTGAAGGCAGCCTGGGCGCTCACGGCGAAGCACAGGCAGAACAGGGCGGTCAGGCAACGCATCTATGGGATATTCCTGCAATGGAAACGCGCCGCTGGCGCCGGTGCGATGGGTCAGGCCTGTGGCCAGCGCGCGAGCAGCGGCCCCAGGCACTCGTTGCGAACCGGGTAGCTGTGCTCCAGCCGGTCGGCGAAATAGTATTCTAAGGTACGGCCGACGGTGGGGAAAGCCAGCTCCGCCCAAGGGATCTGATTTTGCGCGAACAAGCCCACTTCCAGGCTTTCCTCGCCCACGGCAAACGAAGGCTCGGACATTTCGGCTCGGTAGAACACCTGCACCTGGCTGATGTGCGGCAGATCGAACACGGTGTACAACGCAAGGTTGGTCACCTGTGCGCAGGCTTCTTCGACGGTTTCCCGGCTGGCAGCCTGTTGCAGCGTTTCGCCGTTTTCCATGAAGCCTGCCGGCAGGGTCCAGAAACCACGGCGCGGCTCGATGGCCCGGCGGCACAGCAAGACCTGGTCCTGCCACACGGCGATGCAGCCCGCGACCACTTTGGGATTCTGGTAATGGACGAGGTGGCAATGCCCGCAGACGAATCGGGGGCGAGTATCGCCGGTAGGGATGCGCAGGGTTACCGGGTTGCCGCAATGGCTGCAGAAATTCATGCTCAGATCCTTGATGGCTGCCGCTATCTTGGCCGTAGTGCCGAGGTGCCGCAAGCCTGCGGCACGGCAAATCGAGCTTGGGCTGCCAGCGGCTTTTGGTGCATCATGCCAGCAGGCCACGGATCGAGAAACGCCATGCTGGACGAGCTACTTCGCCGAGTGAGCAACCATACCCCACGCACACTGGAAACCGACAGCCGTTTTCCCGAAGCGGCCGTGTTGCTGCCCATCACCCGCAGCGACGAGCCCGAGCTGGTGCTGACACTGCGCGCCTCGGGGCTCTCGACCCATGGTGGCGAAGTGGCTTTCCCCGGCGGACGCCGCGACCCGCAAGACCCTGACCTGATATTCACCGCTCTGCGCGAAGCCGAAGAGGAAATCGGCCTGCCGCCCGGGCTGGTGGAAATCATCGGTCCGCTCAGCCCGCTGGTGTCCAAGCACGGGCTCAAGGTCACGCCATTCGTGGGCATCATTCCCGACTATGTCGAATACCGACCCAACGATGCCGAAATCGCCGCGGTGTTTTCCGTGCCGCTGGAGTTCTTTCGGCAGGACCCACGCGAGCACACCCACCGCATCGATTACCAGGGTCGCAGCTGGTACGTGCCCAGCTATCGCTTCGGCGAGTACAAGATATGGGGATTGTCGGCGATCATGATCGTCGAACTCGTCAACCTTATGTATGACGCCCGGATCAGCCTGCATCGGCCTCCCGAGCATTACACCGCCATCTGACCGTCATCTGAACGTAGTGCGGCGGGGCGCCGTGCCGACCATTGCCGCGTCGAGGAGATCACATGAAATACCGTCTGGGCGACTCGCGCGTCGAAACCCATCCCGACAGCTGGGTCGCACCCAATGCCACCCTCATCGGCAAGGTGCGCCTGCAGGCCGGGGCCAGCGTGTGGTTCGGCGCCGTGCTGCGCGGCGACAACGAGCTGATCGACATCGGCGAGCACAGCAACGTGCAGGACGGCACCGTGATGCATACCGATGCCGGCGTGCCGCTGACCATCGGTCGCGGCGTGACCATTGGCCACAATGCCATGCTGCATGGCTGCACTGTGGACGACTTCAGCCTGATCGGGATCAACGCCGTCATTCTCAACGGCGCCAGGATCGGCAAGCACTGCATCATCGGCGCCAACTCGCTGATTGCCGAGGGTAAGGAAATTCCCGATGGATCGCTGGTCATGGGCTCCCCGGGCAAGGTCGTGCGTGAGCTGAGCGAAGCCCAGAAGCGCATGCTCGAAGCCAGCGCCGCGCACTATGTGCACAATGCCCAGCGCTATGCTCGCGAACTGATCGAGCAGGACTCGTGAACCCTCTGCCCAAGCCGGTCAAGTCTCCCTGCATCAGTGTCTGCGCCCTGGATGAGCAGGATGTGTGCACGGGCTGCCAGCGCACCGCCGCGGAAATTACCCAGTGGGGGCGCATGAGCGACGACCAGCGCCGCGCCGTGCTGCGCCTCGCCCATGAGCGAGCCGTGGCCCAGGGCCTGGTATTTGCGGGCGGCTGATCCGGCCCTTGCCTGTGGGCGGCGAGACTGGCGCACGCAAAGCCGCGTTGAGTTAAAATGCCCGCCCCTGTCGGGTCGGCCTGCGTGCTGCCCCTCGATCCAGACGATTCCCTGAGGACCTGAAATGACCCGTATCGGAACCCCCCTGTCGCCGACCGCGACCCGCGTACTGCTGTGCGGCTGCGGCGAGCTGGGCAAGGAAGTGGTGATCGAGCTGCAACGCCTGGGCGTCGAAGTCATCGCCGTAGACCGTTACGCCGATGCGCCGGCCATGCAAGTGGCCCATCGCAGCCACGTCATCAACATGCTCGATGGCGCCGCCTTGCGGTCGGTCATCGAAGCGGAAAAACCGCACTACATCGTGCCCGAGATCGAGGCCATCGCCACCGCCACGCTGGTGGAGCTGGAGTCCGAAGGCTTCACCGTGGTGCCGACTGCGCGCGCAGCCCAGCTGACCATGAACCGCGAGGGCATTCGCCGCCTGGCCGCCGAAGAGCTGGACCTGCCGACCTCGCCGTACCATTTTGCCGACACCTTCGAAGACTACGCGCGGGCCGTGCAGGACCTGGGTTTCCCGTGCGTGGTCAAGCCGGTCATGAGCTCTTCGGGCAAGGGCCAGAGCCTGCTGCGCTCGGCGGCCGATGTGCAGGAAGCGTGGGACTATGCCCAGGAGGGCGGCCGCGCCGGCAAGGGCCGTGTGATCATCGAAGGTTTCATCGACTTCGACTACGAGATCACCTTGCTGACCGTCCGCCACGTTGGCGGGACGACGTTCTGCGCACCGGTTGGCCACCGGCAGGAGAAGGGCGACTATCAAGAGTCCTGGCAGCCCCAGGCGATGAGCCCGGTGGCCCTGGCCGAGTCGGAGCGGGTGGCGCGTGCAGTGACTGAAGCCCTGGGTGGGCGCGGCCTGTTCGGCGTCGAACTGTTCATCAAGGGTGATCAGGTGTGGTTCAGCGAGGTCTCGCCGCGTCCGCACGATACCGGCCTGGTCACCCTGATTTCCCAGGATCTGTCCCAGTTCGCCTTGCACGCACGCGCCATTCTCGGGTTGCCGATCCCGCTGGTTCGTCAGTTCGGGCCATCCGCCTCGGCGGTGATCCTGGTCGAAGGCAACTCTCGCCAGACCGCCTTCGACAACCTCGGCGCGGCACTGGCCGAACCGGATACGGCGCTGCGTCTGTTCGGCAAGCCCGAGGTCAATGGGCAACGGCGCATGGGCGTGGCCCTGGCCCGCGACGAATCGATCGAGGCAGCCCGGGCCAAGGCCACGCGCGCCTCGCAAGCGGTCAAGGTCGAACTGTAAGGTCTGAGTCGACCGGTGCCTGCCGAGCGGCGGCGCCGGTTTTGCGAGGGCGCGACACCGCCGTCACGCTGCTGGCAGGCTGCTCGCGTGCCATATAAGCACCCGTGACGCGCGGTTTTCCTCGGTCTCGAGAATTTCCATGCGATAGCGACCGATCTTCAGGCACACCGCGCTGGCCGGAATGCTTTCCAGCGCCTCGGTGACCAGGCCGTTCAAGGTCTTGGGGCCATCGCTGGGCAAGTGCCAGCCCAGGCTCTTGTTGATGTCGCGAATGGAGGCCTGGCCTTCGACCACGAAGCGGCCATCCAGCTGCGGATGGATATGCGGATTGGCCAGCGCATCGTCATCTTCGAACTCGCCGACGATCTCTTCCAGAATGTCTTCCAGGGTGACGATGCCCTGCACCTCGCCGTATTCGTCGACGACGATGCCCAATCGGCGTTGCTGCTTGTGGAAATTCAGCAGCTGCATCTGCAGGGGCGTGCTTTCCGGAACGAAGTAAGCCTCATAGCAGGCGGCCAGCAAGGCCTCGATGGTGAGTTCGCGGTGCGGCAGCAGGTGGCTGATCTGGCGGGTATTGAGCACCCGTTCGACATGGTTGATGTCGTTGTGGAAGACCGGCAGGCGGGTATGGCGGCTGATCATCAGCTGGTCGATGATCTCGTCCAGCGAATCTTCCAGGTTGATGCCGTCGATTTCGTTGCGCGGCACCAGGATGTCGTTGACGGTGATCTTGTCCAGCGCATGGATGCTGTTGGCCAGGTGCGGTTTGTTGCTGCGCGCTTCGGCGGCCAGTTCGTCCAGCACACTGCGCGGTATGGCAGGCTCCTGCTGGGCGCCTTTGCCGGGTTCCTTGCGGGCGAAGGGCACGACCAGCAGCCGTGCGGCGCCGTCCAGTAGCCATGCCAGCGGCCAGACCAGCTTGAGTGGCGGCGCCAGCAACGCATTGGCCATGCCGATGAACGGCCGCGGGTAGCGCTGGGCAAGGCGGCGTGGCAGGTAGTCGGCCAGCACCAGCAGGGCGAGCGTGGTGCCCAGGCCACCGAGCCAGGCGCCATGGGCGCCGCGCAGATAGATGCCAAGCGTTACCCCCAGGGTCACCGCCATGGCACGGGCCAGGGTATTGAGCAGCACCAGGCTGGGCAGCGGCGCCTGCAGCGCCGGTCGATCGCCATTGCGCCCGGTAGGGCGCTGTGCGGCCAGCGTGTGCAGCGCGGCTTCCACTGCGCAAAGCAGCGCGGCGAGGAGAATTGCCAGCGCCAGCGCGCCGAGCATCGGCCCTAGGGGCAGAGTGTCCATGGGTGACCTGTCAGATGTGCAGAATGTATTCGCGAACCAGCTTGCTGCCGAAATAGGCCAGCATCAGCAGGCAGAAGCCGGCCAGCGTCCAGCGAATGGCCTTGTGCCCGCGCCAGCCCAGGCGATTGCGTCCCCACAGCAGCACGCTGAAAACGATCCAGGCCAGGCAGGCGAGCAGGGTCTTGTGCACCAGGTGTTGCGCGAACAGGTTCTCGACGAACACCCAGCCTGAAATCAGTGACAGCGACAGCAGTGCCCAGCCGGCCCAGATGAAACCGAACAGCAGGCTTTCCATGGTCTGCAGCGGCGGGAAATTCTTGATCAGCCCTGCCGGATGCTTGTGCTTGAGCTGGTGGTCCTGGAGCAACAGCAGCAACGACTGGAACACGGCGATGGTGAACATGCCATAGGCCAGGATGGACAGCAGGATGTGCGTGAGAATGCCTGGCTCTTCGTGGATCAGCGGTGCAGTCCCGCCGGGCGCGAACTGGGCGATCAGAATGGTCGCCAGACCCAGGGGAAACAGCAGCACCAGCAGGTTTTCCACGGGTATCTGGCTGGTGGCCAGCAGGGTCAGGGCGATCACCGCCACGGCGATCAGGCTGGCCGCGCTGAAGAAGTCCAGGCTCAGCCCCAGGGGGGTGAGCAACTGCGAGAACAACGCGCAGCCGTGGGCAATCACGGCCAGGAAGCCGAACAGGTAGAGCACGCGCTTGTCAGCCTTGCCGCCTTGGCCGATACGGGTTGCCTGATAGGCAGTCGCAGCGGCGTACAGGCAGGCGGCGGCGAGGGTGGGGATTAGACTGGGTGACAAGGGGAGCATAGGTCCTGTGGAGCACAAGCCGGAAAGTGCCTGAGTTTGGCATCAAATGCCCGCCGACGAAAGACTGCATACCGCGCAGTGTCCGTGGCACCCACTCTTGGTTATAATCGCCGGCCTGCTCTTGCCGCCACAACCTCGGCTCAACCAGAGCCAGAAAGGATCGCGACATGTTTGAAAACCTTACAGACCGCCTCTCGCAGACGCTTCGCCACGTTACCGGCAAAGCCAAGCTGACCGAGGACAACATCAAAGACACCCTGCGCGAAGTGCGCATGGCGCTGCTCGAAGCCGACGTCGCCTTGCCGGTGGTGAAGGACTTCGTCAACAAGGTCAAGGAGCGTGCGGTCGGCACCGAGGTTTCGCGCAGCCTGACCCCAGGCCAGGCGTTCGTGAAGATCGTCCAGGCCGAGCTCGTCGAGATGATGGGCGCGGCCAACGAGGAACTGAGCCTGGCGGTGACCCCGCCGGCGGTCATCCTCATGGCCGGCCTGCAGGGTGCGGGCAAGACCACCACCGCCGGCAAGCTGGCGCGCTACCTCAAGGAGCGCAAGAAGAAGACGGTGATGGTGGTGTCGGCAGACGTCTACCGCCCGGCAGCCATCAAGCAGCTGGAAACCCTGGCCAACGATATCGGCGTGACCTTCTTCCCGTCGGACATCAGCCAGAAGCCCGTGGACATCGCCAACGCCGCGATCCGCGAGGCCAAGCTCAAGTTCATTGACGTGGTCATCCTCGACACCGCCGGGCGCCTGCACATCGACGCCGAGATGATGGGCGAGATCCAGCAGCTGCACGCGGCGGTCAAGCCTGCCGAAACCCTGTTTGTGGTCGACGCCATGACCGGCCAGGACGCAGCCAACACGGCCAAGGCCTTCGGTGATGCGCTGCCGCTCACCGGTGTGATCCTGACCAAGGTCGACGGCGACGCTCGCGGCGGTGCCGCACTGTCGGTGCGTGCCATCACCGGCAAGCCGATCAAGTTCATCGGCATGGGCGAGAAGAGCGAAGCGCTCGAGCCGTTCCACCCCGACCGCATCGCCTCGCGCATCCTGGGCATGGGCGACGTGCTCAGCCTGATCGAGCAAGCCGAGCAGTCGCTGGACAAGGACAAGGCCGACAAGCTGGCCAAGAAGCTGAAGAAGGGCAAGGGCTTCGACCTCGAAGACTTCCGCGACCAGCTCGTACAGATGAAGACCATGGGCGGCCTCGGTGGCCTGATGGACAAGCTGCCGAGCATCGGCGGTGTGAACCTCTCGCAGATGGGCAACGCCCAGAACGTTGCCGAGAAGCAGTTCAAGCAGATGGAAGCCATCATCAATTCCATGACCCCGGCCGAGCGCCGCGACCCCGAGGTGATCAGCGGCTCGCGCAAGCGTCGCATCGCCATGGGCTCGGGTACCCAGGTGCAGGACATCGGTCGCTTGATCAAGCAGCACAAGCAGATGCAGAAGATGATGAAGAAGTTCTCGACCAAGGGCGGCATGGCCAAGATGATGCGCGGTATGGGCGGCATGCTGCCCGGCGGCGGTGGCGGCATGCCCAAGATGTAACCCATTGCGTCGGTACGAGAACCCTGTGGGAGCCTGCTCCCACAAGCACATCCCTCTTGCCGATGAATACCCTGGCCATGTGGCCAAACTCCGTTGCTTGCAACGGCTCATAGGCAAATCCTCGCTGCAAGCCTCGACCTATCGGAAAAAGGCATTTGCAAATGTCCGTGTATTCCTTGAGAATATGCGGCCTTTCGGGCACCCGTGTGCCCGCTGTGCATTATGATTTGCAGCACCGACTACAGGAACGATGTTCAATGCTAACCATCCGTCTTGCCCGTGGCGGCTCCAAAAAGCGCCCGTTTTACCAACTGACCGTAACCGACTCGCGCAACCCGCGTGACGGTTCCCACAAAGAGCACGTGGGTTTCTTCAACCCTGTTGCCCGTGGTCAGGAAATCCGTCTGTCCGTGAACCAAGAGCGCGTCAACCACTGGTTGAGCGTTGGTGCACAGCCTTCTGAGCGCGTTGCTCAGTTGCTGAAGGAAAATGCCAAGGCCGCGGCCTGAGCAATATGAACGCGACGCCAGATTCCGCTGATGACTTGATCGTCGTCGGCAAGATTTTCTCGGTACACGGCGTTCGCGGCGAGGTGAAGGTCTTTTCCTTTACCGATCCGATTGAAAACCTGCTGCAGTACACCTCCTGGACGCTCCGGCGCGAAGGCGTGACCAAGCAGGTAGAGCTGGTCAGCGGCCGATCCACGCAAAAGGATCTGGTTGCCAAGTTGAAAGGCCTGGACGATCGCGACGAAGCACGTCTTCTGTCCGGTTACGAGATTTGCATCTCGCGCAGCCTTTTGCCCGACCTGGCCGAAGATGACTACTACTGGTATCAGCTTCAGGGCCTGAAAGTCATCGACCTGCAAGAGCAATTGCTCGGCACCGTCGATCACCTGTTGGAGACCGGCGCCAACGATGTAATGGTGGTGAAGCCCTGCGCGGGCAGCCTGGATGATCGTGAACGCCTGTTGCCCTATACGGCGCAATGTGTGTTGAAGGTCGACCTGGCCGCTGGCGAGATGAGGGTGGATTGGGACGCGGACTTCTAGGCGATGGCAACCCTTCGCGTGGAAGTGATCACCCTGTTCCCCGAGATGTTCTCGGCCATCAGCGAGTACGGCATTACCAGCCGCGCGGTGAAACAGGGGTTGTTGCAATTGACCTGCTGGAATCCGCGGGACTACACCACGGACCGTCACCACACAGTGGATGACCGGCCCTTCGGCGGTGGTCCGGGAATGGTGATGAAGATCAAGCCCCTGGAAGACGCTCTGGTTCAGGCCAAGGCTGCGGCAGGGGAAGCGGCGAAGGTGATCTACCTTTCGCCCCAGGGCCGGCCGCTGGTACAGGGTGCGGTGAAACAACTGGCGACCTCCGAATCCTTGATTCTGATCGCTGGGCGGTACGAAGGCATCGACGAGCGTTTCATTGAAGCTCATGTCGATGAAGAGTGGTCTGTTGGCGACTATGTGCTGTCGGGCGGTGAAT
Source organism: Pseudomonas sp. CFBP 13602 (assembly GCF_014842725.1). NCBI lineage: Bacteria > Pseudomonadati > Pseudomonadota > Gammaproteobacteria > Pseudomonadales > Pseudomonadaceae > Pseudomonas > Pseudomonas sp. CFBP 13602. The sequence goes on along the minus strand of NZ_JACYVT010000003.1, from coordinate 110,221 downwards.
TGCCTGCCATGGTCCTGATCGATGCGGTTACACGGCTGCTGCCCGGAGCTTTGGGGCATGCGGACTCCGCGGAGGAAGATTCCTTCACCGACGGTCTGCTGGATTGCCCGCACTACACCCGACCGGAGGTGTATGCGGATCAGCGTGTTCCCGACATATTGCTTAGCGGCAATCATGCACACATCCGGCGCTGGCGTTTGCAGCAGTCCCTTGGGCGGACCTACGAACGACGTGCCGATCTTCTGGAAAGACGCTCGCTTTCTGGAGAAGAGAACAAGCTGCTGGCGGAGTACCTCCGCGAGCGGGACGATAGTTAACGTATCGATGGTAAGTCAGACGATTTACCTTAGGAGCACAGCATGACCAACAAAATCATCCTTGCACTCGAAGCAGAGCAGATGACCAAAGAAATCCCTCCCTTTGCCCCGGGCGACACCATTGTCGTTCAGGTGAAAGTGAAGGAAGGCGATCGCTCGCGTCTGCAGGCGTTCGAAGGCGTTGTTATCGCCAAGCGCAACCGCGGCGTGAACAGTGCTTTCACCGTTCGTAAAATCTCCAACGGCGTAGGTGTAGAGCGTACTTTCCAGACCTACAGCCCGCAGATCGACAGCATGGCCGTGAAACGTCGTGGTGACGTGCGCAAAGCCAAGCTGTACTACCTGCGCGACCTGTCTGGTAAAGCAGCACGTATCAAGGAAAAACTGTCCTGAGTACAGTTTGTTTCTGATGCAGGAAAAGGCAACCTTCGGGCTGCCTTTTTTGTGGGCGAAAGTGTGTAGGCGAGCGTGAACGGGTGGGTAAGGTTCATGTGGGAGGGGGGCGGGCGGCGAGCCCTCTGCCCGCGAAGGCGTCGCCCTGACGCTGCGCCCTGTTATCATCCCCGCACCCCCACAGCCCTGCGATTGCGATGCCTGCCCTCGACCACCCCCTGATCGACCAATTTCTCGATGCCTTGTGGCTGGAAAAAGGCCTATCGGAAAACAGCCGCAACAGTTACCGCAGCGACCTTGCATTGTTCAATGGTTGGTTGCACGAGCGCGGCATCGCGCTGGAGGCGGCGGGCCGCGATGTACTGCTCGATCACCTGGCCTGGCGGGTCGAGCAGGGTTACAAGGCGCGCTCCACGGCACGCCTGCTGTCGGGCGCGCGCGGCTTCTATCGCTACCTGCTGCGCGAAAAGCTGATCGGTGCCGACCCGACGCTGCAGATCGACATGCCGCAACTGGGCAAACCGTTGCCGAAATCGTTGTCCGAAGCCGACGTCGAAGCGTTATTGCAGGCGCCCGATCTGAGCGAGCCGATCGGCCAGCGGGATCGCGCCATGCTCGAGGTGCTGTATGCCTGCGGCCTGCGCGTGACCGAGTTGATCAGCCTGACCCTGGACCAGGTCAATCTGCGCCAGGGTGTATTGCGCGTGGTGGGCAAGGGCAACAAGGAGCGCCTGGTGCCGATGGGTGAGGAAGCGGTGGTCTGGGTCGAGCGGTACCTGCGCGACGGACGTCACGAACTGCTCGGCGGCAGGCCCAGCGACGTGGTCTTCCCCAGCCAGCGCGGCGAGCAGATGACGCGACAGACCTTCTGGCATCGGATCAAGCATCAGGCCCAGGTCGCCGGCATCGCCAAGTCGCTGTCGCCGCACACGCTGCGCCACGCCTTCGCGACGCATCTGCTCAATCACGGTGCGGATCTGCGCGTGGTGCAGATGCTGCTCGGCCACAGCGATCTGTCGACCACGCAGATCTACACCCACGTGGCACGCGCGCGTCTGCAGGAGCTTCATGCCAGGCATCATCCGCGCGGATGAAACAACGTGCTCCAAGGCTGTGTCGAGGGTTGTCCAGAGTCGGTCTTGGCCAATGAATGTGGTAGGCTTGCCCGGTTTATGCAGCGGGCTGTGACGAGCTGATCGTCCACCGCCCCTCAAGTCCGTCGCTCCAGGAGTTCCCATGCGCGTGACCCGCCTTTTCGCCGCCGCAGCCCTTGCGCTGGCCAGCACCTTTGCCGTTGCCGACCCGGCTGCGGAACAAGCGATTCGCAAGACCCTGCAGACCCTGCAACTGGAAGTGCCGATCGAAAGCGTCGCCGCCAGTCCGCTCAACGGCTTGTACGAGGTCAAGCTCAAGGGCGGTCGCGTGCTTTACGCCAGCGCCGACGGTCAGTTCGTCATGCAGGGCTACCTGTTCCAGATCCAGGACGGCAAGCCGGTCAACCTCACCGAGAAAACCGAGCGACTGGCCATTGCCAAGACCGTCAACGCGATCCCGGTAGCCGATACCGTTGTGTACCCCGCGGTGGGCGAAACCAAGTCGCACATCACGGTCTTCACCGATACCACCTGTCCGTACTGCCACAAGCTGCACGCCGAAGTCCCCGAGCTGAACCGCATGGGTGTCGAGGTCCGCTACGTGGCGTTCCCGCGCCAGGGCTTGAAGTCGGCCGGTGACGAACAGCTGCAGGCTGTCTGGTGCTCCAAGGACCGCAAGGCAGCGATGGACAAGATGGTATCGGGCGACACCATCAAGGCGCCTTCATGCGCCAACCCGGTGGCCAGGCAGTTCGAGCTGGGCCAGTCGATCGGCGTCACCGGCACGCCAGCCATCGTGCTGGAGAACGGTCAGGTCATTCCGGGTTACCAGCCGGCCGCCAACGTCGCCAAGCTGGCTCTCGACGCGAAAGGCTGAGTGGCACTCGCACGTCATCAATAGCCGAAGGCTCACGGCCTGCGGCCAGTATCACGACCGTCATCGAGGCGGTCGTTTCATGGGGAGTTCAGAGTGAAACCGGTCAAAGTAGGCATCTGTGGGTTAGGTACCGTCGGTGGCGGCACCTTCAACGTACTTCAGCGCAACGCCGAGGAGATTGCCCGCCGTGCCGGGCGCGGTATTGAAGTGGCGCAGATTGCGATGCGCTCGCAGAACCCCAATTGCCAGATCGCCGGTACCCCCATTACCAACGATGTCTTCGCCGTGGCCTGCAACCCGGATATCGATGTCGTCATCGAGCTGATCGGTGGCTACGGCATCGCGCGCGAGCTGGTACTCAAGGCTATCGAAAACGGCAAGCACGTGGTCACCGCCAACAAGGCGCTGATTGCAGTGCACGGCAACGAGATCTTCGCCAAGGCACGCGAGAAGGGCGTGATCGTTGCGTTCGAAGCCGCCGTGGCGGGTGGCATCCCGGTGATCAAGGCCATTCGCGAAGGTCTTTCGGCCAACCGCATCAACTGGGTCGCGGGCATCATCAACGGTACTGGCAACTTCATCCTGACCGAAATGCGCGAGAAGGGCCGTACCTTCGAGGACGTCCTGGCCGAAGCGCAGGCCCTGGGTTATGCCGAGGCCGACCCCACCTTCGACGTCGAAGGTATCGACGCGGCGCACAAATTGACCATTCTGGCGTCCATCGCCTTCGGCATTCCGCTGCAGTTCGACAAGGCCTACACCGAAGGCATCACCCGCCTGACCACGGCCGACGTCAACTACGCCGAAGCCCTGGGCTACCGCATCAAGCATCTGGGTGTGGCGCGCAGCACCGAGCGCGGTATCGAGCTGCGGGTGCACCCGACGCTGATCCCGGCCGACCGTCTGATCGCCAACGTCAATGGCGTGATGAACGCAGTGATGGTGAACGGCGACGCGGCCGGTTCAACCCTGTTCTACGGTGCCGGTGCGGGCATGGAGCCGACTGCCTCGAGCGTGGTCGCCGACCTGGTCGACGTGGTCCGCGCCATGACCTCGGACCCGGAGAATCGCGTGCCGCACCTGGCCTTCCAGCCGGATTCGCTTTCCGCTCACCCGATCCTGCCCATCGAGGCCTGCGAAAGCGCCTACTACCTGCGCATTCAAGCCAAGGATCATCCGGGCGTGCTGGCGCAGGTGGCGAGCATCCTCTCCGAGCGTGGCATCAACATCGAGTCGATCATGCAGAAAGAGGTCGAGGAACACGATGGCCTGGTGCCGATGATTCTGCTGACCCACCGCGTCGTCGAACAGCACATCAATGATGCCATCAAGGCGCTGGAAGCCTTGCAGGGCGTGGTTGGCCCGGTCGTGCGCATCCGTGTCGAGCACTTGAACTAAGCGGCAGCTGCCAGAGGAATTCGCAATGCGTTATATCAGTACTCGCGGTCAGGCCCCGGCCCTGAACTTCGAAGAGGTTCTGCTCGCCGGTCTGGCCAGTGACGGTGGCCTCTATGTCCCGGAAAACCTGCCGCGCTTCACCCAGGAAGAAATCGCCTCGTGGGCGGGGCTGCCTTATCACGAGCTGGCATTTCGGGTCATGCGCCCGTTCGTCACCGGCAGCATTCCGGATGCCGATTTCAAGAAGATTCTCGAAGAAACCTACGCGGTATTCGCCCATGCATCCGTCGCACCTTTGCGCCAGCTGGGTGGTAACGAGTGGGTGATGGAGCTGTTCCACGGGCCAACGCTGGCGTTCAAGGACTTTGCCCTGCAGCTGCTGGGGCGGCTGCTCGACTACGTACTGGCCAAACGCAGCCAGCGTGTGGTGATCGTCGGCGCCACCAGTGGCGATACCGGTTCGGCCGCAATCGAAGGCTGCAAGCACTGCGAGAACGTCGATATTTTCATCCTGCATCCGCATGAGCGCGTGTCTGCGGTTCAGCGTCGGCAAATGACCACGATTACCGGCGACAACGTGCACAACATCGCCATCGAAGGCAATTTCGACGACTGCCAGGAAATGGTCAAGAACAGCTTCGCCGACCAGAGTTTCCTCAAGGGCACGCCGTTGGTTGCAGTGAACTCGATCAACTGGGCGCGGATCATGGCCCAGATCGTCTACTACTTCCACGCGGCCCTGCAGCTGGGCGGCCCGGCACGCTCGGTGGCGTTCTCGGTGCCCACCGGCAACTTTGGCGATATCTTCGCCGGCTATCTGGCGCGCAACATGGGCCTGCCGATCAACCAGTTGGTGGTGGCCACCAACCGCAACGACATCCTGCACCGTTTCATGAGCGGCAATCAGTACGTCAAGCAAACCCTGCACGCGACGTTGTCGCCGTCGATGGACATCATGGTGTCGTCGAACTTCGAACGCCTGGTGTTCGACCTGCACGGTCGCAACGGCGCGGCCATTGCAGGCCTGATGGACAACTTCCGCCAGGGCGGCGGTTTCAGCGTCGATGAGGAACGCTGGACCGAGGCGCGCAAGCTGTTCGACTCGCTGGCGGTCACCGACGAGCAAACCTGCGAGACCATCGCCCAGGTGTTCGCCGAGTGCGGCGAGGTCCTCGATCCACACACGGCCATTGGCGTACGCGCGGCGCGCGAGTGTCGTCGCAGCCTCGACACGCCCATGGTGGTGCTGGGAACGGCGCACCCGGTCAAGTTCCCCGAAGCCGTGCAAAAGGCCGGCGTAGGCAAGGCCCTGGAGTTGCCTGCGCACCTGGTCGATCTGTTCGAGCGCGAAGAGAAGTGCACCGTGTTGCCCAACGACCTGTCGGCCGTACAAGCCTTCGTCAGCCAACATGGCAATCGCGGCAAACCGCTGTGATGGCATGCAGCCTCGCGTCTGACGCGATCTGAAACACATAAAGCCCGCCCGATGCGGGCTTTATGCTTTTTACAGTGCCAAGCTTATGCAACTTTTTCCTGGGCCCCTTTGGCCCGCAGGCAAGGATGCATGGCATGAAACCCACACTGACCTCGTTTCTCACGCTCGCAGGGGTGACGGCGTGGATGGCGGGGTTGTTCATGGCGGTTGCCATGCTTTCGCCCGGCCTGGCGTTCGCTGCCCAAAGCCTGCCCTTCGCCTTGGTTGCACCGTTCGCGCAGCTTTCTCCACTGCCCCTTTCCAGCACCGAACAGCAGTGGCTGCAACGCCACGGCACGCTCAGGGTGGGTGTTTCCCTGGCCGATCACGAACCCATCGACATCACCAGCGATCGCAACCGCTATCAAGGTGTGAGTGCCGACTACCTGAGCCTGATCGGCAGCCGCCTGGGGGTCGATCTGCGGGTGTTGGGGTTTGCCCAGCGCAGCGAGGCGGTGCAGGCGCTCAAGGATGGCGAAATCGATCTGCTGACCAGCGCCAATGCCTTCGAACAGGCCATCGATGGCCTGGCCTTTTCCAAGGAGTACATGCCTGACCGCGGCGTCATCGTACGGCGCGCGGGCAGCAAGCACAGCAGCGGCCTGGCCGGGGAGAAGGTCGCGCTGGTGGATGGCTATGCCGACGATGCCACGGTGCAGCGCGTGTATCCCGACAGCCGCATCGTGGTCGCACCCAGCCTGAGCAGTGGCTTGCAGGCGCTGCACCAGGGCGATGTCGACGCCATGATCAGCAACGAGGTGATCGTGCGCGCCTACAACGCACTGCGACCCTACCTGGCTCTGGATATCGTCGGCCCCAGCGGTCTGCCACCCGTGGGTTACACCATCGCCAGTCGCCAGGCCGATCCGATATTGGGGCAGATGGTCGAGCGGGCCCTGGCCAGCCTCGACGATGGTTTGCGCCGCGAGATCCTGACCCGCTGGACCACCGGGCTGGGGTCGGAAATCGGCCACCACCGGGTACCGCTGGAGCCTGCCGAACAAGCCTGGATCGCCCGGCACCGCCAGGTGCGTGTGGTCGCGACGCAGTATCCTCCCTACCTGTACCGGGACCGCCAGGGAAACTGGGTAGGGCTCAACAGTGAAGTGCTGGCAACGCTGTCGCACATGACGGGGCTGCAGTTCGTCTACCTGCCTTCCCACTCGATGGCCCAGAGCCTGGAAATGCTGAAGCTTGGCAAGGCCGATATGAATACCACTCTCTCGGAAACGCCGGACCGCAAGGCCTTCCTGAGTTTCAGCCATTCGTTCGGGGGCCAGGGCTGGGTGTTCATCGTGCGCGCCGAGGACCTGCCCATCGGTCATCTGGACGAGCTGGCCGGCAAGGTCCTGGCGATTCCGGCCGAGCACGCCCTGGAAAGCGCGATCCGCAGCCAGTACCCGCACATCAAGCTGCGCCTGGTCAGCACCTACGACAAGGCGCGCGAGATGGTGGCGAGCGGCGAAGCGGATGCCACCATCGACAGTGAAGTCGGCGCCTATCGCGCGGTTGGCCGTTATCCGCCCGGCGTGCTCAAGGTCGGACGCAACGTCGCCGGCGAATGGTCGCCCGACCGTTTTGCCATTCGTGCCTCGGAACCCGAGCTCACGTCCATCATCAACAAGGCGCTGGAGGCCTATCCGGTCGCGGAACTGCGTGCAGCGCGCCTGAAGTGGCTGGGGGCGGTAGTGCCTCCAGAGCCCATGTGGCAACGCATTGCCACCTGGGTCTATTGGCTGCTGGCAGCAGCGCTGGTGCTGGGCGCGGTGTCGCTGTTGTGGAGTGGTCGACTCAAGGCGCAGATTCGTCAGCGGCTCAAGGCCGAGCAGGCACTCAACGATCAGCTGGCATTCCAGCACGCGCTGCTCGATGGCATCCCCGGGCCCATCTATGTCCGCGACCTGCAGGCGCGGCTGTTGTCCTGCAACAAGAGTTACGAGCAGAGCTTTGCCACCCGTCTGCAGGACATCAAGGGTCGTACATTGCTGGAAGTCGCCGTGGTCAATGCCGACGAAGCGCAGCAGATGCACCGTGACTACCTCAGGCTGCTGGACGATCAGCAGCCGGTGTCGACCGATCGGCAGATCCAGATGCGCGGCCGCAAGGTTCACGCCTGGCAATGGATCGTGCCGTTCTACAACGCCGAGGGGCAGTTGCAGGGCCTGCTCGGTGGTTGGATCGACATTTCCGAACGCAAGCGCCTGGAAGACCAACTGGTCGAAGCGCGGCACATTGCCGAACAGGCCAACCAGGCCAAAAGCGCTTTTCTGGCGACCATGAGCCATGAGATCCGTACGCCCATGGCAGCCATCATCGGTCTGCTCGAGCTCGAGCGTGAACGGCGCAAGCGTGACGACCAGCCAGTGTCGCAGGCGCTGGAAGTGGCCTGGCGTTCGGCGCGGGACCTCATCGCCCTGATCGGCGACAGCCTGGACCTGGCGAAGATCGAATCGGGCAGCATGTTGCTGGCCGAGGAGGTAACCGAAGTGAGGCCGTTCTTCGAGGGCATGCTCAGCCTGTTCTCGGCCCAGGCTCAGCGCAAAGGCGTAGCGCTGCACCTCGATATTGCGCCGGGCGTGGCCAGCGCGTTCTGGTTCGATCCGCTGCGATTGCGGCAAGTGGTGCACAACCTGCTCGGCAACGCCTTGAAGTTCACCCGCCAGGGCAGCGTCAACCTGGCGGTCGCGGCGCAGCCACTCAGTTCAGGCCAGTGGCACATGACCATTACCGTCAGCGACACAGGTGCGGGCATCACGCCCGCTCAACAGGCCAGGCTGTTCAGGCCGTTCGTCCAGGGTAACGTGGATGTGCAGCAGGAATCGGTCGGCACCGGCTTGGGTTTGAGCATCTGCAAGCAGCTGGTCCAGCTGATGGGTGGCACGATCAGCCTGCACAGCACCGAAGGCGAGGGGACACGGGTGGAAGTGCAGATCGAGGTGCGGCATCAGGCTGAACAGGACGCGATGCCGACCGTGCACGCTCGGCCCGACAGCGCTGCACTGGACATACTGGTCGTGGACGATCTGTCGGCTAACCGGATGGTACTGACCCAGCAGTTGCAGTTCCTCGGGCACCGGGTGCAGGACGCCAGCGACGGTGTGAGTGCGCTGACGGCCTGGCAGGCCGGGCATTTCGATCTGGTGCTGACCGACTGCAATATGCCGGGCATGAACGGCCATGCCTTGTGCAAAGCCATCCGCCTGCAGGAGGCCGCGTCCGCCGCGCCTCCGGTCAGGCTCATCGGTTGCACCGCCAATGCCATGCAGGACGAGCGGTTGCGCTGCGCCGAAGCGGGCATGGACGAACTGCTGGTCAAGCCGATAGCGTTGGACAAGCTGGCGCAGATCATCGCCGACATGCAGCAGGGCCCGGCATTCTCCATGCAGGCGCTGCATCACCTGACCCAGGCGGATAACGCGGTCATCAGGCGAATGCTCGATGAGCTCTCGCGCAACCTTGAGGCTGAAAGCCAGACGTTGGCGAAAAGTGTCGAGACGCTCGATCGTGTGCGGTTGCACGAGGTGCTTCATCGGCTCCACGGCATCGCTTGTTTGATCGATGCCGCACCTCTGGCACGCGTGCTGGCCAAGGTGAACACATGCTGCCGGTCGGGCAGCGATGAACAGTTGACCGTTCACGCTGCCGAGCTGAATCGCGAGATCGCCAGGCTGGCGACGGCGATAGCACGCTGCTAGGAAAATTCTCGGAAACTTTCGGACTTGTCCTATCCCAAGCGTGCCGCTTGCCCTTTAGAGTGCCCGTCAATGCGCAGCTCGATGCGCTCACTCGAGGTTTCCTTCATGCGTTCGCTCAGAGTTCTGGTGCTTGAAGACATTCCGTACCAGCTGATCGCCATGCATCAGGTGCTCAATGCGTGTGGCGTGTTCGATGTCCTGACCGCGCAAAGTTTCAACGCGGCATGCCTCTCGCTGGAGAAGCGCCAGGGCGTCGACATTGTCATCTGCGAAATGACCGTGGCCGGCCTGGACATGGGCGAGCTGATCGGCCATCTGGCCGCAACCGGGTTGGCACGGGCGCTGGTCATCTACAGCAATGGGTCACAGCCGGTGGAACCGTTCACGGCATTGGCGCGGCAGCATCGGCTACCGCTGCTGGGCGTACTGCACACACCGGTGTCGGCCGCAGCAGTGCATGGCCTGTTGCAGGATTACCAGCGAAGCATGAGCGCACGGGCCTTGTTGCCCCTGCCGGAAGTGCACGAAATCAGTCACTTCGAGGGCGCCTGGTCTTTGCCTTTGCGTCCTTAGAACGGCCCGCCTACCCTGCGCACACCTGCCGCGGCCGGGTTCATTTCAGCCCGTGAGCCTGCAGGTAGATATACAGCGCAGCATCGTTGCCGATGCCCAGCTTGCGCATGGCGCTCACTTTCTGTGCACTGATCGTCTGCTTGCTGCGGTTGAGCTGCGCGGCGATTTCGTTGACCGAGAGCCCCTGCGCCAGCAGTCGCGTTATCTCGAGCTCGCGAGGTGACAGGTCGACATGGCCGGTGATCCGTCTTGCGGGGGTATCGCTGGGCAGTGCCAGGATGCTCCTCACCGATTGCGCCACGTAGGGTTTGTTGCGCTTGAGGCTGGCAATCGCCGTAGGGAGTTCATTAACCAGGCTGGCCTTGCCCAGCAAACCAGCTACCCCCAGGTTGAGGATCGAACGCAACAGACCCGGGTTGGTCAGCATGGTCACCACCAGCACGGGCAGCTTTGGCCAATGCCGGCGAACGTAGGCGATCAGCCGCAGGCCATCGCCCTGTTCCGTGGAGGGCATCATGAAGTCGGTGATCAACAGGCCACATTCGGTTTCGCCCAGGCAGCGTGTCAGCTCCTCCGGCGAGGAAGCTTCGGCCACCACGCGCAAACCGGGGTCTCGTTCCAGTACGGCGCGCAGGCCAACGCGAAAGATCGGATGGTCATCGGCCAGCACGATCCGCAGCGGGGCGATCAGTGGGTCGGTCAAGGCAGGCTCCGGTGACGGGCAAATCAGGCGATGAATTCTGGCACACCTGTGGTCCATTCCTGATCTGTTTTGTAGTCCATTTCTAAGCATGCAGGCGCCAAATCTGATATTCAGAAATGTCCTACATTCGCGCTGTCATATTCTATCGGCAACCTCGGTAATAGTCTGACACGGCTTGCTCAGAACTTTTTTCGCAGGGCAGGGGTCAGTGTCATGCACCTTAAGAATTCGAACAGACGAGTGGTGATGCGATGAAGAATATCAGCCTGTTGCTCAATGAAGCCCTGACGCCGTATCGCGTGACGCTCGAAGGGCAGGATAGCCTTGGCAATTGCCAGGTCGTGGTGATGAGCGCGGCTGGGAGCGTGGTGACCAAGCGTTTGGTCAACCGCAGTCAGTTCGAGGATCTGCGTTCGTTTACCGACGTGGTCGATGGTCTGCACCGCGATCTTCTGGTGGCAGAAGGGCGGCTGGAGCCGTCGATGATCGCGGCGCTGCGCAATGTTTCGCAAAATGCCGCTTTCAGCCACGCGCTGGTCTGACATTCATCGATGGATGGCCGCCTGTGTAATCCTCACTCAGCGCTGACTGCTCATGGCCTCTTTGCGCTGGGCATCGAACAGCGCAGTGGTTTCCCGCAAGTACGCCGGCCGTTCGGCGGGCGCCAGCCATTGGGCGTAGAAATCTGCCAACTGACCGTTCCTGAGGTCCAGCAACACCGAATTCAGTGCTGTCAGTACGCGCCGGCTGGCAGGGCTGTCGGAGCAACCGACATGAATGAACTGCGAGCGCGCTGAGCCCTCGATGGGGACTTGCACCAACTGTTCCGGATCCAGACCTTCCTGACGTGCCTGGTAGCGCGCTTCGTGCCAGTAGCCGAGCAGCGCCTTGATCCGGCCGAGTCTTTCCATGCGCAGCAGGCTGCCCATGGCGTCGTTGCCATGATGGGCCAGAAGCTGATAGCTGTCGGTGTCGGCGAGAATCCGGTCCACCACAGGGCCATAGCTGCGCTCGGCAATGATGCCCAGGGCCAGGGTTCTGCTGCGTAGAAGCGCGCCCAGGTCGACCTTGCCGTCTCGCATGAACTCGGCAATCAGCGGCAGGTCGCCGCGCTGCATGATCAGCATATTGCTCAGCACATTCATGCTGGGCACGGAATAAAGAATGCTGCGCGCCCGCTGTGCGGTCCAGAGCAGCGCAGGGTCGCAGTTGAGGCCGGGTTCGCCAAGCATCTGCGAGGCACGCGCCCGATTGACCCTGAGGACATTGTGGTCGTACTCGGGCAAGGCTGCGCGCAACAACGGCAGGGCCAGGTCGACGGCGCCCAGATTACGCGCCGGGCCGCTGGCGATGGTCAGCGGCGCCAGGTCGCGCAGCAGCCATGTAATGGTCTCGCGACCATGGGCGAGCGGTGAAGTGAGCAGGCACGAGCACACCGCCAGTGCCAGGAGAAGGCTGCTGGGCGGCAGAGTTCTGGAACACGAGTCCATGGCATTCCTTGCGCGGGGTGTGGGGCGTGGGTGTCCGTTTTTGAAACACTGCGCCATCTTTACCACACCCGGACCCATGATCAAAACGTGCCGCAGGGTCGCACTGCCCCGTGGTGGTCGTTGATCGGGCCCGCATCGGGTAGACTGTCGGCCTTTTCCTGTCCCCAAGAAGCCTGCCTAATGGCCCAGCCGTCGACCACCTACAAATTCGAACTCAACCTCACCGATCTTGACCGCAGCGTTTACCAGACCGTCAAGCAGACCATCGCGCGTCACCCCTCGGAAACCGAAGAGCGGATGACCGTGCGCTTGCTTGCCTACGCGCTGTGGTACAACGAGCAGGTGTCTTTCGGCCGTGGTCTGTCGGATGTCGACGAGGCTGCCTTGTGGGAAAAGAGCCTGGATGGCCGGATCCTGCATTGGATCGAAGTCGGCCTGCCCGATGCCGATCGCCTGACCTGGTGTTCGCGGCGTACCGAACGCACCAGCCTGTTGGCCTACGGCAGTTTGCGCGTATGGCAGACCAAGGTGGTCGATGCGGTGAAGAACCTGAAGAACGTCAACATCGCCGCGGTGCCTCAGGAGGTGCTCGAGACCCTGGCCAAGGATATGCCGCGGGTCATCAAGTGGGACGTCATGATCAGCGAGGGCACGGTGTTCGTCACCGATGACCGCGGTCAGCACGAAGTCCAGCTCGAGTGGCTGCTGGGCGAGCGCTAGGCCGCCCAGGTTTCAACCTTCTTCCTTTGTCTTGCAGTGAGAACCGCCCCAGGCCCCATGCGCATCGAACCCCGTCAGTTGCCCCAGACCCTGCCTTTCCTCGGCGACATGCCGCCCTTGCTGAATCGTCTTTATGCGGCACGTGGCGTGTCGAGCGCAGAGGAGCTGGACAAGAGCTTGGCGCGCCTGATTCCCTTTCAGCGGCTCAAGGGCATCGAGGCCGCCGTCGAGCTGCTGGTGACGGCGATCGACCAGCGCCAGCGCATCCTGATCGTCGGCGATTTCGATGCCGACGGTGCCACGGCCAGCGCGGTCGGTGTGCTCGGCCTGCGCCTGCTGGGCGCCGCTCACGTCGACTACCTGGTGCCCAACCGCTTCGAGTATGGCTATGGCCTGACCCCGGAAATCGTCGCAGTCGCCCTGCAGCGCGAGCCGCAATTGCTGGTTACGGTCGACAACGGCATTTCCAGCGTCGAGGGTGTGGCTGCGGCCAAGGCTGCCGGGCTGCAGGTGCTGGTCACCGACCACCACTTGCCGGGGCACGAGTTGCCGGCTGCAGATGCCATCGTCAACCCCAACCAGCCAGGCTGCGAGTTCCCCAGCAAGAATCTGGCGGGCGTCGGGGTGATTTTCTACGTGCTGATGGCACTGCGGGCGCGGCTGCGCCAGCTGGGCCGCTATGCACAGGTGCCGCAGCCCAATATCGGCGAGCTGCTGGACCTGGTGGCACTGGGCAGCGTGGCGGACGTCGTGCCGCTGGACGCCAACAACCGCATCTTGGTGCACCAGGGCCTGGAGCGCATTCGTGCGGGCCGTGCGCGGCCGGGCATCACGGCAATCCTTGAAGTGGCACGCCGAGAGCATGCGCGCATCACCTCGACCGACCTGGGGTTCATTCTCGGGCCGCGACTCAACGCAGCCGGCCGCCTGGACGATATGAGCCTGGGCATCGAGTGCCTGCTGAGCACCGATCTGCCCAGCGCCCAGACCATCGCGGCGCAGCTCGATGGCTTGAATCAGGACCGCAAGTCGATCGAGCAAGGCATGCAGCGCGAGGCCCTGGCTCAGCTCAAGGACCTGGCGCTGGAGTCGATGCCGTTTGGCTTGTGCCTGTTCGATGCGCAATGGCATCAGGGTGTGATCGGCATCCTCGCTTCGCGTCTCAAGGAGCGCTACCACCGTCCAACGATTGCCTTCGCCGACGCCGGTGACGGGCTGCTCAAAGGCTCGGCACGCTCGGTCCAGGGCTTCCATATCCGTGACGCGCTGGACGCGGTGGCGGCCAGGCATCCGCAATTGATCAGCAAGTTCGGTGGGCATGCGATGGCCGCCGGGCTGACCCTGCCGCAGGAGAATTTCCCGGCGTTCTGCGAGGCATTCGACGCGCAGGTGCGCACCCAGCTGTGCGAGGAAGACCTGACCGGACGCCTGCTGTCGGACGGTACCCTGGGCGTCGAGGAATTCCATCTGGAGCTGGCGCGCGCCCTGCGCAATGCCGGCCCGTGGGGGCAACATTTCCCGGAGCCGATGTTCCACGGGGTGTTCCAGTTGGTGGAGCAGCGGGTGGTTGGCGAGCGACACCTGAAGGTGACGCTCAAGACCGAGTGCGGCAGCGTCAGCCTGGACGGCATCGCTTTCGGCGTCGACCGCGAGGTGTGGCCCGATCCATCGGTACGCTGGGTGCAGTTGGCCTACAAGCTGGATCTCAACGAGTTCCGCGGGCGGGAAACGGTGCAGTTGCTGATTACCCACATCGAGCCGCGCTGAGCCGTACGACCCTGCTCGGCCGCGGAACCACGCTCGCGGCTCGGTTGTCGACTAGTCTTCGAGAACGAGACAGGCACGTCCGCAGCCGTGTTCGAGCGGACGCTTCTCGTCCTATCTGAAACTGCCAACCGAGGTGCCCGATGAGCATGTTGCTCGAACCCTATACCCTGCGCCAGTTGACCCTGCGCAACCGCATCGCCGTATCGCCGATGTGCCAGTACTCCAGTGTCGATGGCCTGGCCAACGACTGGCACCTGGTGCACCTGGGCAGTCGCGCCAGTGGCGGTGCCGGTCTGGTCTTCACCGAGGCCACCGCAGTGACGGCAGAGGGTCGCATCACGCCTGAAGACCTGGGCCTGTGGAACGACGAGCAGATCGAACCGCTGCAGCGCATCACCCGCTTCATTACCTCGCAAGGCGCGGTGCCGGCCATCCAACTGGCCCACGCCGGGCGCAAGGCCAGCACTTGGCGGCCTTGGCTGGGCAAGCATGGCAGCGTGCCTGTCAATGAAGGCGGCTGGGTGCCGGTGGGCCCGTCGCGTATCGCCTTCGACCCGCAGCACACCGCGCCGACCGCACTGGATGAAGCAGCCATCAAGGACATCATCCAGGCGTTCGTCGACGCGACTCGTCGCGCGCTGACCGCCAATTTCAAGGTAGTCGAGGTGCATGCGGCGCACGGCTATCTGCTGCACCAGTTCCTGTCGCCGATCAGTAACCAGCGTCAGGACAGTTACGGCGGCAGCTTTGAAAATCGCATCCGTCTCACTCTGGAAGTCACCCAGGCGATTCGCGACATCTGGCCTGAAGAATTGCCCGTGTTCGTGCGTGTGTCGGCCACCGATTGGGTCGAAGACGGCTGGAACCCGGACGAGACCGTCGAGCTGGCCAAGCGCCTGAAAGCGCTGGGCGTGGATCTGATCGACGTGTCGTCGGGCGGTACCTCGGCCAATGCCGAGATCCCGACCGGGCCTGGTTATCAGACGCGCTTTGCCGAGCGAGTCCGCAAAGAGGCGGATCTTGCCACGGGCACCGTCGGGATGATCACCGATCCCGCGCAGGCCGAACACATCCTGCGCACTGGCCAGGCCGACGTCATCCTGCTGGCGCGTGAGCTGTTGCGTGATCCGTACTGGCCGCTGCACGCCGACGAAGACCTGGGTGGTCGTCTGGCCACATGGCCCGCCCAGTACCAGCGCGCCACCCATCGCGACCAGCCGATTGTGGAATCGGACCTTCGCGACTGAGTGGCGCTGCGGCGTTTCGGTGATGTCATCCTCGCCCGCAAAAAGGGCGGGCGAGGATGCTGGCTGAGGTCAGCGCATCACACGTACTTGCGTTTCTCCGCTGCGGGCGGCAGGTACTGATAGAGCCAGGTTTCGCTGAGGGTACGCCCCTGGGTCTTGATGAACAGGCGCATGTCCACCGGATCGACGCTGTCGCTGGTCGGGTACCAGTCGAACAGCACGCGGAAGCCCTTGATGTCGGGCAGCTCGAGTACCTGAACGTCCTGCACCTTGCCACCCGAAGCCGTGATGATGGGCTCGATCGGCGTTTTCAGCGATTCAAGCCCGCCGCCGGCGAAGTCCACGGCAAAACGCCGCGCCCAGACATTCGGATAGTGTTCACCCGGTGCCCAGCCTTCGGTGAAACCGCCCATCCCCGAGCGCGTCGCTGCAACGCGGGCCAGCGGTGTACCGATCGGCGCCAGGGCGCTCCAGTACAGTTTGTAACCGAAATTAAGGGCATCGCCGGCCTTGACCGGTGATTTGGGTGTCCAGAAGGCAACGATGTTGTCCATGGTTTCACCGGTGGTCGGCAGTTCCACCAGGTCGATGGAGCCTTCGCCCCAGGCGGTGGTGGGCTCGACCCACAGGCTGGGGCGCTTGTGGTACCAATCGACCGTGTCCTGGTAGTTGCTGAAGTCGTGGTCGGTCTGGATCAGGCCGAAGCCTTTTGGATCGACATCGGCGAAGGCGTTGAAGCGCACCCGGTCCGGGTTGTTCAACGGCCGGCAGATCCATTCGCCGTTGCCGCGCCACATGGCCAGCCGGTCGGAGTCGTGGATTTGCGGGTGGATGGTGTCGCACATGCGCCGCTCGTGGTTGCCGCAGCTGAACATGCTGGTCATCGGCGCCACGCCCAGTTGCTCGATGTCCTGGCGCGCATGGATGTGCGCGTCGATGTCCATCACCACGCGCTCGGCCTGGCAGTCAATGTCGAAACGATAGGCGCCGGTGGCGCTGGGCGAGTCGAGCAGGGCGTAAACCACGAAGCGGGTACTGTCCTTGCCAGGCGTTTCGAACCAGAACTTGGTGAAATCGGGGAACTCTTCCTGCTTCTTGGCATAGGTGTCGATGGCCAGGCCGCGCGCGGACAGACCGTACTGCCCGGTGGCATCGACGGCGCGGAAGTAGCTGGCGCCGAGGAAGGACACCACGTCATGGCGGTCGAGCTTGGGTGCCTTGAACAGCTTGAAGCCGGCAAAGCCCAGGTCGCCCTTGAGCTGCGAGGTATCCACCGTGGTGTTCTTGTAGTCGAACAGCGGCGGATGGAAATGCACTTCACGCGCTTGTTTGCGCCCGGCGTCGACGCTGTACATGCGCACCGGCGTGCGGAACCCCATGCCCACATGGAAGAACTGCACGTCCAGTTGGCCCTTGAGGTCGTTCCACAGCGAATGATTGGCGTCGTAGGCAATTGCATTGAATTGCTGGGGGGTCATGTTTGCCAGGGTCGGCGGCAAGGTCTGCTTGTTGCTGACATAAGCCTGCGCGGCGAGACTCTTGGCCTGGGCCTTGAGCATGTCGAAAGTGAACGGTTCGGCTTCGCCGTCGGCGGTGGCGGCCAGGGCCTGGGCAGCGAACAATCCGGTGCCGGACAGTCCGGTATAGGCCGCGAGGGCCATCGACGCTTTCAGAAGGTGCCTGCGGTGCATAGATAACCTGTTCTGAATCAACCTCGGTCGCTCCAAGCGACCGGCGAGGCTCAAGTAGGAAGGTTTGGGCCTGCCTTGTCCAAACGCAGAGAACTGTACACAGATACCGTAATGACCGATGTGTTCGCAAACTCCTGTAAAAATTTTTTCACGTGCACTTTGTATCGACAGCGAGATCGGTGGTCGAGGCGCAGTGTTGAGAGCAAGCCTTTGCGCAACATCCCGAAGCAAATCACCGTGCGAGCCAGGCAACGGAATGCCCTTACTCTCGTCAAACGTATCTCCCATTGACGAGACCAAAAAATGAACACGCGTGGCTTGCTCGACCAGTTGTTCAAATCCGGCCAGGAACTGCTCAAGAACAAGGGCGGCGGTTCTTCCCCCCTGGGCGGTGCCGGTAGCACCGGTGGTGTTGCCGGCGCGCTCGGCGGCCTGCTCTCGGGCAAGGGCGGTGCGGGCGGCGCGCTGGGTGGCCTGCTGTCCGGCGGCAAGGGCGCACTGACCGGCGGCGCCATGGGCTTGCTGCTCGGCAACAAGAGCGCGCGCAAGTACGGTGGCAAGGTCTTGGCCTACGGTGGGTTGGCGGCACTGGGCGTGATTGCCTACAAGGCCTACGGCAATTGGCAGGCCCAGCAGCAGAACGCCCCTCGAGGCGAACCGCAGACGGTCGACCGAGTGCCACCCCAGCAGGTAGAGGAACACAGCCAGGCTATCCTCAAGGCGCTGGTGGCAGCAGCCAAGTCCGATGGCCATGTGGATGATCGCGAGCGCGAGCTCATCGAAGGCGAATTCACCCGCCTGGATTCGGACAACGAACTGCAGCAGTGGCTGCACGCCGAACTGAACAAGCCGCTGGACCCGGCAGACGTGGCGCGGGCAGCCAAGACTCCGGAGATCGCTGCCGAAATGTACATTGCCAGCGTCATGATGGTGGATCAGGAGCACTTCATGGAGCGTGCCTATCTAGACGAGCTGGCCAAGCAGTTGGCCCTCGACCCTGCGCTCAAGCTCGAACTGGAGAAGCAGGTGCGTCAGGCCGAAGTCGAAGCCGTCTGACCCCGGACGTCAGGTCCGAAGGCTGACGCCGCCACTCATCTGCCGGAACTTACGTTGGTCGGCAATAGTGGCGCATTGATCTACCAGTAACTGGCAATACCCTCGCGGATGAAGGAAAGTCAGGTACCAGCGCGAAATCGTCTGAGGTAGGGCTATACTCAGGCGATTTTTCGTTTGTAGCTGCAGGAATTTTCGAGGGTTGACTGTGAAGAACTGGTCCTTGCGCCACCGCATTCTGGCGAGTTTCGCCGTTGTCATTGCAATCATGCTGTTGATGGTCGTGGTCTCCTATTCACGTCTGCAGACCATCGAGACGAACGAAACCAAGGTGCGCACCGACAGCGTTCCGGGCGTGGTCTTCAGTTCCATGATCCGCAGCGCCTGGGTAGACAGCTACGTGTACACCCAACAACTGGTGGGCTTGAGCTATCAGCGCGAGTTGCTCACGGCCGACGTGGACCAGTACAAGAGCTTCGCCGAGCGCCTGACCCAGCAGATGGCCAATTACCGCAGCACCGTCCAGGACAGCGACGACCAGGCGGCCTTCGAAGAATTCGCGCGGATGCGCGTGACCTATGAAAAGACCTTGGCCGATGTGCTGGAGGCCTATCGACTGCGCAAGTTCAGTGAAGCCCAGCAGATGGCCATCGACGACCTCACGCCCGCCTGGGTGGCAGGTCGCAAGCAGCTCAATACCTTGATCGACCGCAATCGTGAAGCGGCCGAGAAAGCCACCAGCGCCATTGACGCTTCGGTCGCGGCGGCCAAGGTCAGCCTGGTGATTTCCCTGTTGGTGGCAATCATCGTTGCCGGTATCTGCGGGCTCTGGCTGCTGCGCACCATCATGGCGCCCATGCAGAAGATCGTGCGGATTCTCGAAGTGATGCGCACCGGTGACCTGAGCACGCGCCTGAGCCTGGCGCGCAAGGACGAGTTCAACGAGGTCGAACTGGGCTTCAACGACATGATGACCGAGCTCACCGCGCTGGTCGCCCAGGCGCAACGCTCCTCGGTGCAGGTCACCACCTCGGTGACCGAAATCGCGGCCACCTCCAAGCAGCAACAGGCCACGGCGACCGAGACTGCCGCAACCACCACCGAGATCGGCGCGACCTCCCGGGAAATCGCTGCCACGTCCCGTGATCTGGTGCGAACCATGGGTGAAGTCACCTCGGCGGCCGATCAGGCTTCCTCGCTGGCCGGCTCCGGCCAGCAGGGTCTGGCGCGCATGGAAGAAACCATGCACCAGGTGATGGGTGCCGCCGAATTGGTCAACGCCAAGCTGGCAATCCTCAACGAGAAGGCCGGCAACATCAATCAGGTAGTCGTGACCATCGTCAAGGTCGCCGACCAGACCAACCTGCTGTCGCTCAACGCGGCCATCGAAGCCGAGAAGGCGGGTGAATATGGTCGCGGTTTCGCCGTGGTCGCCACCGAAGTGCGCCGCCTCGCCGACCAGACCGCCGTGGCCACCTACGACATCGAGCAGATGGTGCGAGAGATCCAGTCGGCAGTGTCGGCCGGCGTCATGGGCATGGACAAGTTTTCCGAGGAAGTGCGCCGCGGCATGTTCGAAGTGCAGCAGGTCGGCGATCAGCTGTCGCAGATCATTGGCCAGGTCCAGGCCTTGGCGCCGCGCGTGCTCATGGTCAACGAAGGCATGCAGGCCCAGGCGACCGGTGCCGAACAGATCAACCACGCCCTGTCGCAGTTGGGCGATGCCAGCAGCCAGACGGTCGAATCCTTGCGTCAGGCCAGCTTTGCCATCGACGAGCTCAGCCAGGTCGCTACCGGCCTGCGCGGCGGCGTCTCGCGCTTCAAAGTCTGATGAACGCATTGCCGGTCACATCGCGCAGCAAGTTGTTCCTGTTGTTTCGCATTGCGCAGGAACGCTTCGCCCTGGATGCGCTGGAAGTCGCAGAGGTGCTGCCGCTGCTGCCGCTCAAACCGGTCGCGCATGCCCCGGCCTGGGTGGCCGGTGTGTTCGCCCATCGTGGCCGGGTGGTGCCGGTGCTGGACGTCAGCGCGCTGAGCTTCGGCGTGGCTGCCGTGCGGCGCACCAGCACGCGTCTGGTGCTGGTGCATTATCCGCA
Organism: Pseudomonas sp. CFBP 13602; assembly: GCF_014842725.1. Lineage (NCBI taxonomy): Bacteria > Pseudomonadati > Pseudomonadota > Gammaproteobacteria > Pseudomonadales > Pseudomonadaceae > Pseudomonas > Pseudomonas sp. CFBP 13602. The sequence continues at coordinate 89,633 of NZ_JACYVT010000003.1, read as the reverse complement.
CGAGCAGGCCGGCCCCGAGGCGCGCCTGGGGCTGATCGTCGAACACGCCAGCGAAACCCTTCGCTGTGACCCCAACGGTTTCAAACCCATGGGAGTGCATAACCGTGCCACGCCCTATCTGGGGCCGGTGCTCGAAGACAGCCAGGGGCTGTTGCAGTGGTTGCGGGTACAGGATCTGCTCGAACCGTCGGTGCGCGACTTGCTTTTCGCACCGCAGTTGGCGGCCTCCGTATTGGGTGAAACAGGGTGATGGGTGATGCATCGTGATGGGTGAAGAGCAGCGCTTCGTACGTTTTCTGCGTGAGCGCATCGGCCTGGACGTGGCCTCGGTAGGCCCGGCGCTGATCGAGCGCGCGGTCGCGCAGCGCAGCCAGGCTGCGCATGTCCGCGACCTGGATGCCTACTGGAAGCTGCTGCAGGGTTCGGCGGCCGAACAGCAGGCGCTGATCGAGGCGGTGATCGTCCCGGAAACCTGGTTCATGCGTTATCCCGAGTCCTTTGCCGCGCTGTGCAAGGTCGCCAAGGCGCGGCTCGCCGAACGGCCTGGCGTGGCGCTGCGCATCCTCAGCCTGCCGTGTTCCACTGGCGAGGAGCCGTACTCGATCGCCATGGCCTTGCTCGACGCCGGGCTGGCGCCGCAGCAATTCAGTGTGGACGGCGTGGACATCAGCCCCCTGTCGGTGGCCCGGGCAACGCGAGGGATCTATGGCCGCAATTCGTTTCGCGGCGCACCACTGACCTTTCGCGACCGCCATTTCGTGCCTGCGGACGAGGGGTATCTGCTCGATGCTCAGGTTCGGGCCCAGGTTCGCTTGCAGGTCGGTAACATTCTCGATCCGTTGCTGCTGGGCGGTGAACTGCCCTATGACTTCGTGTTCTGCCGCAACCTGCTCATCTATTTCGACCTGCCGACCCAGCAGCAGGTGTTCGAAGTGCTGAAGACATTCACCCGTGAAGACGGCGCGTTGTTCATCGGTCCTGCCGAAGGCAGCCTGCTGGCACGGTTGGGCATGCGCCCGATCGGTATTGCCCAGTCCTTCGCGTTCGTCCGCGATCGCCACGTCGCACCAACGCCCACGCCGCTGCCCCCGGCAACGGCGCGCCTGCAGATGCCGATCAAGTTGTTGCCCGAGCCGGGCAGGTTGCCCGTGCGAACGCGAACCCGCGCGCTGCCGGTGGCGAATGCCGCCGAGGCAGTGGCAAGCGATGGCGCCGGTCTGCTCGCGCAGATCGCCCGCTTGGCCAACGAAGGCAAGAGTGCCGAGGCGCAGGCCGCGTGCGACGCGTTCCTGCGCAGCCACGGTCCAGATCCCCAGGTGTTCTACTGGCTGGGCCTGCTCAGTGATGTCGGCGGCCAGGTGCTGCAGGCGCAGGGTTATTACCGCAAGGCGCTGTACCTAGACCCGCAGCACGCCGAGGCCCTGGCCCACCTGGCCATGCTGCTCACCGCCCAGGGCGACATTGCCGGGGCGCGGCGACTGCAGGAGCGCGCCGCACGCAACGACCGCCCGCATGTCCAGGAGCATAAGCGATGACCGCCCTGGACCTGATCGACAGCGACGCCCAGCAGATCGACGACTGCTGGAACCGTATTGGTATTCATGGCGACAAATCCTGCCCGTTGCTCGCCGAGCATATCCACTGCCGCAATTGCGCGGTGTACGCCTCGGCGGCCGTGCGCCTGCTGGACCGCTACGCGCTGGACCGCCAGCACGCGCCGATGCACTACAGCGAAACCCTGGGCCGGGTCGAAAGCAGGTCGCTGGTGCTGTTTCGCCTGGGCGATGAGTGGCTGGCGCTGGCCACCCGCTGCCTGGTCGAAGTGGCCCCGGTGCAGGCAGTGCATTCGCTGCCGCACCAGCGTTCGCGCGCCTTGCGCGGGGTCGCCAACGTGCGCGGCGCACTGGTGCCATGCCTGGCGTTGGAGGAACTGCTGGGCATCGACACCCAGCACGTCGCACCGGCCGCTTCGGCGCGGGTCATGCCACGCATGCTGATCATCGCCATAGACGGCGGCTCGGTGGTGGTACCGGTGGAAGAGGTGGATGGCATTCATCGGATCGACCTGGTCGAGCTCGAACAGGCGTCTACCGCCACCACCCAGGCGGGCGCCCGTTTCACTCAAGGGGTTCTGCCGTTTCGCCAGCGCAGTGTGCGCCTGCTCGATGACAAGGCGCTGCTGATCGCCATGAACCGGAGCCTGACATGACCCCGGAACAGATGCGCGACGCCTCGTTGCTGGAGCTGTTCAGCCTGGAAGCCGAGGCCCAGACCCAGGTGCTCAATGCCGGGCTGCTGGCCCTGGAACGCAATCCGACCCAGGCCGATCAACTGGAAGCGTGCATGCGCGCGGCCCACTCGCTCAAGGGTGCGGCACGCATCGTCGGCCTGGATGCCGGGGTGCGTGTGGCTCACGTGATGGAAGACTGCCTGGTCGCGGCGCAGGAGCGGCGTGTCTACCTGATGCCCGAACACATCGATGCGCTGCTGTTGGGCACCGACCTGCTGATGCGCGTCGGCACGCCCGGCCCTGGCGCACCGGGTACCCTCGATATCGATGCCTACGAGGCGCAGATGGCCGCGGTGATGGACCCGTTGGCGGCCGCGGCAGCGCAGGTACAGGTCAGCGTGCCCGTATCGGCCGTCCCGCTCGCGCCTGCCGAGCCGCCCATGGAGGTCGCGGCCGAGCCGCCTCGGGACATCGATCCGTCGCAAGCGATGCCCGGCCAGGACGACTCGGCCGCCGAACTACCTGCCAGCCGGGCGCGCCGGGTCAGCGATACCGGCGAGCGCGTGCTGCGGGTCACGGCGGAGCGTCTGAACAGCCTGCTGGACCTGTCGAGCAAGTCGCTGGTCGAAACCCAGCGCCTCAAGCCCTATCTGCTGACCATGCAGCGCCTCAAGCGCATGCAGGCGCAAAGCATCCGCGCGCTTGGCGGGCTTGCCGAACAATTGCAGCTCGAGGGCCACAGCGCAGAGGTACGCGACGCCCTGGCGCAGGCGCAGTCGCTGCTGGATCAGACCCAGCAGATGCTGCTGCAGCAGACCGCCGAACTGGACGATTTCGGCTGGCAGGCCAGCCAGCGCGCGCAGTTGCTGTACGACACGGCGCTGGCCTGCCGCATGCGCCCATTCGCCGACATGCTCGGTGGTCAGGAACGCATGGTCCGCGACCTCGGTCGTTCATTGGGCAAGCAGGTGCGCCTGGATATCGAAGGCGAGAAGACCCAGGTCGATCGCGACGTGCTGGAAAAGCTCGAAGCGCCCCTGACCCACTTGCTGCGCAACGCCGTCGACCACGGCATCGAAACCGCCGAGCAGCGATTGCTGGCCGGCAAGCCCGCCGAAGGTCGCGTGGTGCTGCGCGCTTCGCACCAGGCGGGCTTGCTGGTGGTGGAACTGAGCGACGACGGGGCGGGTGTCGACCTTGCCGCGCTGCGGCGCAGTATCGTCCAGCGCGGTTTGTCGGCCGCCGATACGGTGGAGCAGCTCAGTGAAGAAGAGCTGCTGAGCTTTCTGTTCCTGCCCGGCTTCAGCATGCGCGACACGGTAACCGAGGTCTCGGGCCGCGGCGTTGGCCTGGATGCGGTATTGCACCTGATTCGCCAGCTGCGTGGCTCGGTCGAACTGATTCAAGTGCCAGGGCAGGGCAGTCGCTTCCATATCGAGGTGCCGCTGACCCTGTCGGTGGTGCGCAGCCTGGCAGTGGAAGTGGGGGGCGAGGCCTATGCGTTTCCGCTGGCCCACATCGAACACACCATGGACCTGCCGGCCGAAGACATCATCCAGCTCGAGGGGCGCCAGCACTTCTGGTTCCAGAACCGCCATGTGGGGCTGGTTGCCGCCAGCCAGCTGCTGCAGAGGCCGGCCAGCCAGGGCGACGAAGCGAGCCTCAAAGTGGTGGTGATTCGCGACCGTGAAGCGATCTACGGCGTGGCCGTGGAACGCTTCATCGGCGAGCGCACGCTGGTGGTGCTGCCGCTGGACGCCCGCTTGGGCAAGGTCCAGGATATTTCCGCCGGTGCCTTGCTCGACAATGGTTCGGTGGTGCTGATCATCGACGTCGAAGACATGTTCCGCTCGGTGGAAAAGCTGCTCAATACCGGCCGCCTGGAGCGTATCGACAAGCGCAGCCAACAGGCCGAATCGGCTCGCAAGCGGGTACTGGTGGTGGATGATTCGCTCACCGTCCGCGAGCTGCAGCGCAAGCTGCTCAGCCATCGTGGCTATGACGTTGCGGTGGCCGTCGACGGCATGGATGGCTGGAACGCGTTGCGCAGCGAGGACTTCGACCTGCTGATCACCGACATCGACATGCCGCGCATGGACGGTATCGAATTGGTGACTCTGCTGCGCCGCGACACCCGCCTGCAATCGCTGCCGGTCATGGTGGTGTCCTACAAGGACCGGGAAGAGGACCGCCGCCGTGGCCTCGACGCCGGGGCCGATTATTATCTGGCCAAGGCCAGTTTCCACGACGATGCCTTGCTCGATGCGGTGGTTGAGTTGATCGGAGGAGCGCGGGGATGAGGATCGCCATCGTCAATGACATGCCCATGGCCGTGGAGGCGCTGCGTCGCGCGATCGCCTTCGAACCGTCCCATGACGTGGTATGGGTGGCCGCCAACGGTCGTGAGGCGGTCGAGCGCTGTCAGGCCGTGACTCCGGACCTGATCCTCATGGACCTGATCATGCCGGTCATGGACGGCGTGGAAGCCACCCGGCAGATCATGGCCAATACGCCCTGCGCCATCGTCATCGTCACCGTCGACCGCCAGCAGAACGTCCACCGCGTATTCGAGGCCATGGGCCATGGCGCCCTGGATGTGGTCGACACCCCTACACTGGGGGTGGGCGACGCTCGCGAAGCTGCAGCGCCGCTGCTGCGCAAGATCTTCAATATCGGCTGGCTGGTGGGCCAGCGCAGCCCGGCGGTGCGCAGCGAGTTGCCGCTGCCGCGCTCGGGCGGCGTGCGGCAGAAACTGGTGGCCATCGGTTCGTCGGCCGGCGGCCCGGCCGCGCTGGAAATCCTGCTCAAGGGGCTGCCACGCGATTACCCGGCGGCGATCGTGCTGGTCCAGCACGTGGACCAGGTGTTCGCCGCCGGAATGGCCGAGTGGCTGAGCAGCGCAGCCGGCTTGCCGGTGCGTCTGGCCCGCGACGGAGAAACGCCGTTGGCTGGCACTGTGCTACTGGCAGGCACCAATCATCATATTCGTCTGCTGAAAAATGGTACCTTAACCTACACGGCAGAACCGGTGGACGAGATCTACCGGCCCTCCATAGATGTTTTTTTCCGAAGCGTGGCGCAATTCTGGAATGGCGATGCAGTGGGCGTACTGCTCACCGGCATGGGCCGCGACGGCGCACAGGGCTTGAAGTCGATGCGTCAGCGCGGCTTCCTGACCATCGCGCAGGACCAGCAGAGCAGCGCTGTCTACGGAATGCCCAAAGCGGCGGCGGCCATTGACGCAGCTGTTGAAATTCGTCCGCTGGAGCGGATCGCACCCCGACTGATGGACGTATTTTCACGATGAACTCGAGCCACCGCGTAGGCAGTATCCAGGTGACAACGCATGATTGATCTACAGATCGAAGCCTTCAGGTCCAACGACAACAACAAGTCGATGGTACTTCTGGTGGACGACCAGGCCATGATCGGTGAAGCCATCCGTCGCAGTCTCAGCGACGAGGCCAACATCGACTTCCACTTTTGCGCCGATCCGCAGCAGGCCATCAACCAGGCCATGCGAATCAAGCCGACGGTGATCCTCCAGGACTTGATCATGCCGGGGCTCGACGGCCTGTCGCTGGTGCGTGACTATCGCAACCATCCGGCCACCCAGGACATCCCGATCATCGTGCTGTCGACCAAGGAAGACCCGCTGATCAAGAGCGCTGCCTTCGCCGCCGGCGCCAACGATTACCTGGTCAAGCTGCCCGACACCATCGAGCTGGTGGCGCGCATACGCTACCACTCCAAGTCGTACCTGACGCTGCTGCAGCGCGACGAAGCCTACCGTGCGCTGCGCGTGAGCCAGCAGCAACTGCTCGACACCAATTTGGTGCTGCAGCGGCTGATGAACTCCGATGGCCTGACCGCGCTGTCCAATCGTCGTCATTTCGACGAGTACCTGGAACTGGAATGGCGTCGCGCGATGCGTGACAAGACCCAGCTGTCGCTGTTGATGATCGACGTCGACTATTTCAAGTCCTATAACGACAACTTCGGCCACCTGGCAGGCGACGAAGCCTTGCGCCGCGTCGCCGACGCCATTCGCCATTCCAGCAACCGCTCCAGCGACCTGCCGGCGCGCTATGGCGGCGAAGAGTTCGCCCTGGTGCTGCCGGGTACCTCGCCTGGCGGCGCGCGGCTGGTTGCCGAGAAGCTGCGGCAGACCATTGCCGCCCTGAACATCCCCCACATCGCGCCCCAGGCCGATGCCTGCCTGACGGTGAGCATCGGCCTGTCGACCATGACCCCGCAGCAGGGCAGTCATTGCCGCGAGCTGATCCTGGCCGCCGACAAGGGCCTGTATACGGCCAAGCATGCCGGGCGCAATCAGGTAGTGGTCGGGGATCAGGGCTAGGCTGCCCGATCTTCCAAAAAAAAAGCCCGTCCCCTGCTCGGCGGGCTGCTGTCATTGGCCGGCTGCGGTATACTCTCCGGCTTTTGACACGTTACGCACGAGAGCTGCCCGCCATGGAAATCAACCCGATCCTTAACAGCATCAAGGACCTGTCCGAGCGCTCCGAAACCATTCGGGGGTATCTTTGACTACGATCAAAAGCATGAGCGTCTGACCGAAGTCAATCGCGAGCTTGAAGATCCCGCTGTCTGGAACAACCCTGCCTACGCCCAGGAACTGGGCCGCGAGCGTTCGCTGCTGGCGCAGATCGTCGACACCCTCGATGAAATGAACGCCGGCCTCGGCGATGCCCGCGACCTGCTGCAAATGGCGGCCGAAGAAGAAGACCAGAGCGCCGTCGACGACGTCTCCGCCGAAGTCGAGCGCCTGCGTGCCCAGCTCGAGAAGCTGGAATTCCGCCGCATGTTCAGCGGCGAGATGGACGCCAACAACGCCTACCTGGACATCCAGGCCGGCTCCGGCGGCACCGAAGCCCAGGACTGGGCCAACATCCTGCTGCGCATGTACCTGCGCTGGGCCGACAAGCGCGGTTTCGACACCACCATCATGGAGCTGTCGGCCGGTGAAGTCGCCGGTATCAAGGGCGCCACCCTGCACATCAAGGGCGAGTACGCCTTTGGCTGGCTGCGCACGGAAATCGGTGTCCACCGCCTGGTGCGCAAAAGCCCGTTCGACTCCGGCAACCGTCGCCACACCTCGTTCTCGGCCGTGTTCGTCTCGCCGGAAATCGATGACAACATCGAAATCGACATCAACCCGGCCGACCTGCGCATCGACACCTACCGCTCCTCCGGTGCCGGCGGCCAGCACGTCAACACCACCGACTCGGCGGTGCGTATCACCCACGTGCCGACCAACACCGTGGTCAGCTGCCAGAACGAACGTTCGCAGCATGCCAACAAAGACACGGCGATGAAGATGTTGCGTGCGCGCCTGTACGAGCAGGAAGTACAGAAGCGCAATGCCGCCTCGCAGGCGATGGAAGACAGCAAGTCTGACATCGGCTGGGGTCACCAGATTCGCTCTTATGTGCTCGACGCTTCGCGGATCAAGGATCTGCGTACCAACATCGAACGCAGCGACTGCGACAAGGTGCTCGACGGCGACATCGACGAATACCTCGAAGCCAGCTTGAAACAAGGGCTGTAACACCGCCTGGCAGGCTGGCGCAGCCATTGCGTCGGCCTGCCACGGCTGGCCTGCCCGCGATCCCGGCGCCGTAGTCGGGAGCAACGAACCCGTGATGGAAAATCCAAGACATGAGCGACCAACAACCCGACCCGCAAGACCTGCAACAGGAAGAGAACAGCCTGATCGCCCTGCGCAAGGAAAAGCTTGCTGCCGTGCGTGCCCAGGGCCAGGCCTTCCCCAACGATTTTCGTCGCGACAACTATGCAGGCGACTTGCAGAAGCAGTACGCCGACAAGACCAAGGAAGCGCTCGCCGAAGCGGCGATTCCGGTCAAGGTCGCCGGTCGCATCATGCTCAACCGTGGCTCGTTCATGGTGATCCAGGACATGACCGGGCGCATTCAGGTCTACGTCAATCGCAAGACCCTGCCCGAAGAAACCCTGGCTCAGGTGAAAACCTGGGACATGGGCGACATCATCGCGGCTGAAGGCACCCTGGCCCGTTCCGGCAAGGGCGACCTGTACGTCGAAATGACCAGCGTACGCCTGCTGACCAAGTCGCTGCGCCCGCTGCCCGACAAGCACCACGGCCTGGTCGATACCGAGCAGCGCTACCGTCAGCGCTATGTCGACCTGATCGTCAACGAGGAGGTGCGCGACACCTTCCGTGTGCGCTCCCAGGTCATCGCCCACATTCGCAGCTTCCTGGCCAAGCGCGACTTCCTCGAAGTCGAAACGCCGATGCTGCAGACCATTCCCGGCGGCGCTGCGGCCAAGCCGTTCGAAACCCACCACAATGCCCTGGACATGGAAATGTTCCTGCGCATCGCCCCGGAGCTGTACCTCAAGCGCCTGGTGGTCGGTGGCTTCGAAAAGGTCTTCGAGATCAACCGCAACTTCCGTAACGAAGGCGTTTCGACCCGGCACAACCCTGAGTTCACCATGCTCGAGTTCTACCAGGCCTACGCCGACTACGAAGACAACATGGACCTCACCGAAGAGCTGTTCCGTGAGCTGGCCCAGTTGGTACTGGGCAGCACCGACGTGCCCTACGGCGACAAGGTGTTCCATTTCGGCGAGCCGTTCGTACGCCTGTCGGTGTTCGACTCGATCCTCAAGTACAACCCCGAGCTGACGGTAGACGACCTCAACGATGTCGACAAGGCGCGTGCCATTGCCAAGAAGGCCGGCGCCAAGGTGCTGGGGTTCGAAGGCCTGGGCAAGCTGCAGGTGATGATTTTCGAAGAACTGGTCGAGCACAAGCTCGAGCAGCCGCACTTCATCACCCAGTATCCGTTCGAGGTGTCGCCACTGGCGCGCCGCAACGACGACAACCCCAACGTCACCGATCGCTTCGAGTTGTTCATCGGTGGCCGCGAGATTGCCAACGCCTATTCCGAGCTCAATGACGCCGAAGACCAGGCCGCACGCTTCATGGCCCAAGTGGCGGACAAGGATGCCGGCGACGACGAAGCCATGCACTACGACGCCGATTTCGTTCGGGCGCTCGAATACGGCATGCCGCCGACGGCCGGCGAGGGTATCGGTATCGATCGCCTGGTCATGCTGCTGACCGATTCGCCTTCGATCCGCGATGTGATCCTGTTCCCGCACATGCGACCACAAGCCTGACGGTCGTTGATCAGCCGCCCCATGGGGCGGCTTTTTTATGAGCGCAGATCAGCGGTGTCATTGCCGGCCCCGACGCGGCTTGCGCCGCTGCTACAGGGATTGCGATCTCACGCCGTCGTTACAGGCGATTACGCTATCGTGTAGCAGCGGTGCAAGCCGCGTCGGCACCCACTCCCACTCACTCAAAGGATACGAGCAGTGATCCCAGCCACACCCAGACAGGGAGCCGCCAGCGTTGCCTCGACGCTCGCCCGCAACGTCCAGTATCAAGGCCGCAAGGCCAGCCGACAGGGCAGCGAACTGCGCCGCCAGGAAATCCTCGACGCAGCCATGCGCATCGTCGTGCGCGATGGGGTGCGGGGTGTGCGCCATCGCGCCGTGGCCGCCGAAGCCGGGGTGCCGCTGTCGGCTACTACCTACTACTTCAAGGACATCGATGACCTGCTCAACGATGCCTTCGCCCAGTACGTCGAGCGCAGCGCCGTGTTCATGGCCAAGTTGTGGAGCAACACCGAAGAGCTGCTGCGCGCCCTGATCGCCCGCGGCGACGGCAGCCCCCAGGCCCGCGCTGCCCTGGCCGACGAAATCGCCCGCCTGACCGCCGACTACGTCATGCATCAGCTGCAGACCCGTCGCGACCAATTGATTGCCGAGCAGGCTTTCCGCCAGGAAGCGTTGCTCAACCCGCGCCTGGCCGAACTGGTGCTGGCGCATCAGGACATTCTGCTGCAGGGCGGGCGGCAGATGCTCGAGGTGCTTGGCTCGCGCGAACCGTCGCAGGACGCACAGGTGTTGACGGCGATTATCGGCCGGATGGAATATCAGGGTCTGCTGGCCAGTGCCCCTGCCGATGCCGACCGTGAAATGCTCGGCATCCTTACCCGTTTCATGCAGTGGGTACTGAGCTGAGCCCCATGCAGTGAGAGGTCCGCTGCCGGCGGGCCGAGCCAGAACGAGGAGCAGTACGGTGGACGAGTATCAGCAGACGATTCGAGACCTGTCCGACCGCATCGTGCACGCGCAGACGCCGATCCGCGTACTTGATGCGGTGAAATGGGACGACTCCATTCGTCACGGCTTTCTGCAGGCGGGCGGCAAGCAGATGCCTGCGGTCGACCGCGACTATTACCAGAACCGCGCGCTGGGCTTCGACTCCAGTGCGGTCAAACTGGAATTCCAGAACATCGAGCGCGACATCACCCGTCAGCTCGGCCAGTTCAACCCGGTCGGGCAGATCATGCGGCGCATGTGCAAGGAGTACCGCATGGTGGTGCGCATGCTCGAGGCGCGCGGCACCGAGGACTTCGGCTTGATCTCGCAGGAGCTGTACGGCGCCGCGTCGGATGCGTTTCATGCCGGCGATCCGACCCTGGCCGACCTCGGCCTGATGCTCTCGGACTACCTGAACAACATTGCCGGGCGCGGCGACCTCAAGGACGAAGCCAAGACCCTGACCGCCAAGGATGCAGTGAACATGCTGCAAGGACGCCTGAACCGTGTGTTCGGCGAAACCGAGGGCACCATCCGCGTGTTCGAATCCGATGGCATCGTCGCCGACGCTGCCGCAGGGGCGGACTACATCAAGATCCGCAGCGATGCCATGTTCAACGAGCGCGATGTGCGCGCCCTCGAGGTGCACGAGGGCCTGGTCCATGTTGCCACCACCCTCAATGGCCAGAACCAGCCGATCTGCACCTTCCTGTCCAAGGGTCCGCCGTCGTCCACCGTGACCCAGGAAGGCTTGGCGATCCTGATGGAAGTGATCGCCTTCGCTTCCTACCCCAGCCGCCTGCGCAAGCTGACCAATCGCACGCGCGCGATCCACATGGTCGAGGAGGGCGCCGACTTCCTGCAGGTGTTCGAATTCTTTCGCGAAGAAGGCTTCGAGATGCCCGAGGCCTACGGCAACGCCAGCCGCGTGTTCCGCGGCTCGACTCCGACCGGGCTGCCATTCACCAAGGATTTGTCGTACCTCAAAGGCTTCATCATGGTCTACAACTACATTCAGCTGGCCGTGCGCAAGGGCAAGCTGGAACAGGTGCCGCTGCTGTTCTGTGGCAAGACCACCCTGGAGGACATGCGCACGTTGCGCCAGTTGGTCGACGAAGGACTGGTGACGCCGCCCAAGTACCTGCCCGAACAGTTCCGTGACATGAACGCACTGTCCGCCTGGATGTGCTTCTCGAACTTCCTCAATCACCTGAGCCTGGACCGAATTGAAGCCGACTACTCGAACATCCTCTGACCTGCCGACGCAGCTGCATCGACCCCCTGTAGCAGCGGCGCGAGCCGCGTCCGGGCGTTGCACATGAAGGCCTGCCTATCGCGACGCCTGCCAGCGCTGCTGCTGCTGACCGTGGTACTGAGTGGCTGCAGCTCATTATTGTTCTACCCCGAGCGGGGGTTGCCGTTCACCCCGGAAAAAGCCGGGCTGGGTTTCGAGGACGTCAAGCTCACGGCCGCCGACGGTACCCGATTGCACGGTTGGTGGCTGCCTGCCAAGCCCGGTGTCGAGGTCAAGGGCACCGTGCTGCACCTGCACGGCAACGGCGGCAACCTGGCCTGGCACCTGGGCGGCAGCTGGTGGTTGCCCGAGCAGGGCTATCAGGTGCTGATGCTCGACTACCGTGGCTACGGGATGTCCGGGGGTTCGCCCAGCCTGCCGGCGATCTACCAGGACATCGACGCCGCGTTCGCCTGGCTGGCGAGCAAGCCGGAGGTGCAGGGCAAGCCGTTGGTCCTGCTGGGGCAAAGCCTGGGCGGCGCCATGGCCGTGCACTACCTGGCCGAACACCCCAGGCAACGCCAGCGCCTGCAGGCGCTGGTGCTCGATGGCGTCCCTGCCAGTTACCGCGCCGTTGGCCAGTACGCACTGAGCACGTCCTGGCTGACCTGGCCACTGCAGGTGCCGCTGGCCTGGCTGGTGCCCGACAGCGACAGTGCGATCCGCTCCATCGCCCAGCTCAAGGGCACACCGGCGCTGCTCTTCCAGAGCATGGACGACTCTATCGTGCCGTTGGCCAACGGTATCGCGCTGTACCAGCAGGCACCGCTGCCGCGAGTCCTGCAACTGACCCGTGGGGGACATGTGCAGACGTTCGCCGACCCTACCTGGCGCCAGGTCATGCTGCGCTACCTGGACGACCCGCAGCATTTCAATGGCCTGCGCCGTCTGGGCGAGATTCCCAACTACCCAACGCCCGCTGCGGACAAATGAAAACGCCCCGGTGATCACTCACCGGGGCGTTCGATTACAGCGCGAGGATCAACGCATCGACGAGCGTGGAGCCACTGGCTGGTTGTCGTTGGAAATGGTCACTTCCACGCGACGGTTCTGGGCGCGGCCCGAGTTGCTGGTGTTGTCGGCAACCGGGTATTCCTTGCCATAGCCCTGGGCGACGACGCGCGAAGGCTCGACGCCAGCGCGGACCAGTGCGGCCATTACCGAAGTGGCGCGACGCTCGGACAGGCTCTGGTTGTAGGCAGCCGAACCGGTGCTGTCGGTGTAGCCCTCGACGATGACCTTGCGATCAGGGTTTTCCTGAAGGAACTGGGCCAGCTTGGCCACGTTGACGAACGCGGACGATTTCAGCTCGGCCTTGTTCAGGTCGAACAGCACGTCACCAAAGGTCACCAGGGTGCCGCGGTCAGTCTGCTTGGCGTTCAGGCTTTCCTGAAGCTTCTTGATCTGAGCGTCGCGGGCATCCAGGCGAGCCTGAGCGCGCTGGGCAGCTGCGCCTTTGAGGTTTTCCTCGGCGCTGCGCAGGGCGATGGTCTGCTTGGCCACTTCAACGCGCTGGTTGGTCAGGTAGGCCAGTTGATCGACTTTCTTCGCGTCGGCGTCGTCGCGGAAGGCTTTGTCAGCCTTGTCCAGCCACTCCGACGCGTCCTTGGTTTCCAGGGCCGCCAGTTGTACCGACTTGGGGTTGGTCTGCAGGGACGAGAAATTGGTCCGCGCCTGTTCCAGGTTAGGGTTCGGCGGAGTGGAGCAAGCTGCCAGGCCAACGCTGAGAGCCAACAGAGCAGGAACCATCAATTGTTTACGCATAATCTTCATCCTTTATTCGAGTTCAAGTCGCGATGGGCAGCTTACTGAACGCTGCGGCCGGCTTCGTCACGCAGGTCCTGTACACCCTGCTTGGAGTCTTGCAGGGCCTTGGCGGCTTTGCCGGCCTGGGCCTTGCGCTCGGCCAGACGTGCGTCCCACTCGGCCTGTTCGGCCAGCATCTTGGCTTTCTCGTAGTTCTTGTCATGCATGGCGATTTCCGCCTGCTTGAACTTGTCCTGCGCCGCTTTCATTTCGACGGCAGCGTATTCGGTACCGCCAGCGCTAACGGCGCTGTTCACAGCCGACTCGGTCACAGCGTACTGTTCGGTCGGTGGCTTGCCGGCGCAGCCAGCCAGGACGAAGGTGGTACCCAGTGCCAGGGCAGCCAGTTTCAGCCCGCGCAGAGGGTTGGACGAGGTTTTGGCAGTACGGGTATTCATGGCTTTCAACTCCATTGGATAGCTCCTGAAAAACATCAAAATCCATGACAGTCGAACGTTTCGCGCGCCTGGGTCAAGCCCGGCGACTCACTGACGCCGCTGGCTGTAATGGTTAAACGTTGGGACACAAGAGAATTTTGAATAGTTCAGAAATTTGTCCGAATGGGCGGTTTTTTTCTGACGCCGTGGGTTTGGCGCCATGAAAAAGCCCGTGATACGGATGTCGACTACATACCGTGTACACAGCTGCCTGGAACTCGACTAGGACTCGGCGCCCAGCTGGGTAGCAAAGCTCTCGACCGCGCCTAGCACGCGCTTCGCACCGTCCTGAATTTCGGTGATGACCGTGCCTGCCTGGTTCGCCAGTTGCAGGCCAGACTCGGCTTTGTGTTTGCCGGCGCCGATGGTGGCTACTGCACCGGTGGCCAGTTTCTGGTTCTGCTGCACCACGCTCTCGATCTCTGCAGTGGCTTGGGTCGTGCGCGATGCCAGCTGCCGGACTTCATCGGCGACGACTGCAAAACCGCGACCCTGTTCACCGGCTCGCGCAGCTTCGATAGCGGCGTTCAGCGCCAGTAGATTGGTTTGCGCGGCGATTCCGCTGATCGTCTTGATGATGTTGGAAATGACCTGGCTCTGCTCGTCCAGCGCCTCGATGCCTTCGGCGGCGCTTTGCATGTGATGAGCCAGATCCTTCATCACTTCGACCGTCTCACGCACGACTTGCGCCCCGCGCAGTGCAGTTTCATCCGTGCGCACCGACGTGTCGTACGCCACCGTGGCGGCTTCGGCGATGGCTATTTCACGCTCTACCATCTCGGTAATGACGGTAGCGACCTTCACCACCTTGTAGACTTTGCCATTGCCATCCCGGACCGGGTTGTAGGACGCTTCGAGCCACACATCCCGGCCCTTGCTGTCGATGCGTTTGAAGCGCTGGGCAACGAACTCCCCCCGGCGCAGCCGATCCCAGAACGCCTGGTATTCGCTGGAGTCGGCGATGTCGCTGCTGCAGAACAGCCGGTGGTGCTTGCCCTTTACCTGCTCCAGGCGATAGCCCATCGCCTGCAGAAACAGGTCGTTGGCGGTGAGCACGTGCCCGCTGAGGTCGAACTCGATCACCGCAGTAGAGCGCAACAGTGCCTGGATGAAGTTCTCGTGGGCGCGAGAGGTTTCGATGGTATTGGTCAGGTCGCTTGCGTAGCAGGAGAATTTGAGCAACGTGCCGTCGGTGGCGCGTACAGGGTGCATGATGACGCGCAGCCAGGTTTCGCCGCCGTCCTTGCGCAACAGCCGCCAGGCGCCACAGAAATGTTCGCCCTGCCGGATCGCGGTCCGCACCCGCGCATAGTGCGGGTCGCTGCGCACCTGTTCGGCAACGAGGCTTTCCAGCGGTTTGCCCGCCAGCTCGTCATTGCGGTATTGCAGCACTTCCTCGAAGTTGGCATTCACGCCGAGAATGCACCCGCGAGGGTCGAGCCTCAGGTGGATGGTTTCTTCGTCCAGGCCCTGACGGATCTGCCTGACCATTGCCACTTCCTCACGCAAGGCGGCCATTTCGTTTTTCATGCGTTTGAAAGAGAACATGTGGCAGGCCTCGGGTAGGGGAAGGGCACCTAGATTATCGACCGCGCAGAACCATACTTAAGGCCAAGGTGCTCGCGAACCGACCGCGCATTCGTCGCGATGAAACGCCCGGGCATGAAACGCCCGGGCATGAAAAACCCGGCGCGCAGGCCGGGCTTTTCGAGGCATCGTGGATCAATGCAGCGAAGCGCGGCTCCTGACCGGCTGGTTGTCGTTGGAAATGGTCACCTCTACCCGGCGATTCTGTGTCCGACCCGAGGCGTCGCCGTTGCTGGCAACCGGGTAGGCCATACCCAGCCCCTGAGCCACGATACGTTCGGCACCCACGCCCGTACGCACCAGCTGCACCATGACGGCATTGGCGCGTCGCTGTGACAGGGTCTGGTTGAAGGAAGCCGAACCCGTGCTGTCGGTATGCCCTTCGACGATGACCTTGCGGTCCGGGTTGTCGCGCAGGAACTGCGCCAGGCGGCCTATGTTGTCGTAGGCATTGGCGCGCAGCTCGGCTTGCCCCACTTCGAACAGCACATCGCCGAAGGTCACCAGGCTGCCGCGCTCGGTCTGTGCCACGGCCATCACTTCGGCTGCGGGCTGCTTGGCATTGAGGCTTTCCTGCAGTTTCTTGATCTGCGCATCGCGAGCTTCCAGGCGGGCCTGCGCACGCAGCGCGGCGACACCCTGGATCGCGTGCTCGGCCGTGCGCAGTTCGATGGTGTGCTTGGCAACTTCGACACGCTGATTGCTCAGGTAGGCCAGATGACCCACGTGCTCATCGGCCTCGTTGGCGCGAGCGGCCGCTTCGGCGCGCTCCAGCCAGTCGGCGGCGTCCTTGGTCTCCAGGGCGGCCAACTGTACCGACTTGGGGTTGCCCTGCAGGCCGGCGAAGTTGGCCTGGGCCTGCACCAGTTGTGGGTTGGGGGTCTTGGAGCAGGCAGCCAGCAGTACGAACAGCGCCGACAGGGCGGGGAACTTGAATGTGTTGTTCACGGTATTTTCCTGAATCTTGAAAGAAGAACGCGAAGGCCAGGCTCAAGAAGCAGCGCGCAGGCCTTCCTCGCGCAGGTCCTGGACGCCCTGGCGGGCATCGTCGACGGCGCGGCGAGCCTTGGCGGCCTGAGCCTTGCGCTCGGCCACACGGGCATCCCACTCAGCCTGCTCGGCAAGGCGCCGGGCTTCATCGTGGTGCTTGCGGTGCAGGGCGATTTCAGCGTTCTTGAGTTTGTCCTGGGCGGACTTCATTTCGATGGCGGCGAACTCGGTGCCACCGGCGCTCACCGCCGCATTGACGGCCGACCGGCTCAGCGCATATTGCTCGACCGGTGCGTTGCTGGCACAGCCTGTCAGCACGACACCGGCAGCAAGGCATACAAGGGCTGTTTTCAAAGGGCCGAAAGACGACCTTACGCTGGATGTATTCACGCGATAGTGCTCCATTGGACAGCGATTGATTGCTTCGTCCGCTATCCGCGACGCGCCGGAGTGGGCCTGTCGCTGGGATGCGCTGCGGACGGATCGGTGGCCATTACCTGGCTCTTTTTTTCGAGTCTACAATCGCTATGGAACACTATCCTATTGATTTATATGGTTTTATACGTGGAGGCCTGGTTTTTTTTCTGACCATTTGACCCGGCGCGTTATGGGTGTAGGAATATTCTTAAAGTTAATAGTCCATGTTCAGTCTGGAGTGTCATCCGCATTGTGTTTCAAGCGCCCAAGGTGTTCACGCGACAGCGCCAGGAAACGCGGCGTCGCGCCGATGTCTTCGTACATCGGGTCGCCTTCTTCGTCGGTAGCGATGACCTTGGTCCCCTTGACGTAGGGAAAGCTGCCTTCGAGTTCTTCGAGTGCCGCACCGATCAGTTCGCCCAGCAGTTCCTGAGCGTGATGCTTGGGGTACATCTGGGTCAGGGCCGCCAGGCGTGCGGCCGACTCCATGTCCAGATGTATGTTGATACCCGTGTCGGTCAGTCGGCCCTTGGCGTTCTGTTCCCAATGCTCGGCCAGTTCATGAATCTTCATAAATACCTCTTGCCCAGGTTGTTCACGCCCCGTCCAGCACGCTTGTCAGCCTCGGCTCGGCTGGGGCACTCTTTACTGTACAGCCGTCGTTGCATGGCAGTAGTTGTTGCGTACCAGTAGTTTGTAGAGCCATTTTTCCCGTGCTTGTTCAGTGGCCATGGCGATCGAATCACCGGTCGCGCCGCGCGGGCTGGAAGGGCACACCGTTTCCAAGCAATGGAGAAAATGCCGATGTCCGATATCGATCTGCGCCTGCGCGAAGACGTGCACCTGCTGGGTGAATTGCTGGGCAATACCATCCGCGAGCAGTACGGCGACGCCTTTCTGGAAAAGATCGAGCGCATACGGCGTGGCGCCAAGGCGGACCGTCGGGCTGATCCGTCCGGTGATGCGGTCAGCGCCGAACTGCGCTCCAGCCTGGACGACCTCGGTGAGCAAGAGCTGCTGCCCGTGGCCCGCGCCTTCAATCAATTCCTCAACCTGGCCAATATCTGCGAGCAATACCAACTGATCCGCCGTCGCGACGAGGGCCAGCCCGAACCTTTCGAAAACCTTGCCCTGGGCGAGCTGCTGGGGCGGTTGAAAAGCGCCGGGCACAGCCCTGAAGCCTTGGCGCAGCAGTTGCTGGCGCTGGATATCGAGCTGGTGTTGACCGCGCACCCCACCGAAGTGGCTCGCCGCACGCTGATCCAGAAATACGACGCCATCGCTGCGCAGTTGGCCTTGCATGACCACCGCGATCTCACCACCGCCGAGCGCAACGCGGTGCGCGAGCGCCTGCAGCGGTTGATCGCCGAGGCCTGGCACACCGAAGAAATCCGTCGTACCCGACCCACGCCTGTTGATGAGGCCAAGTGGGGTTTCGCGGTCATCGAAAATTCGCTGTGGCAAGCGGTGCCCAACCACCTGCGCAAGGTCGACGCGGCATTGCAGGCCGCCACCGGCCAACGCCTGCCGTTGGGCGCTGCACCCATACACTTCGCTTCGTGGATGGGCGGCGACCGCGACGGCAATCCGAACGTGACAGCCAAGGTTACTCGCGAAGTGCTGCTGCTGGCGCGCTGGATGGCGGCGGATCTGTTTCTGCGCGATGTCGACCAATTGGCCGCCGATCTGTCCATGCAGCAGGCCAGTGCGCCGCTCATGGCCCAGGCGTCCGACAGCCGCGAACCCTATCGCGCCGTGCTCAAGCAACTGCGCGAACGCCTGCGGGCCACGCGCAACTGGGCCCATGCCTCGCTGCCGGGCGATCAGCCCGGCGATGACCAGGTGCTGCAGGACAATCGCGAGTTGATCGAGCCGTTGCAGCTGTGCTTCGACTCACTGCACGCCTGCGGCATGGGCGTGATCGCCGATGGAGCGCTGCTGGACTGCCTGCGCCGCGCCGTGACCTTCGGCCTGTTTCTGGTGCGCCTCGACGTGCGTCAGGATTCGACCCGCCATCGCGCAGCGTTGAGCGAGATCACCGAGTACCTGGGGTTGGGTCGCTATGCCGACTGGGACGAAGAGGCGCGGGTCGAATTCCTCGTGCGCGAGCTCGCCAATCGCCGGCCGTTGCTGCCGGCCTGCTTCGAACCCAGCGAAGACACTGCCGAAGTGCTGGCTACCTGCCGCGAGGTAGCGGCCGCGCCGGCTGCGTCGCTGGGCTCCTACGTGATCTCCATGGCGGGCGCCGCCTCCGACGTGCTGGCGGTGCAGCTTCTGCTCAAGGAGTCCGGGCTGCGTCGATCGATGCGCGTGGTGCCGCTGTTCGAAACCTTGGCCGACCTCGACAATGCCGGCCCGGTGCTGGAGCGCCTGCTGAAGCTGCCTGACTACCGCAGCTCGCTGCAGGGTCCGCAGGAGGTGATGATCGGCTACTCCGATTCGGCCAAGGATGCCGGGACCACCGCCGCCGCATGGGCGCAGTACCGGGCCCAGGAAACCCTGGTGAACATTTGCCAGGCGCACGGCGTCGAGCTGTTGCTGTTCCATGGTCGCGGCGGCACCGTCGGCCGTGGCGGCGGTCCGGCCCATGCGGCCATTCTGTCGCAGCCACCAGGCTCGGTGGCGGGGCGCTTCCGCACCACCGAACAGGGCGAAATGATCCGCTTCAAGTTCGGCCTGCCGGACATCGCCGAGCAAAATCTCAACCTGTATGTCGCCGCCGTGCTGGAAGCCACCGTGCTGCCTCCGCCGCTGCCCGAGCCTGCCTGGCGCACCGTGATGGACGAGTTGGCGGAGCAGGGCGTCAAGGCCTATCGGCAGGTGGTGCGCGAGAACCCGCACTTCGTCGAGTACTTCCGCCAGGCCACGCCCGAACAGGAGCTTGGTCGTTTGCCACTGGGCAGCCGTCCGGCCAAGCGCCGGCAGGGCGGCATCGAAAGCCTGCGCGCCATTCCGTGGATCTTCGGCTGGACCCAGACGCGGTTGATGCTGCCCGCCTGGCTGGGCTGGGAGGCGGCCCTGGGCGCAGCGCTGGCGCGTGGCCAGGCTGCGCAACTGGCTTCGATGCGCGCCCACTGGCCGTTCTTCCGCACGCGCATCGACATGCTCGAGATGGTGCTGGCCAAGGCCGATGCCGAGATTGCGGCGCTGTACGACGTGCGGCTGGTCGAACCCGAGCTGCAGCCATTGGGCGCGCAACTGCGCGACCTATTGTCGCAGTGTTGCGCGGCCGTGCTGGGCCTGACCGGGCAGACTCACCTGCTTGCGCACAGCCCGACGACCCTGGAGTTCTTCAGCCTGCGCAACACCTACCTGGATCCGTTGCATCAGTTGCAGGCCGAACTGCTGAAACGCTCGCGCGCCCGCGAAGCGGCGCTGGACAGCCCTCTGGAACAGGCCCTGCTGGTCACCGTGGCAGGCATCGCTGCCGGGTTGCGCAATACCGGTTGAGACAGGCGGTCGATCGGTGCAGCCGGGCAGCCACCAGCCCGGGTGCAACCGATTGACGGTAATACCCGGTACAACCCCTGCAGGACACCGTCCCCGGGGGCGGGTGCCTGCGACTTTCGGTGGCTTGTGTGCCCCGTGCCCGCTGTGTATCTTGATCAGCCTTTGGCCATCTTGCGGCCATCATTTTTCTTGGGAAGGGCTTCTGCCGTCAGCGCGGCGGAAGCAGATTCGACGACTATCTATAAAAATCGAGAGGAGCACATCGATGCGCGTGATTCTGCTGGGAGCTCCCGGGGCCGGTAAAGGTACTCAGGCAAAATTCATCACCGAAAAATTCGGTATCCCGCAAATTTCCACGGGCGACATGCTCCGTGCTGCCGTCAAGGCCGGTAGCGAACTGGGCGTGCTGGCCAAGAGCGTCATGGACAGCGGTGGCCTGGTGTCCGACGACCTGATCATTGCCCTGGTCAAGGAGCGCATTGCCCAGCCCGACTGTGCCAACGGCTTCCTCTTCGATGGCTTCCCGCGCACCATTCCGCAGGCCGAAGCGCTGGTCACCAATGGTGTGGAGCTCGATCACGTTCTGGAAATCGCCGTCGACGACGAAGAGATCGTTCAGCGTATCGCCGGCCGTCGGGTCCATGAGGCATCGGGCCGGGTCTATCACACCGTCTACAATCCACCGCGCGAAGCGGGCAAGGATGACGTGACCGGTGAGGCGTTGGTGCAGCGCAAGGACGACACCGAGGAAACCGTGCGTCATCGCCTCTCGGTCTACCACTCGCAGACCAAGCCCTTGGTGGCCTTCTACAACGAACTGGCGGCTGCCCATGGCAAGCCCAAGTGCAGCCACGTCGAAGGCGTCGGTTCGGTCGCCGACATCACCGCCAAGGTGCTTGCCGCACTGAGCTGAGTGCTGGCATCCAGACGCGTGGCACCCACACACTGGGTGTCGGCCACTGCCTTGCCATGAACGGCCCGCTTGCGGGCCGTAGTTGTCTATAATCGCCTATTCCCCCTTGCCTGGACCCTTTCGATGACCACCCTGCTGGCCCTGGACACTGCCACTGAAGCCTGTTCCGTTGCGTTGCTGCACGATGGCAAGGTGTCGAGCCACTATGAAGTGATCCCGCGCCTTCACGCGCAGAAGCTGCTGCCGATGATCAAGACCTTGCTGGCCGAAGCGGGGGTAGCGCTGACGGCCGTCGATGCGATCGCTTTCGGGCGCGGCCCGGGCGCGTTCACCGGGGTGCGCATCGCGGTGGGGGTGGTCCAGGGCCTGGCGTTCGGTCTGGATCGTCCCGTGTTGCCAGTGTCCAACCTGGCCCTGCTGGCGCAGCGCGCCTGGCGCGAGCATGGCGTCGGCCAGGTAGCGGCCGCGATCGACGCGCGCATGGACGAGGTGTACTGGGGTTGTTATCGGGAGCACGCGGGAGAAATGCGCCTGCAGGGTGAAGAGGGGGTATTCGCTCCCGAACGTGCCCTGCTGCCGGCCCAAGCCTCTGGCGAATGGTTCGGCGCAGGCACCGGCTGGACCTATGCCGAGCGGATCGCTGTGCCCATCGTAGGGCGTGACGCCGATCTGCTGCCCCATGCGCAAGACCTGCTCGAGCTTGCACGGTTTGCCTGGGCGCGTGGCGAAGGCTTGCCCGCCGATGGCGCCCAGCCGGTCTATCTGCGTGACAACGTTGCCACACCGAAGAAGTCGCCGTTGTAGTACGCTTCGTCGGCGTTCAAGCCTGTAGTGCGCATTTCATCGGCATAATCTGCCATGAAGATAAAACTTTGCCGCAATTTGTGGTCTAGTGGTTACCTGGGTCACTGCAGGACACTGTGGCGGCTTGTTTCGACGATCGAGTGAATCTGATGCGTATCGATGGTGTTTCCTCCCAGCCTTATCCAATCAAGCGCAAGCCGCTTGCGGACAAGGCGCGGGTGCAGGAAACCGTCGACGATATCGAAGGCGAGTTCGAGGTTCCTCCGCAACCTACGCCCCAGCGCTCCCGCGCGCGTGGCACCAGCGTGCCGGCCCGCCAGCAGGACATGATCTTCCCCCGCTCGATGAGCCGGCGTGCGGCCGACGCGCTGGGCATGTACCTGAGCACCCAGGGTTTCGTCGAGTGGGACAATGAAGTCCTGGGCCTGGATGTGCATATCTGACTGTGCCCAGCCTGCCTTATTTCATCGGCTGTCCGTCGTGGAGCGAAAACGCCTGGCGCGGGGATTTCTATCCGCAAGACGCGCGTCCGCCGGATTTCCTGGCCCTCTATGCCCAGCAGTTCAACGCTGTGGAAGGCAACACCACGTTCTACGCACGGCCGGCGCCCAATACCGTGGAACGCTGGGCTGCAAGCATGCCCGCCGATTTTCGCTTCACGGCCAAACTGCCGCGCGACATCAGCCATGGTGGCGATCTGCGCGAGCAACTGGAAGTGGCTGAGGATTTTTGTCGGCTGCTCGCGCCGCTTGGCGATCGGGTGGCGCCGTTGTGGTTGCAGCTGCCTGCATCGTTCGCGCCCTGGCGGCTGCCGGAATTGATCGGCTTCATCGACGTGCTGCAGCGGCCCATCGCTGTGGAGGTACGCCACGGCGCATTCTTCGCTCGCGGTGGCGAGGAACGACTGCTCAACAATCTGCTGCGCGAACGCAATGTCGAACGCATCTGTCTGGATCCGCGTGCGCTGTTCAGTTGTGTTTCCGACGCGCCTGCCGTGCTTCATGCCCAGTCCAAGAAGCCGCGGGTGCCACCCCGCCCAGCGGCGTTCAGCCACAGCCCGCAGGTGCGTTTCATCGGCCACCCGCAGTTGCAGGCGAATGAGCCTTTTCTGACCCCCTGGGTGGAGAAGATCGCCGCCTGGATCGAAGAGGGCCGCACCCCCTACATTTTCCTGCACACGGCCGACAACTTGCTCGCGCCCGCGCTGGCCCGGCGTTTCCACGAGCGTTTGATGGAACGTTTGCCAGGCTTGCCGGCCTTAATGGAACTGCCTCGGGAGCCACAGACGGCGCAACTCGGCCTGCTCTGACGCGGTTTTTCCGCAGGTACCGTTCAGCCACGCGAAGCAGGAGCCTGTGTGCCGAGATTGCTGATCATTCTGCTGCTTCTGGCCGCCGCGCCCGTTGCCGTGTGGCGAGGCTGGGTCGAGGTGCCCGATCGCTGGAATCCCTGGGCGCCGCTGGATATCGCCGAACCGGTGAACTTCCTTACCCGCTACAAGCTCGGCAAGTTACAGAACGATCCACAGCTGTGTGTGCAGGCTCTGGCAACTTCCACCGTGCGCTATAGCGTTCAGGCCGACAGCCCCGCCGATGCCAAGTGCCCGTTGGTGAACGTGTTGCGCGTGCAGGGCAGCGAGGTCAGGTTGAGCAGCAGTTTCCTCGCCACCTGCCCAGTGGTGGTGGCGTTCGCCATGTTCGAGCGCCAGGCCCTGCAGCCGGCAGCGCAGGCGACGTTCGGTCAGGCAGTAACGCAGGTGGATCACCTGGGCAGTTTTGCCTGCCGCAATGTCTATGGTCGCAGTGAAGGACGTCTGAGCCAGCACGCCAGCGCCAACGCGCTGGACATCGCCGGGTTTCGTCTGGCCGACGGACGTCGTATCAACGTGCTCAAGGATTGGCCTGGCGACAGCGCCAACGCGCGCTTCCTGCGGCAGGTACGCGACGGCGCCTGCAAGCATTTCAATACCGTGCTGGGCCCCGAGTACAACGCCGCCCACCGTAACCATTTTCACCTCGACATGGGCCGCTGGAGCGTGTGTCGCTGATTCATTTCCGGCCACCGCGGTGAACCCGGACGCGGCTTGCGCCGCTGCTACAGGGCCTGTGTTGGCTGAACGCCGGACGCGGCTTGCGCCGCTGCTACAGGGCATGGGCTGGGTTAACGCCGGATGCGGCTTGCGCCGCTGCTACAGGGCCTGTGTTGGCTGAACGCCGGACGTGGCTTGCGCCGCTGCTACAGGGCATGGGCTGGCTGAACGCCGGACGCGGCTTGCGCCGCTGCTACAGGGCCTGGGCTGGCTGAACGCCGGACGCGGCTTGCGCCGCTGCTACAGGGCATGGGCTGGCTGAACGCCGGACGCGGCTTGCGCCGCTGCTACAGGGCATGGGCTGGCTGAACGCCGGACGCGGCTTGCGCTGCTGCTACAGGGCTGGCGGTGTGGACCTCTGTAGCAGCGGCGCGAGCCGCGTCGGCGGTGCACGCGAGGTATCTGGATGGATGCGATCGGCGCTCAGGCAGCCAGGCGGATGTTGTTCAACACGGCGGGGCGCATCCAGCTCAGGTCCAGGTCCAACGCATGGCATTGCTCACTGATGGTTTCCTGCGCCAGCGGTACCGGCGTCTGCGCCAACTGCCAGTCGAGCTCGGCAATCGGCAGGCGCATTGCCCGAGGCAGAGGCGCCGGGGCTGGTTGCGTGCTCTGGCCACCCTGGTTCAGCACCAGCGGACGAACCCAGCGGCTGTCGAACGCCAACTGCGCCTGTTGGGCCAGCACGTCCTGCTCGGGCAGCGGCGCCGAGGGTTTGTCCAGCAACGTCAGCTCCAGTTCGGCCTTTGGCAGGAACAACGGCTCGGGAGGCTTCACTTCGGTGTCGCGAACATCGCACAGGCGCTGCAGAAGAATGTGCGCCAGGATCTCGCTGCCGGCGCTGGGCTCGGCCGCCGCTGCATTGTCTGCCGCTGCATGAGCCTGCCCTGGCAGCTGTCCGTCGCAGTGCTCGGTCAATGCCTGGGCAAAGAAGTCCTGCCACAGCGCACTTGCAGCACCCAGGGTCTGGATGTTGTGCTGGCTGAAGTCGCCGATGGGCGAAATGTAACCTGGCGCTGTGGAATTGATGACGGACATGGCACTCGGCACGCTTGGGCTCTGGCAAAATGCCTGGCAAAGTTCTTATCGGCGGCGTGCGCCGATCTTTTAGCCTTTCGATACAGGAATCTTCAGTGGAGCAGCAAGCCGGTGGTCGCATCCAGGTTCAGGCACAGAACGACGCCTGCGAACCGCAAGCCGAACGATGGGCGCAACGCCTGCATCTGCCTCGCCAGTTGCCCGACGCCGATTTCGTGCTGCAGGTCGGCGAAACCGGCCTGCAGTTGCAACAACTGGGCGCGGACGCGCCGGGGCCCGTGCGTGTGGATTTCGTCGAGGGCGCCGTCGCTCACCGACGACTGTACGGCGGTGGCAGCGGTCAGATGATCGCCAAGGCCGTTGGCGTGCAGCCTGGCGTGCGCCCGCGGATACTGGATGCCACGGCCGGCCTGGGCAAGGACGCGTTCGTGCTGGCCAGTCTGGGCTGCGAGATGAGCCTGGTGGAGCGCCAGCCGATCATCGCCGCGCTGCTCGAGGACGGACTGGCCCGTGCCCAGGGTGACCTGGAGGTAGGCGCCATCGTTGCACGCATGCATTTGCTTCAGGGCAACTCGATCGAGGTCATGCAGCAGTGGCAGGGCGAAGCGCCCCAGGTGATCTACCTGGATCCGATGTTTCCCCATCGCGAAAAAAGTGCGTTGGTGAAGAAGGAAATGCGCCTGTTCCGGCCGCTGGTGGGCGATGACATAGACGCACCGGCCCTGCTGGCCGCCGCCCTGGCCCTGGCCAGCCACCGGGTAGTGGTCAAGCGACCGCGCAAGGCGCCCTGCATCGAGGGCTGCAAACCCAGCCATGCGCTTGAAGGCAAATCCAGCCGCTACGATATCTACCCGAAGAAAGCCCTAAAACCGACGTGATGAATGGACGCAGGTTGTAGGCCAGGACGACCCCCGGCGCCCGGGGGTACGTAGGATCGGTCCTGATTTTTTCCCAGCCGGTTTTAGCCCGATGCGCTCAAATAGAATCAAGTCTCATTTGTAGTGAGGCTGTATACATGTACCGTTCTACAGGAGTTTGCACATTGCCCCGCCGTTCGGCGCTGGGCCTGGCGTTGATCGGTTGCGCCGCAGGTGCCAATGCCCACGAAGGGCCCGAATCGCTGGTGCTCGACAAGCTGAGCGTGACCGGCAAGCAGGCCGCGCCACCCTACCAGGTCGAGCGTTCGGCTTCCGCCAAGTACGCCGTGCCACTGCTCGACGTGCCGCAAACGGTTACCGTTGTCCCGCGCCAGATCATGCGCGAGCAGAATGCCCTGAGCCTGCGCCGGGCACTGTCCAACGTCTCCGGCATTTCCTTCAATGCCGGCGAGGGCGGCGGCGGGTCGGGAGACAGCATCAACATCCGCGGTTTCAGTGCCAATGCCAACCTGCAGATCGACGGCCTGCGCGACTCTGCGCAGACCAGCCGCAACGACCTGTTCAACCTGGAGCAGGTCGAGGTCATCAAGGGGCCCAGTTCGGTATTCGGTGGCGCCGGCACCACCGGCGGCTCCATCAACCTGATCACCAAGCTGCCGGTTGCCGACAGCTTCACCGAGCTGGGCGCCGGCGTTGGTACCGATCGCTATCGCCGCCTGACCCTGGACACCAATCAGCAGCTGCACGACCTGGGCGACGGCACCCTGTTTCGTCTGAATATGATGGCTCACGAGAACCACGTGCCGGGGCGCGATCGCATCGAACAGCAGCGCTGGGGCCTGGCGCCGTCGCTGATGTTCGGGCACGGCAGCGACACGCGCCTGACCCTCAGCTATTTCCACCAGAGCGATGACAACCTGCCCGACTACGGCGTGCCTGCACGCGATGGCAAGCGCTTGCCGGGCGTCAAGACCAGTCACTATTATGGCTGGCGCAACCTGGACCAGGACCGCACCGACACCGACAGCCTGACGGTCAAGTACGAGCACGACCTGAACCCGGACTGGAGCGTGCAGAACCTTGCCCGGCTCAGCCAGGTTGACCGCGATGCCACCGTGTCCGCTTCCCATGTCAGGCTGGCCAAGCTTCCGGCGCTACGCTACCTGCCGGCAGGGCCGCAAGCTTATCGGCGCGACGTGCAGACCCGCCTGGCGATGAACCAGACCAGCCTGACCGGTCATTTCGATACCTTCGGCCTGGGCCATACCCTGGTGGTCGGCGCGGAACTGTCACGCGAAACCTACGACCGCAAGGCCTCGGGCTATGCCGTGGAGTCCTTCTACCCAGCCAACGGCTACGATCTGGCCAACCCGCCGGGTTACTGGAGCGGGCCGAAGGTCAAGTCGCCTACCAGCGTGGCGCACAACAGCATGGAAGATCGCGCCCTGTATGTGTTCGATACCCTGGCCCTGGACGAGCAGTGGGACCTCAGCCTGGGCCTGCGCTACGACCACATGCGGGCCCAGGCCAGTAATCGCTCGGCCAGCGGCGTTCGGACCCAGGCCGGCTCAACCGACGGCGTGTTCAGCCAACGTGCCGGCCTGGTCTACAAGCCCGCCGAGAACGGCCGCTTCTACGTCGCCTACGGCACCTCGTTCAACCCTTCGGCCGAGAACCTGCTGACCTACGGCGGTGGTCTTTCCGACAGCACCCAGAGCCTGGAACCCGAGAAGGGCAAGACCTGGGAACTGGGTACCAAGTGGCAATTGCTCGATGAGCGGCTGCAGCTGGAAGGCGCGCTGTTCCGGGTGGTCAAGGACAACGTGCGCGAGCGCTTGAGCGACGGCAGCAACCTGCTTGCCGGCAAGCAGCGCGTGCAGGGGTTGGAATTGGCAGCCACGGGCGCATTGAGCGAGAAGTGGCACGTGTTCGCCAACTACACCCTGCAAAGCAGCGAGACACTGAAGTCGGTGGCCAATCCCGAACGCATAGGTCAGGCACTGAAAAACACGGCGCCCCGATCTTTCAATCTATGGACCGCCTACCAGCTTCCCAGCGACATTACCCTGGCCTACGGCATCCGCCACGTCGGCAAACGCAACCTGACGTCCCAGGATCAAATCAAGCTCGATGCCTACTGGGTACACGACGCGATGCTGGGCTACCGGGCATCCGACAACCTCGAGCTGCAGCTGAACCTGAGCAACCTGACCGACACGAAGTACGTCGAGCGCGTACGCACGGTCGTCGGCAGCGATACCCGTTCTTCGGCCGTGGAGTTCGGTGATGGTCGTGCGGCGGTATTGAGCAGCGTCTATCGGTTCTGAACACCGCCGCAGCCCTGCCTACCGCGAAGCGGCATCCATGCGGATACGCAGCGGCTGCTCATCCTTGCCATCCAGCGTCACGCCGTGATGCTGGGTGCTGACGAACAGCAGGTGCCCGTCGGCTTCAACGCGGGCACTCACCGAATAGCGATGCCCCGGCTTGACCTGGGCCGGGTCGTATTCAAGTTTGAACGGCAGCGGCACCTGGCCAGTGATCGGGCCGCTCTGCCGGGCCAGGGCCACCGCAGGTGCGTCAGCCAGGGACACGTCCTGCAGGCTCACGGTCAATACGGCCGAAGGCGGCAAGGCGATGCGCTGCAGATAGAACGCCTCCCCCTCGAGCGTGGCCTTGGGTGCGGGCTGCATGCTGCTGCAGGCGCCGATGAGGGCGCTGAGTACGATCAGTGAAAGGCGCTTCATGGTTATCTCCATTTACAAATTCGGCCGTCAGGCAAAAGCATAGGCAAAGACCGTCGTCGATCACAGCCCATCGGCGGCCTCATCGCTGCGGTGCAGCGCAACCTGGCGGATCGACAGGCGTATTTCAGCGGGCAATACCCGTTTGGCAGCGCCTTCGGCCAGCTCATCGAGCATGGGGTGGTGGCTCAACTTGCCTTGGGCATCGCGGCGCAGTACCCCTTGATCGAGAAGGGTCTGAATGAAGTGACGGAACAGGCTCTTGTCGAAGAACTCCGGGGCGTTCAGGCCATGCAGGATCGACAGGCGCTGGGCCATGGTGGTGCACAGGTTTTCCAGTTCTTCGGCGCTGAGGGTGTTCTGCCCGGCATTGAGCAACAGGGCGATGGCCATGTAGAAACGCTGCAGGGTCTGCGCGATGGCACGCGACAACAAGGTCAGCAGCACGAATTGCCGCGAACTCGGCGCGGGGCGCAGGTACACACCGTTTTCCAGGCGCAGCAGGCCTTGTTCGACCAGCGCTTGCAGCCACTGGTCAATCACCTCGTCGAGCTGCCCGGCGTTCCAGCGGATGAACAGTTCGGCCTGCAGATAGGGGTACAGCGCATGGGCGTAGCGCAGGATCTGCTCGCGGGTCATGCGCGAAGTGCTCTGGAAGAAGCTGGCAAGCAGCGCGGGCAGGGCGAAGATGTGCAACACGTTATTGCGGTAATAGGTCATCAGCACCGCGTGCTGTTCGTCCAGATACAGGATTTTGCCCAGGGCATCGCTCTGTTCGGACAGCAGCTGCATGCCTTGGACATGAGCGATCAGGCTGCGGGCATCGCCAGTGGGAACGGTGGTATGAGGCGAGTAGGGCACCTGGCGCAGCAGGGTCAGGTACAGGTCGAGTACCCGTTCCATTGCCCGTTCGTCCAGAGCCAGCTTGCTGGTCGACAGCAGTGCCAGTGCCACCAGGTTCACCGGGTTGATGGCTGCAGCCTCGTTCATGTGGCGAGCCACGCGGATGCTCAGGCGATGCGTGGTTTCGTTCAGCCAGTCGGGCTTGAACTGCGGCGCCAGGTCTTGCTCGCGCCAGCCAGGCTGCTGCTCATCGAGAAAAGCCTGCAGCTTGATCGGCTCGCCGAAGTTGACCGCCACTTGGCCAAAGCGCTGTTTGAGTGCGCCGATGACCTTGAAGACGTCCAGAATCGACTCTTTCTTCTTCGCCGCGCCGCGCAGCTCGCCCAGGTAGGTACGGCCTTCCAGCACCCGTTCGTAGCCGATGTACACCGGTACGAAGACGATGGGCGTACGCGAGGAGCGCAGATAGCTGCGCAGGGTGATGGCCAGCATGCCTGTCTTGGGTTGCAGCATGCGTCCGGTGCGCGAGCGCCCGCCTTCGACGAAGTACTCCACCGGAAAACCCTTGGTGAACAGGGTGTGCAGGTATTCGTTGAACACGGCGCTGTACAGCGGATTGCCCTTGAAAGTGCGGCGCATGAAAAACGCCCCGCCTCGGCGCAGCAGGCTGCCGATCACAGGCATGTTGAGGTTGATGCCGGCAGCAACATGGGGTGGCGTCAGGCCGTTCTTGAACAGCAGGTAAGACAGCAGCAGGTAGTCGATGTGGCTGCGATGGCATGGCACATAGATGATCTCGTTGCCACGGGCAACGTCCTTCACACCGTCGATGTTGTTGACCTTGATGCCGTCGTAGATCTTGTTCCAGAACCAGCTGAGCACCACTTCCATGAAGCGGATGGCGGTGTAGGTGTAGTCCGAGGCGATTTCGTTGCCGTAGTGCAACGCTCGGGCCTCGGCCTTTTCCAGGGTGATGTGCTCGCGTTCGGCTTCTTCGGCAATGGCCTGGCGCACCAGTGGGTCGCGCACCAGACCCTTGACCAGATGGCGGCGGTGGGAAATGTCGGGGCCGATGACTGCCGTCTTCAGGTTGCGAAAATGCACACGCAGGATGCGCTGGGCCATGCGCACCGTTCGCTCGTGACCCTTGTTCTGCTGCACCAGCTCGGCCAGGTGGATCGGCTCGGAAAACTGTACGCGGGTCTTGCGTCCCAGGATCAGAATGCTGACCAGCTTGCGCAAGCGCCCGGTAACCGCCCAGCTGTCGGCGAACAGCAGCTTCCAGGGGCTGGATTCGCTCGCTGGCGACTGGCCCCAGAACACGCTTACCGGAATGATCTGCGCATCTTCGCCGGCGTTCTGTGCCAGTGCCGTGACCAGCCGCGCCAGGGTGGGCGGGGCGCCGCGCTTGTCTTGCCGGCCCAGCCAGTCAGGGTCCGGGGTCAGGTAGAACACCGCCGTGGGCTCCATGAGATCGCCGATGGCCACGGGCAGCACCGGGCGTGGCAGGCCGGCTTTGCTGCATTCGCGGTCGACCACGGCAAGGTCGGCCAGCGAAGGCGATTGCAAGGCGTACAGCACGGGCCTGCTGCGATCCAGGTTCAAGGTGAACGAGGACTGGTTGATGGTTTCAGACCGAACCCACAGGTACAACAAGCGGCGCAAGGTGCCGAACACGAGGCGGTGCAGAGGTGAGCGGGTCATAGGCCAGGGCTTGGGGGGAAAACGCTATTTTACCGGCTTTTGCCGAGGTAAGTGATGCAGGGTGTCGGCGAATATCTTCGCGCGGCTACGGGCTCTTTCGCGGCCACTGGCCGCGAACCGTCGCGCTGCGGTGTATCAACTGGTACGCCAGGTGATTTCCTCTTCGCCATCGTCGCTGATACGGATCCAGCGGTCGGCATTCTCTTCGCCTTCTTCTTCCACCCAGCTGCCAGGCGCACAGCGCACCTCTACATTCAGGGCCTTGAAAGCTGCACGGGCGCAGGCCACGTCGTCGTCCCACGGCGTGGCGTCGCTCTCCAGGTACAGGCTGTTCCACTTGCCGACCGCTTTGGGCAGCCAGGTGACCGGCACGTCGCCGGCCTGGCACTTCCAGGTCTGGCCTTTCTGCTGCCAGTCGCTGCAGGGGCCCAGGGCCTGGCCGAGCCATGCGGCGATGGCCTTGTGATCGACGTCGGCGTCCTTGAGGTAAATCTCGATATCGGGTTGGCGCATGGGTAGGCTCGCTCAGTCTTGACGCACAAAGTAATCGTAGCGCATTGATACCGTGACCACGAACGGCCGCGGCTGTTCGATCACTGCGGTCCGTCGCTCGGCGCTGGCGCGCCAGCCATGCGGCGTCATCGCCAGCAGGTTGGCGCGCGATTGCGCGTCGATCAGCTTGAGCTTGAAGGTCAGGGTTTCATGGTGGGCATGCTGCATACCCTCGGGCACCTGCAACAGGTGTTTGTCGTCGACGTAGTCGCGCACCTCGTCATACAGCTGTTCGCGCAGCTCCATCAGGTGGCCGCTGGTGGGTCCCACACGCATCAGGCCACCCCCCGGCGCCAGCAGGCGCTTGGCTTCGTCCCAGTCCAGCGGGCTGAAGACGCTGGTCAGGAACTGGCAGCTGGCATCGGCAAGCGGCACACGCGCCATGCTGGCAACCAGCCAATGCACCGACGGCGCTCGCTTGCAGGCGCGTTTGACCGCCTCGCGGGAGATGTCCAGGGCATACCCGTCGGCGCGCGGCAGCGCCTGGGCGATCTGTTCGGTGTAGTACCCCTCGCCACAGCCGATGTCCAGCCAGCGCCGAGGCCAGCGCTCGGCTGCAAGCTCGGCCAGGCGCTGGGCCACCGGTGCATAGTGGCCTTCGTTGAGGAAGTCCCGGCGAGCCTCGACCATGGCCTGGTTGTCGCCGGGGTCGCGGCTGTTCTTGTGCTGCACCGGCAGCAGATTCAGGTAGCCCTGGCGCGCGCGGTCGAAACGGTGACCGCTGGGGCAGACCATGCCGTTGTCGGCGTTGGCCAGCATGGCAGTGCAGAGGGGGCAGGTGAGCATCAGGCGAGTAACTCGACGAGGGTCTGGTAGTAGATTTCGGTCAGCACATCGAGGTCGCTGGCCAGGATTCGTTCGTTGACCTGGTGGATCGTGGCGTTGACCGGGCCCAACTCGACCACCTGGGTGCCGAGGGTGGCGATGAAGCGCCCGTCGGAGGTGCCGCCGCTGGTGGAGGCCTGGGTGTCGCGCCCAGTGACGTTCTTGATGCTCGCGGCCACCGCGTCCAGCAGCGCACCGGGCTCGGTCAGGAACGGCAGGCCGGACAGCGCCCAGTCCACGTGCCAGTCCAGGCCATGCTTGTCGAGAATCGCGGCCACGCGCTGCTGCAGGCCTTCGACCGTGGACTCGGTGGAGAAACGGAAGTTGAACACCGCCGTCAGTTCACCGGGAATGACGTTGGTGGCGCCCGTGCCGCTGTTTAGGTTGGACACCTGGAAGCTGGTTGGCGGGAAGAAGGCGTTGCCGTCGTCCCAGTGCTCGGCGGCGAGCTCGGCCAGGGCTGGGGCGACCAGGTGGATCGGGTTGCGGGCCAGGTGCGGATACGCCACATGGCCCTGCACGCCGCGCACGGTCAGAGTCGCACCGAGCGAGCCGCGTCGGCCGTTCTTGACTACGTCGCCGACCAGGGTGGTGCTCGACGGCTCGCCGACGATGCACCAGTCCAGGCGCTCGTTGCGTGCAGCCAGGCGCTCGACCACCGCTTTGGTGCCGTGATGGGCCGGGCCTTCTTCGTCGCTGGTGATCAGGAAGGCCACCGAGCCCCTGTGGTTCGGATGGTCGCCGACGAAGCGCTCGGCGGCCACCAGCATGGCCGCCAGGCTGCCCTTCATGTCGGCCGCGCCGCGCCCGTGGAGCATGCCCTGCTCGTCGATCACCGCCTCGAATGGGGCGATCTGCCAGGCCTGGGTGGGGCCGGTGGGCACCACGTCGGTATGCCCGGCGAAGCACAGCACCGGACCGTCCTGGGTACCGTGGGTGGCCCAGAAGTTATCCACCTCTTCGATGCGCATCGGCTCCAGCGCGAAGCCAGCCTGCCCCAGGCGTTGCATCATCAGCTTTTGGCAATCGGCGTCCAGAGGCGTGACCGAAGGGCGGCGGATCAGGTCGCAGGCAAGCTGCAGCGTGGGCGAAAGGTCGGCGGCGGCCGTCATGAAAACTCCAAAAGCAGGGGCGGCAAAGGGGCGATATGGTAAAGCAAAAACGCATGGGCCAACACCGCACCCCTGCTGGCGGCGCTTTCGCGTCCCAGGACCTACACCGCTGCGCGCACCTTCGTCGGGTGCAGTGGCCGATCTCTCATGTCTTGACCCGCGCGTGGCTATCACCATGCCGCACGCGCCACCTCCTTCACGCGAGCGCATAGCCTGAGACAACGACATGAACGCCGTTACCCGCATTACCCTGCTTGCCACGCTGCTCACCTCCATCGCCACGGCCGTCGCCGCGCCGTCGGTGGACATTACCGTCACCGGTTTGATCGTGCCGGGTGGCTGCACACCTACCCTGAGCAACGCGCTTTTCGATCATGGGCGGTTGTATACCCGCGACCTGCTTGCTTCAGCGCCCACCGTCCTGCTCGATCGTGCCCGTACCTCAACGTTGAACATAAATTGCGAAGCCGCTACCGCTTACGCGCTTCGTGCGGTGGACAATCGCGCCGATTCAGTCCTGGAAAACATCGACGGCAGCCGTTTCGGGCTGGGCTTGACCAGCAAGAACGAGAAAATCGGCTCCTACAGGCTACGCATCGATCCTGAAGGCTCGAGCCTGGATGGCGAACCGCTTCTGCTGCTGATAGGCAGCCCCACGGGCAATGCCTGGTCTGCCGCCGAACGCCGTGCGCGCAGCTTGCGCAACGATGGTCAGCTCATTGGTCTGGCCAGCCGAAAAAACGATGGCGGCGGACCCATGCCGGCAAAGGACGCAGTGCTGACCCTGGTGTCCTACCTGACCATCGCGCCGACCGACAGTTTGACGTTGGACGCTGAAGTGCCCTTGGCCGGTGCCGCTACCCTTGAGTTGTTCTACTTGTAGGAAGAACTACGTAAAGGAAGAACTAGGTGCAGTCAGATCTACCTGTACCAAGATCTTTCGTAGGAACAGATTTACCTTTTTTCAGAAATTTCCTCTTTCAAAGGGGAAACTTCCCCTTCAGCCTGAAGAGCGTGACCGGTTTCCCGTGCCGGTCAGCTCATCGGACAGTGAGGGACAACATCATGCATCCTGGCTTTCGGACGCTGACCGCCATGCTGGCGCTCGGCTTCACCACGCCTGCTTTCTGCGCTTCCACTGTGGATATTCAAGTCACCGGAACGCTCGTTCCCAGCGCTTGCACGCCCATCCTGAGTGTCAGCACGCTGCACTTCGGCACCGTGAGTTCGGCCGACCTGCACCCCGAGCGGCCTACCGCGATGATCGAGCACACGCCGAACCTGACGATTCAGTGCGGCACACCGACCTTGTATGGTCTGCGCCTGGTGGACAACCGCGCCGGTTCAGCCTATGACTCCGGCATTGCTGGTCGACTGGGTATGGGCCGCACGGCGGCGGATGAGCAGATTGGCGCGTATCATCTGCAAGTCGATCCAGCACGTTCGACCGTCGATGGCCGTCGTGTATTTCTCAGCCTCGGCGATCGTACCGGCAGCCTGTGGAGCACTTCTACCGCCCAGCCGATGGCGCTGCCTACCGACGGCAGTTTATTGGGGCTGGTCGACCGTGTCGGCGTAGACACCGGTGCCGTAGTGGTACGAATGGCCCAGCTGGGCATCCGCGCCCATGGCGTTATCGCTCCTGCGCGCAGCCTGACCTTGACCGATGCCGTGCCCTTGGACGGACACGTCACCGTGGAGCTGGTCTACCTGTAAGCATGCGCTACAGGTAGATGATCTCCAGTGTGGCCGAGCCGTCGATCGGGGTTTCCTGGCGCACGTCCAGCCCTCGGGCTGGAGCCAGGTGCAGTTCGACGGTCAGCGGCAATGACAGTCCAGACCAGGCGCCGGGGGCGACGCCGGGTGTCGCTTGTCGCCCGAGCGCGGTGGGCGGGCCGTCACTGCGCAGCCATCCATCGGGGTGCGGTCGCCAGGTTTGCGCAGAAGCGTCTCCGAGCAAGGGATAAGCACTGCTGCCGTCACGACCGATCCCCGTGCCCAGCCGAGCAGTGAAACCGCCCAAGGCCTGACCGTCCGCCGTGCGGCCGATGCCGAACAACGTCGGAGCGGCAGCCAGGAGCTGGTCGCTGACGGAGCCGGCCCGGTTATCCAGCGCGCGGATAGCGAAGCGCGTCGGTGCGTCGCAGTCCACTTCCAGCACCGTTTGCCGGCTGAACGTGGTGACCGATTCGCGCCGCAGATCGGCCATGCCAATGCGACCGAAGTTCACGTTCGCGTTGCCCGCCAGCGAGGGCCGACACGCCGCTGGAGCGAACCCGGCCTTCACCAGCAATGGCTTTTGCTGACCGACAATGTCGAAACTGCCGCTGGCCGACAGCTCATGGGCGTCACTGACGGCGAGCACGGTGGGGGCAAGCGTGGCCTGCAGTTCGATCTGCGCCTGCAGGCGTTTGCCCCTGACCGCGTGGCCGGCCCGCAGCGGTTGCAGTGGCTGGTCACCTTCCAGCGCCGCTGCGCCGGTGCGGGTTGCAACCTGTGGCGCAGCGGCCGCCACCTGGCCCCACTGTACGGGCTGATCGTCCACCGATGCCTGCAGCACGCGCAGACGGTAGGCGCCTTGCGAACCCAAGGCATAGCCCTGGTTCGAGAACTGGCCGGCCCGATAGGCAAGCGTCAGATCCTGTTCGGTTTCACACAGTACGCTCAGGCTGAGTCGACGCGGCGGCAAAGGCACCTCGCCGGACGCCAACTGCACGGTCGTGCGATTGAATTGACCCAGGTCGATGTCGGCCGGGCTGAGCGACAGGCTGCATCCCTGCGCAAATGCCTGCAACGGTGTGGCCAATGCGGTGGCCACCAGCGCCGTCAGGAAGGTGCAACGGCTCATGATTCGCTCTCCTCGACCCGGCACTGCGCCGTGGTCTGCTCGTAATACGCCTCGGCATCGGCGCTGGCCGGCAGTTCGAACTGCAATCGGCACGGCTGCTCGTCTACCGTGCGGGTCCACAACTGCGGACTCGCATGGATATTGGGCACGAAGACCGCGCCGTCTTCCTGTACCAATGTCACCAGTTGGCCCTGCGCATCGGTGACGCCCGTGCTACGGTTGAGGCGCCGCCCGGCCTCGTCCTGCACCTGAAGCAGCAGGCGCCGCGTGACCTCCACACCGAACATGATGCGCGGCACTGCGCCACGCGCGGCCTGGAGGGTGGCTGCGCCTTGATGCACGTCGACGTTGCGCGGTAACGATGCAGTGGCCACCTGCACGTTGCTGCGACCGAACGGAGCCAGTTGCGGCAGCACGGCGCGGCCCTTGCGGTCGGTCCACACGCTGCCGCCGGGGGTATCGATCTGCACGTTTGCGACATTTTCCAGGGTCAACAGGCCGAAGGTGTCCTGCAACGGGTAGGGCGACAAGGTGAAGCCATCTTCGTGGAGCACCACGGCGCCTCGTGCAGCGCCACTGTAGCCATGGCTGTCGCTGCCGTAGTTGGCATAGCCGACGTCCAGTTGACTGGCTTGGGTCAGCCGCGATACGCCGCCGTTGTAGCTCACCGCGCCAGTGCGACTGGCGCGCTCGGCGGCGACTCGGTACTGAGTGCGCTCGTCCCAGCGGCCTTGCACACCGCTGCCCAGGCGGATGCCGGTGCTGTCGTTGCGGGCGGTCGAACGCCAGTTCAAACCGTCACCCAGGGGCAGGCTGGCGCTGAAATACAAGGCATTACCCAGGCCACCGTCGCCGGCCAGCTGCCATTGCCCGGTAGCGGTCAGGGACACGGGGCCGAGCCGTCGCCCCCAATTGACCTGGGCTCGACTGGAGCGTTGCCCGTCGAACGCCGTGGCGGTGGACCACGTGCCGCTCAGGCTGCCCGTCCAGGGATGGGTCCAGCCCAGGCCGAAGGCGTACTGATCACGCACTCGGCTTCGCTGGCCAGCGGGCTGATTCCACCCACTGTCGATCAACTCTCGATAGCCGACTGTCTGCCGACCGGCACTGAGCAAGGCTGACCAGCGATCGCCGAGCTGCTGATTGAGACTGATGCTGCCCTGCACCCCCTGGTCGTCCGATTCGCTGGCATGCGCGGCCTGTAACAGGCTCTGCGCTCGCGAGCCGGGCCACGGTTCCAGGTTGAGCCCGGCGCCGCCGGCGTTGTAGCCTTGGCCGATGAGGGCACCGCCACTGATACTGGCGGCCGGCGCCAGTGGGTAGCTGCCTCCGGCGCTCAACACCCAGGGTTCCCGAGCGCTGCGCCCACTGTTGCGCAGCTGTCCGATGCCCACAGCAAAGCCCTGTGAGGGCAACTCCAGGCCCAAGGTGGCGGCCAGGACGGTAAAGGTGCGACGTTCGCCATCGGCCTCGATCACCGTGACCTCCAGGTCTCTGCGCCGGTCAAGTTGGGGAATATCGCTCAACTCGAAAGGTCCGGCCGGCACCACGGTTGAATAGATCAGCACGCCGCTCTGGCGAACGTCCACCCGCGCCTGGGTAGCCGCAATGCCCTGCACCCGAGCGCCACGGCCGCTGCCGCCGAGCGCCGGTTCGCTCATCCACTGCGCGCCGGTGACGCGCGCGCCGGCGAGCACCGGGTTGCTCAGGTTGATCTGGCCCAACTGCAGCATCGCCTGCTGGTCGCTGAAGGTGCGCTGCGCATAGGCTTCCATGTGCTGCAGGCTCGCCTTGCCCTGCACCGAGCTATAGAACTGACGGCTGCGCAGGATCCAATCGCCTGCATTGACGCCAGCCTCGGTGTTGGCCGAAAGAAACCGGCTGCGTTGACCATTGAACTGGTTGTACAGGCCCTGCACGTCATAGTTGAGCAGGCCGGCAACCCCACCTCGGGTAAAGGCCGATTGGTCGGCCGATGCAGTGCGCAAGGCAGGTGCAGGTACCAACAGCCGCACTTCACCGGCTTGGGGTAGCAGTTCGATCAGGGTCTGCGGAAATTGCTCGATGAACTCGCCGCAGCCTGACCCGGTATCGACCAGTTCCCCGGCGTCGCGCACGGCCTGGTCGATACACAGGGCACCTGCGGTGTCGAAGGCGGCTTGGACAACGCCTCTGGGCTGACCGTTGACCCACAGTCGCACAGCGTGCACGCCTTCTGTGAAGCGCGCGGTCTGGCTCAAGTAGGCGGCCAAGTCAGGATCGATACCACGCAGGCGCAGGGTTTCGCTGTCGAAACTTGTTGCGCTTGCAGTCTGGGTGTACAGCGCCAACGTCACTGCGGACAATGTGCTACCAATGAGCGCCTTCATCAAGGCGCGCCCTGATTCAGCGTTGCCTGATGCGTACCTACGGCAAAACCGTACACCGTGGCAGGGGTAAACAGGACCTGCCCATCGGCGACGGCCAGCGCCTTGCCGGGCAGAGTCAGCCGATCACCGGGCAATACGTAGCTGCGAGGCAGCTGCCAAGGGGTCTTGCTCGGCAGGCTGTGCACTTCCTGTGACAGACGCACGACATAGGGAGTGGGGTTGGATACCGTAAGCTGGCTGTCCTGCAGCGACCAGTGCAGGCCCTTCCAAGGCTCGGCGTTCCTCACCAGGCCTTTGGGGTGCAGGATCACCGGCAGATTCTGTCGTACGTTTACCGATACTCGTGCCTCGCCGGGTTTACCTGGCTGGTCGTTCTGCGCCAGTCCCTCGAAGATGACCCTTTTCAAGCGTTGAGTGGTGAGCGGTTCGGAGTTCGACAGGATGAAGCGCACCAGCTGCGATTCACCCGCCTCGACGCGCGCGATGGGGGGTGTGACGAACAACAGCGACGCCTTGTCTTCGGGGATGTGATCCAGCGTGACGTGCAGCAGCGCAGGATGCTGGTCGCTGTTGGTCACTTTTATGGCGGTTTCGGCATCGCCTTCGTAGACGATGACCACCGAGGTTTCCGGGATCATGCCGTCGGCATGGATTTCAGGACTGCAGATCAGCAACGCTGTGATGCCCAGGTACGCATACAAAACGTGGTTGCGGCGGTTCATCGGTTTCTCCAGACAGGAACGCAACAGGCAGGTACGACCACGCCTTCCTCGACACCGCAGTGCCGGGAAGATCGTGTGAGGGGGAAGGGCAGCAGTACTCTAAAAGCAATCCGCGCGTTCTCGGCTCGGACCCTTCAGCAAGTGCAGGACGAAAAGATTGCAAGCGACGTAGGACGTATCTGCGCCAGGCTTTGCCGACAAAGAAACTACCGCAACGCGGTGTCGTTACAGGTACACGAGTTCGATGGTGGCGGCACCGTCGAGGGCGACTTCGTCGGTCAGGGTCAGCCCTTTGGCCGCAGCGATGACCAGATAGGATTTGAGTGCGAAAGTAGCATCCTTGATCGGCAGCGGTTGCGCCAAAGCCCCTGCTGTATCGGTGAAACCCAACAGCTCGCCGTAGTTGCGAATACCTTTCTCGCCCTGGGTCGCACTGGTCCATACGGTGCCCGCCGCATTACCTACGCCTACGAAAGCAGGTTTGCCGTCAATCAGTGATTCGCGTGGGTAGATTTCCAGAAAATGCGCACCGATTTTCTCTCCTTTGGGCGTCAAGCCCAGCCCGTAGGGTGTCACGTACCAGTTATTTCCGACGGTATCTGCACGATTGTCGATCCCACGGATTCCGTACACCGTAGCAGCCGTGCAATTGACGCTCAGGGTGGCGACCTTCTTGTTCTCGGTGAAACCTGTTGGCCCATCCACGTTGAGGTCGCTCTTCGATATCTTGCCGTGGTGGAAATCGCTGGCAGAGAGCGATGGGGTGCAAGCGGCCGGTACGATCGAGCCGGTGACACTCAAATCAACGGTTGAAGCCGCCATCGCGGTCGGGAGTGCTGCCAGCAGCGTGGTGCCGATAAGCAGACGGGATATAAGGGTCATGTTGATTTCCAGATTGGTTAATGGTGGTTGCACATCGCAACACCGCCAACTCTAGAAGCCGCTGAACAGCCCGTAAGTGAGCCGATTCAGAAGTTTGCCGTGAAACCTCCTAGCCGATTTCCACAGCCGAACAGGAATGCTCCTCACCGTAGGAGCGGTC
Organism: Pseudomonas sp. CFBP 13602; assembly: GCF_014842725.1. NCBI lineage: Bacteria > Pseudomonadati > Pseudomonadota > Gammaproteobacteria > Pseudomonadales > Pseudomonadaceae > Pseudomonas > Pseudomonas sp. CFBP 13602. The sequence goes on along the minus strand of NZ_JACYVT010000003.1, from coordinate 48,767 downwards.
ATTGGCCGCGAAGCAGACGCTGCGGTGCATCTAGCGGACCGTGCTGCGCCCTTCGCGGCCACGGACCGCTCCTACGGCGCAGTGGGTTCAGATTTTCTGGGCGATCCAGATGGTATGGCGGGTGCCCTTGTTGCCGTGGGCGAACACCTGCACTTCTTCGGCCTTGAAGCCGGCCTTGCGCAGTTTGTCGCTGAACTGGCGGTCGGCGCTGGCCGACCACACGGCGAGTACACCCTTGGACCTCAAGGCTTTCGCGCAGGCCGCCAGGCCACCGCTCGAATACAGCCAGCTATTGGCCTTCTGGGTCAGGCCTTCGGGGCCATTGTCCACATCCAGCATGATCGCGTCGAAACCGGCCGGCTCGGCCTGCAGTACCTTGGCCACGTCTTCCAGGCGGATGACGGTGCGCGGATCGGCCAGGGGGTTGCCGGCTTTTTCGCCCAACGGGCCACGGTTCCACTCGACCACGCCGGGCACCAGTTCGGCGACCACCACTTGCGCGGTCTTGCCCAGATGCTTGAGCGCCGAAGCCAGGGTGAAGCCCATGCCCAAACCGCCGATCAGCACCCGCGAGTTCGGTCGCCCGGCCACCTTGCGGCAGGGGATCTCGGCCAGGGCGTCTTCGGAACCGTGCATGCGGGTGTTCATCAGTTGTCCGCCATCGCCTCCCTGGATCTTGATGACGAAGTCTTCGCCGTACTCGAACAGGCAGAGCGCACCGCCGTTGTCGGGGATCGGTGTGGTGTCGAGCAGTACGAAGCGTTTCATCGGTCAATCTCGGAAGGAGGACAAGGTAGTGCCATGGTAGTAGCCTGTGTCATCGGAACAGGCAGTCAGGCCTTGGGGTGTTCAATGAAGTTGCGCAGTGTATCGGTCTTTGCATGTGTTGCCCTGTGTGCCGGTGTCGCATCGGCCTCGTCGCTGCCCCCGGGATCGCCGGGTACACCCACGCCAACCCCCTATCCACAGGTTACCGTGCCCTCGACCCATGGCGGCGAGGGCATGAGCGGTTCACCGCCGCTGCTGCCGCCCATACCGTTGCCTGCGCCACCCAAGGCCGAGAACGTCCCCGAACCGGAGCGTCAGGACACGCCGCCAACCCCGGTCAAGCCCAAATCCCCCGGCGGTTGATCGCGTTTTTCCTGGCATACCGCATTCTCCGCCGACGCGGCTTGCGCCGCTGCTACAGGGGATACAAGCCGCCTGCAACGCCACGACCCTTGTAGCAGCGGCGCAAGCCGCGTCCAGGTTCACCGCGTCCCTTCAGGCCCACCGCATCCGATGCGCCGCGAACCCTGTAGCAGCGGCGCAAGCCGCGTCCGCGTTCGCCGCGTTCCTTCAGGCCCACCGCATCCGATGCGCCACGAACCCTGTAGCAGCGGCGCAAGCCGCGTCCGGGCTCACCGCGTTCCTTCAGGCACGCCACATCAGGATTGTTTGGGTGTGCCCAGGGCCTTGAGCACGAACGCATATTCCAGGGCCACATCGCGCAGGCCCTGGTAACGGCCGCTCATGCCGCCGTGACCAGCACCCAGTTCGGTCTTCAGCAGCAGCAGGTTGTCGTCGGTCTTGCACGCGCGCAGGCGCGCTACCCACTTGGCGGCTTCCCAATACTGCACACGGCTGTCGTTGTAGCCGGCGACCACCAGCAGGTGCGGATACGCCTGCGCGGTGACGTTCTCGTACGGCGCGTAAGCCTTGATGCGCGCATGCACCTCGGGGTCCTGAGGGTTGCCCCACTCGTCATATTCGGTCACGGTCAGCGGCAGGTCGGGGTCGAGCATGGTGTTGAGCACATCGACGAACGGCACCTCCGCTACCGCCGCCTGGAACAGCTCCGAACGCTGGTTCAACACTGCGCCGATCAACAGGCCGCCCGCGCTGCCGCCACTGATGACCAGCTGCTCGGCGCGCGTCAGCCCCTGCTCGATCAAGTGTTCGGCACAGGCGATGAAATCGCTGAAGGTATTGCCTTTGTGTTCCTGCTTGCCAGCCCGATACCACGCCTCGCCCAACTCGCCGCCGCCGCGCACATGGGCGATGGCAAAGGCAATGCCGCGGTCCAGCAAACTCAACCGCGCATGGGAAAACCACGGATCCAGGCTCTCGCCGTAGGCGCCGTAGCCGTACAGGTACAGCGGTGTGGCCTGCCCAACGAATGCTTTCTTCATCACCAAGCTGATCGGCACCTGAGTGCCGTCTGCGGCGGTGGCCCAGAGGCGCTGGCTGACATAGTCGTCGGCGTCGAACCGACCCAGCACCGGGGTCTGCTTGAGCACCACTTGGGCGCCGTCGCGCAGGTTCAGTTGGCGAACCTGGCCAGGCCGGTTCAAGGCCTCGTAGCGCAAGCGAATCTGCTCGCTGGCAAACTCCAGGCTGTCAGAGACATACAGGCTGTATGCGGCATCCGGCAGTTGCACCGGGTAGGGCGCCAGGCCCTGGGCATGGACTTCGATGATCGGCAGGCCGCGCGCGCGCAGGCTCAAGGTGAAGGCAGCGGCATTGAGGGTCACCCCTTCGAGCATCACATCGTCACGGTGTGGGATCAGCGTTCGCCACTGCTCGCGAGTCGGCGCCGCGCCCGTGTCGGCGGCCTGGTACAAGGCGAAGTTGATGCCCGACTGGTTGCTGCGGATGAACCAGGCCCAGGCACCGTCGAGTTGGCCGTGATCCGGATAGTACTCATGGTCCTCGACCCTTGGCGCCAGGCAGGTGAAATCCCCTGCAGGCTGGTCGGCATCCAGCACCCACGCTTCGCTGGTGGTCTTGCTGTTGAGCAGCAGGATCAGCTGGCGCTCGGAACTGGAACGGTAGCAGTGCAGGAAGAAACGCCCATCGTTCTCCTCGAACACCTGCTCGGCGCCGTCGCTGCCCAAGGTGTGGCGGTGCAGCCGGTGAGGGCGGTGGGTTTCGTCCAGTTCACCGAAGAACAGGGTCTGGCTGTCATTGGCCCAGGTCATGCTGCCGTCGCAATCCTCGAAAGGCAGCTCGACCACCGCATCGTTGCCCAGCTCCTTGACGAACAGGCGGTAGATCTCGTCGCCACTGGTGTCCAGGCTGTAGGCCAGGCGCTGGTGGTCAGGGCTGATGTTGAACGCGCCCATCGACAGGAAGCCACCGTTGGCCAGCACGTTAGGGTCCAGCAGCAACTGCTCGGAGTGCTCGTCGACCTGGGTCGAGCCGTCGTCCGGGCGTGCGCAGCGATAGTGCCGCGGGTACTCGTCGCCGGCCGTGGTGCGGGTGTAGTACAACCACGGCCCCCACGGCGAGGCCAGGGACAGGTCGGTTTCGCGGATGCGCCCCTTTATTTCCTCGAACAATTGCTCGCGCAGCTCGGCCTGGTCGGCCAGTTGTGCATCCTGCCAGGCGTTCTCGGCCTTGAGGTAGTCGAGCACGTCGGCGCGGTCGCGCACCTGCAGCCAGGCGTAGGGGTCGTCACCGGGGGCGACATGGGCGATGGGGGCGACGATAGGCTGGGACATGAGCGGCTCTCTTGGCGCGGGTGCTGGCGGTGCATGCCTCGGGGGCACGACAACAGCAGCGCCGGGCAGGCGAAAAGCCGTTATCATAAGCGCCTATTTGCCTGCCATGCCACGGACACCATGACCGAGAACGACTATTTCCTCGCCTGGGGTATCTACGCCTTCGCCGCCCTGGGCTGCATTCTGGTGTGGTTTCGTATCACCCGCTGGATGTGGCGCTACCTGCGCGAGCCCTTGCGCCTGCTCGGCGTGGTGCTGCTGCTGACGCCCACCGTGGTCGACCCGGCCCGCGACCTGCTGGCCCCGGCCGTGGCGATCAGCGCCCTGGAGCTGTTGTTCAAGATGGGCGGCAGTGCCTGGGGCGCGATTTCCGACCTGACCATGGCCGCAGTGATTGCCTTGGGCGTGTACGTGATTTTCGCCCTGGTGCGCCTGCCGTTCCTGCGCAAGGCCCAGGCCCGGCGCCTGGCGCAGGCTGAAGCAGACGCCGCTCGGCACGATGGCGATGCCGCCGCGGCTGCGCGGCCCATCGAGCCGCGCGAAGAACGTCCGGTGCCCACGCCGCCACGCGACAACCTGCGGGTCGAACCGCGCATCTGAATCCACGTTCCATCGTCTCGAGTACCGTGCATGTGTGAACTTCTGGGCATGAGTGCCAACGTACCGACCGATATCGTTTTCAGCTTCACCGGCCTGATGCAGCGCGGCGGCCGCACCGGTCCGCACCGCGACGGCTGGGGCATCGCTTTCTATGAAGGCCGTGGCCTGCGCCTGTTCCAGGACCCGACCGCGAGCAGCGAGTCGGAAGTGGCGCAGCTGGTGCAGCGCTATCCGATCAAGAGCGAAGTGGTCATCGGCCACATTCGCCAGGCCAACGTCGGCAAGGTCTGCCTGGCCAATACCCATCCCTTCGTGCGTGAGCTGTGGGGACGCAACTGGTGCTTCGCCCACAATGGCCAACTGGCCGAGTTCAACCCGCGCGCCGATTTCTACCGCCCCGTGGGTGATACCGACAGCGAAGCGGCGTTCTGCGACCTGCTCAACCGCGTCCGCGAATGCTTTCCCGAGCCGGTCGAGTTCGAGCGCCTGCTGCCTATCCTCGTGCAGGCCTGCGAGCAGTACCGTGGGCAGGGTGTATTCAACTGCCTGCTCAGCGATGGCGACTGGCTGTTCTGCTTCTGTTCGACCAAGCTGGTGCACATCACCCGGCGGGCACCTTTCGGTCCGGCACGCCTCAAAGACGTGGACGTGATCGTCGATTTCCAGGCCGAGACCACGCCTGACGATGTGGTGACGGTGATCGCCACCGAGCCGCTGACCGAGAACGAAACCTGGAACCGCTACGCGCCCGGCAACTGGGGCCTGTGGCGCCAGGGCGAGTGCGTGGCCACCGGACAGGCGCAGCCTGCCTGATACCCCACCGTGGCCCTGCCACCTTTGACTGAGAGGACGTTCATGCTGCGAAGCTACCTGCGACTTGTGCTGTTTGCCGTCGGCTTGCTGGTGGGTGTGCAAGTGCCCGGCGTGATCAACGACTACAGCCAGCGGGTCGAGGCCCATCGGCTCGAAGCGCAGCAGAGCCTGCGTGGTTTCAGCGAGACCGCGCAGCGCTTCTTCAATGGCGACCTGCAGGCGCTGGTGGCGCACTACCGTGCCAGTGAAGACCCGGTGTTCCGCAGCGACGCCGCCAGCATCGGCGCGCTGCTGGCCCGCAACCAGTTGCTGGAACGCGAGTGGCAAGCGCTGCAAGGGCCCTGGTATGCGAAAGCCTGGCATGTGGTGGCCCAGGCCGATCCGCAATTGCGCCAGGAAACCTTGAATGGCTACAGTTATCAGGTGCTGCTGGCGCCTGAGGCAATTGCCTGGGGCATCGCCTGTGCCCTGGTGCTGGCCTGGGTGGTGGAATGCATCATCCTGTTCATCGGCTGGACCCTGTGGTTCGGCCGCCGCCGTGCCAAACCCGTGGCCGAGCCCCTGGTACGCCGCGAACGCTAGAGCGTGCTCCTACTTTCACCTTAGGAGCGGTCAGCGGCCGCGAACGACCTCACGCAACACCTCTCACTTGGCCAGGTAGCGCATCCCGTCTTCCAGGCCACTCAGGGTCAGCGGGTACATTCGTTGTTCCACCAGATCGCGAATGATGTGCGTCGACGCCGTGTACCCCCAGGTGTTCTCGGGGTAGGGATTGATCCAGATCAGTTTGCGGTAGGTCTGCATGAACCGCTGCAACCAGACCAGCCCCGCTTCTTCGTTCCAATGCTCGACGCTACCGCCCGGATGGGTGATCTCGTAGGGAGCCATGGCGGCGTCGCCGATAAACACCACCTTGTAGTCGGGGCCGTACTTGTGCAGCAGGTCGTGGGTGCTGATGCGCTCGGCGTTGCGACGCTGGTTGTCCTTCCAGACCGTCTCGTAGACACAGTTGTGGAAGTAGAAATACTCGAGGTGCTTGAACTCGGTACGGCAGGCCGAGAACAGCTCCTCGCAGACCTTGACGTGGGCGTCCATCGAACCGCCGATATCGAACAGCAGCAACAGCTTCACGTTGTTGCGCCGCTCGGGACGCAACTGGATGTTGAGCAGCCCGCCATCGCGTGCGGTGTGGTCGATGGTGCCGTCGATGTCCAGCTCTTCGGCCGCCCCTTGCCGGGCAAACTGGCGCAATCGACGCAGTGCCACCTTGATGTTGCGCGTACCCAGTTCCACGCCGTCGTCCAGGTTTCGGTACTCGCGCTGATCCCAGACCTTCACCGCCTTGCCCTGGCGCTCGCCGGCATCGCCCACGCGAATGCCTTCGGGGTGATAGCCACCCGAGCCGAACGGACTGGTGCCGCCGGTGCCGATCCACTTGCTGCCGCCGGCATGCCGGCCTTTCTGTTCCTCCAGGCGCTGCTTGAAGGCCTCGATCAGCTTGTCCAGCCCGCCCAGGGACTGGATCTGCGCACGTTCCTCGGCGCTCAACGAGCGCTCGAACTCCTTGCGCAGCCATTCTTCCGGGATCAGTGCTTCGAGGTGTTGATCGAGGTGCTGCAGACCATTGAAATAGGCTGAAAACGCCCGGTCGAATTTGTCGAAGTGACGTTCGTCCTTGACCAGTATCGCCCGCGCCAGAAAGTAGAATTCGTCCATGTCGGCGAACGTCACGCGATGTTCCAGGGCATTGATCAGGTCGAGCAGCTCACGCACCGACACAGGTACCTTGGCCGCGCGCATTTCATTGAACAGGTTGAGCAGCATGGCGCACGCCCTCGCAGTCGAAAAGGGAGATCAGCGATTGCCGCGCCGGCTCATGAACGCCAGGCGTTCGAGCAATTGCACGTCCTGTTCGTTCTTGACCAGTGCACCGGCCAGCGGTGGGATGGCCTTGGTCGGATCACGCTCGCGCAGCACGGCTTCGCCGATGTTGTCGGCCATCAGCAGTTTGAGCCAGTCGACCAGCTCGGAGGTGGAGGGCTTCTTTTTCAGGCCGGGCACCTTGCGCACGTCGAAGAACACGTCCAGGGCTTCGGCCACCAGGGTTTTCTTGATGTCGGGGTAGTGTACGTCGACGATGCGTTGCAGGGTCGTGCGGTCGGGAAAGGCGATGTAGTGGAAGAAGCAGCGACGCAGGAATGCGTCGGGCAGCTCCTTTTCGTTGTTGGAGGTAATGATGATGATCGGGCGATGACGGGCCTTGATGGTTTCGTTGGTCTCGTAGACATAGAACTCCATCTTGTCGAGTTCCTGCAGCAGGTCGTTGGGGAACTCGATGTCGGCCTTGTCGATTTCATCGATCAGCAGGATGACCCGCTCGTCCGCCTCGAACGCCTCCCACAGCTTGCCTTTCTTCAGGTAGTTGCGCACATCGTGGACCTTGTCCACGCCCAGTTGCGAGTCGCGCAGGCGGCTGACCGCATCGTACTCGTACAGCCCCTGGTGGGCTTTGGTGGTGGACTTGATGTGCCAGGTGATCAGGCGCGCGCCGAAGGACTCGGCCAGTTGTTCGGCCAGCATGGTTTTGCCAGTGCCTGGCTCGCCCTTGACCAGCAGGGGTCGTTGCAGGGTGATCGCGGCATTGACCGCCAGCTTGAGGTCGTCGGTGGCGACATAGGCGGGAGTGCCTTCGAACTTCATGGGGCTGTCCTCGGTGATCAAAAGTGGTGGCCGACTATATAGCGCAACGAGCTGCTTGTGGTGTGCCAGAAGGCTTGGCGCAACCCCCGTAGGAGCGGTCAGTGGCCGCGAACGGTGCCACGCGGTGCGCCAGATACACTGCAGCGCCTGGTTCGCGGCCAAAGACCGCTCCTACGAGAAAACCCAAGGAGAGCGGCTGGCCCTCTGCCCGCGAAGGGGCCAGGCCTGTCAATCACCTCATTGCTGCTTCGGCGGCGCCTGTTCGTAGCGTGCATTGAAAGCCTGCACGAACCCGTTGCGCAAGATCTGCCAGAACGCCTGCAACGGGCTGATGTCCTGACGATGCACATTGCCGCTGAGTTCGACCCGGGTCGCGAACTGGTTCTGCGACTGGTTTTTCAATACCGTCTCGGTCCCGCCCACCACGGCCTCCCAGATGGAACGCAAGATGCCCTTGTCCTTGTTCTCGACGTCCTGTTGCCAGTTGAACACGTCGACATTGTGCAACAGCGGTTTGATGTAACCGCTCAAACGGGCGTTGTCGGCGTCGGCCTCGATCACGATGTCGCCACTGCCGGCGTTGAAATCGAACTTGCCATAGGCACCCGAGAAATCGTTGAGCCGACGCAACTCGATGCTGGTGGCGCGCAAGCGGAATTCGAAGTCTTCGAAGTTGCTGAACGGATCGAACGTGGCGGTGCTTTCAATGGGGGCCTGGCCGAACAGCTTGGCGTGGCCTTCGAAACGCGCATCGCGCTTGCCTTCGAGGTCCTCGACATTGGTCAGGTTGTACAGGCTGGCGTTGACCTGGGTGGCGCTGAGGTTGACCTGCGGTTTGGACGAGAAATTGCGGAAGCTGATCTTGCCATCGTTGACCCGCACTTCGTTCAAGGTGATCGGCAGCAGCTTGTTCATCTGGTCGCGCCAGTCGGTGCCGGCACCGGTCTGGGTGGCCTGCTTGTTGGTACCACCGTCGACGAAGTTGAGCTCGGGGCGCAGGAATTCCACGTGTGCGACCACAGCATGCTTGTTCCACAGGGCGTGCCAGCTCACCGCGATATCGATCACCGGCGCATCGAGCAGCGGCACGGGCACTTTGCCGGAGGTCTTGACGATCTGCAGGCCGTTGATCTGATAGGCGCCGCGCCACCAGGCCAGGTCCACATCGCTGACACGGCCTTTGTAGTCGCCCATGTCGGCCAGCTTGTCGTTCAGGTAGTCGCGCACCAGATAGGGCAGGGCGATGTGCAGCCCCAGCACCAATACGACCAGGCCGGTCACGGTCCATAGCGGCCAGCTGTAACGACGTTTCATGGCAGACTCTCCAGAACGATAGTTAGCGATTGACTGTCCACAGTCTCATCCGTTCGCTGGACTCGCCCCCATCGCGGGCTTAACCTTGGATTTTTCCTGCTGCAGCACAAGGACCCTTACGCCATGAGCCGCATTTACGCCGACAACGCCCATTCCATTGGCAACACGCCGTTGGTGCAGATCAACCGCATCGGCCCGCGCGGGGTGACCCTGCTGGCCAAGATCGAGGGGCGCAACCCTGGCTACTCGGTCAAGTGCCGCATTGGCGCGAGCATGATCTGGGACGCTGAAAGCTCGGGCAAGCTCAAGCCGGGCATGACCATCGTCGAGCCGACGTCGGGCAATACCGGCATCGGCCTGGCATTCGTGGCCGCTGCGCGCGGCTACAAGCTCATGCTGACCATGCCCGCGTCCATGAGCCTGGAGCGCCGCAAGGTGCTCAAGGCGCTGGGTGCCGAACTGGTGCTGACCGAGCCGGCCAGGGGCATGAAGGGCGCCATCGAAAAGGCAGGGGAGATCGTCGCCAGTGATCCGGAGCTGTATTTCATGCCCCAGCAGTTCGACAACCCGGCCAATCCGGCGATTCATGAAAAGACCACCGGGCCGGAGATCTGGAACGACACCGACGGCGCCGTCGATGTGCTGGTGGCAGGTGTGGGCACAGGCGGCACGATTACCGGCATCTCGCGCTACATCAAGCACGTCCAGGGCAAGTCGATTCTCAGCGTCGCGGTCGAACCGCTGGGTTCGCCCATCATCACCCAGGCCATGGCCGGCCAGGAAATCAGCCCGGCACCCCACAAGATTCAGGGCATCGGCGCCGGCTTCATCCCGAAGAACCTCGACCTGTCGCTGGTGGATCGGGTCGAGCTGGTCAGCGACGACGAAGCCAAGGCCATGGCGCGGCGCCTGATGCAGGAGGAGGGCATCCTCTGCGGTATTTCCTGTGGCGCGGCCATGGCGGCCGCGGCCAAGCTGGCGGAAAAGCCGGAAATGCAGGGCAAGACCATCGTGGTGATCCTGCCCGATTCGGGCGAGCGTTACCTGTCGAGCATGCTGTTCAGCGACCTGTTCACCGAAACCGAACTGCAGGCTTGATCGCTGTTGTGTGACGGCTGACGCCTTCGCGGCCGATGACCGCTCCTACGGGTATACGCCACCCCCGTAGGAGCGGCCCGCGGCCGCGAAAGCCACGCCGCGGTATATCTGACACACCGCGCTGGCCTATTCGCGGCCGATGACCGCTCCTACGGGTATACGCCACCTCCGTAGGAGCGGTCCGCGGCCGCGAAAGCCGCGCTGCGGAACAGCTGACACACCGCGGTGCCTTCTTGCAGCCCGACCGCTGCCCGACGCCTTTCATTTCCAGTCGGGCCACCAGGGTTTATCATGGCGCACTGCCCACTCGAGGATCCGCTCCATGACCCTTTCCTTCGCCGCCAAGGCTGCCGTCTTGCTGCTGTTCATCGGCAGCACGCTCTACGTGCACCTGCGGGGCAAGGCGCGTCTGCCGGTGTTGCGCCAGTTCGTCAACCACTCGGCCCTGTTCGCTCCCTACAACGCCTTGATGTACCTGTTCTCCAGCGTGCCGTCCAAACCCTACCTGGACCGCAGCAAATTCCCGGAGCTGGATGTGCTCAAGGACAACTGGCAGGTCATCCGCGACGAGGCCATGCACCTGTTCGACGAGGGCTACATCCGCGCCGCCGAAAAGAACAACGATGCCGGTTTCGGCTCGTTCTTCAAGAAAGGCTGGAAGCGTTTCTACCTCAAGTGGTACGACAAATCCCTGCCGTCGGCCGACGCGCTGTGCCCGCGCACCGTCGAACTGGTCAACAGCATCCCCAACGTCAAGGGCGCAATGTTCGCGCTATTGCCGGGCGGCAGCCACCTCAACCCGCATCGCGACCCCTTTGCCGGATCGCTGCGCTACCACCTGGGCCTGTCGACCCCAAACTCCGATGCCTGCCGCATTTTCGTGGACGGTGAGGAATACGCCTGGCGCGATGGCGACGACGTGATGTTCGACGAAACCTACGTGCATTGGGTGAAGAACGAGACCGAGCACACCCGGGTCATCTTGTTCTGCGACATCGAACGCCCGCTGAGCAACCGCTTCATGGCGAGCCTGAACAAGCGCGTCAGTGCCTTTCTGGGGCGTGCCACCGCACCGCAGAATCTGGACGACGAACGCGTGGGCGGCATCAACCAGGCCTATGCCTGGAGCAAGACCTTCAGCGATCGCTTCAGTGGCAAGGTCAAGCAGTTCAAGCGCGCCAATCCCAAGGCCTACCGAGTGTTGCGCCCGGTGCTGGCAGTGGTCGTGCTGACGGCGCTGGGTTACTGGCTGTTCGGCTGACCGCTCGGCCAGCCCTAACACCGCAAATCTGGACCCTGTCACACCTTGTCCAACCTTCGTGCCTGAGGATGCATACGATTCGCTTTTACAACAGAATCGTAGGGAAGTTCCATGCATCCTCCACTTTCCTTGCGGCCCTTGGCCGCAATGATCGCCCTGGCCGCTGCCGGGCTGGCGCAAGCCGAACCGATCGAACTGGCTGCACCGACCGTCCTCGACGAGGTCGTGGTCACGGCGTCGGGCTTCGAGCAAAGCGTGGAGAATGCCCCGGCCTCCGTCACCATCATCACCGGCGATGAGCTGCGCAAAAAATCCTACAACGACCTTGGTGACGCCGTACGCAACATCGAGGGGGTCGTCGTCAACGGCGGCGCCAACGAAACCGATATCTCCATCCGCGGCATGCCACCGGACTACACCCTGATTCTGGTCGACGGCAAACGCCAGAGCAGCCGTGAAACCCGGGTCAACGGCAACCGTGGCTACGAGCAGAGCTTCGTCCCACCGGCCGAAGCCATCGAGCGGATCGAAGTGGTCCGCGGACCGATGTCTTCGCTGTACGGCTCGGACGCCATCGGTGGCGTGATCAACATCATCACCCGCAAGGTCTCCACCCAGTGGGGCGGCTCGGTTTCCTACGATTACGCCGCGCGTCAGCACAGCGACCAGGGCAATTCGCGGCAGACCCAGTTCTACCTCAACGGCCCATTGGTGGAGAAATACCTGGGGGTACAGGTCTGGGGCCGTTACCTCGACCGCCAGGCCGATGACGACGTGGAACTCACCAACGGTTTCACCAAGGCCGACCACAAGGACCTCACCGCACGCCTGGCCTTCACGCCTACCGAGGATCACGACATCCTCCTGGAAGGCGGCGCCACGCGCCTGAAGAACGGCGACGGTACCAGCGTCAACTGGGCCACCCGCGAGCAGGAAAACAACCGCGATCATTATTCCATCTCGCATCAGGGTCGCTGGGGCTGGGCCACCTCGGACGTGTCCCTGGCTTACGAGAAAGCCAGCCGCGAAGGCAAGGCGGCAGCCAACCAGCCGGAGATTCTCGGACGCAAGCCGGTGGTGGAAAACACCGTGCTCGATGCCAAGCTGGTCATCCCCACGGCCTACAACATCACCACCACCGGGTTGCAATGGAACCGCGCCAAACTCACCGACTGGAACCAAGGCTTGATGGACGGCCGCGACTATGAATTTTCGGTGACCCAGAAAGCGCTGTTCGCCGAGAACGAATGGTCGGTGACCGACGATTTCGCCCTGACCACCGGTGCCCGGGTGGACGAGCACGAGCAATACGGCACCCACGTCAGCCCACGGATCTACGGAGTATGGCGCGCCACCCCGGACTGGACTTTCAAGGGCGGCGTTGCGCGCGGCTTCAAGGCTCCGGAGATTCGCGCAGTGGTGCCCGGCTACGCCACCATTCGCCGCAACACCTACGTCAACCTCGGCAACCCGGACCTCAAGCCGGAAACCAGCACCAACTACGAGCTGTCGGCGCTGTGGTCCAATCGCAACGACCTGTCGGCCGGGGCCACGGTGTTCCACAACGTCTTCAAGGACAAACTGTCCACGGAAAACACCGCGCGGCGCTGGAACGGCTACATCGTCCAGGACCGCATCAACGTCGACGAAGCGACGATCACCGGTGCCGAGGTCAACGGACGCTGGGACATCACTCGCGCGGTGGCGCTGAAGGGCAACTACACCTACACCGACTCGGAGCAGAAGAGCGGCAGCAATGCCGGCGCACCGCTGTCGCTGACACCCGAGCACAAGGCCAATATCAGCGCCGACTGGACCCTGTCTGACCGCGCCCAGGCCTGGGCCTCGGTCAACTACTATGGCCAGGAATACGGCACCACCTTGAGCGGCGAACCGGCACCGGCCTATACCACCGCAGACGTTGGCGGCTCGTACGAGCTGACCCGCGACATCACCCTCAAGGCCGCGGTGTACAACGTCGCCGACAAGCGCCTGGACGACGACACCTACGGCACGGTCAATTACGGCCGTACCTTCTGGATGGGTACCACGCTGCGCTTCTGATACCCGCCGACGTTCAGCCTGGCAGGCGCACCAGGGCTGCCAGCCCCGGTGCGCGGTTTTCCAGCAGCAGTTCGCCGCCGTGGGCCTGTACGCAGGCGCGGGCAATCGCCAGGCCCAGGCCCAACCCGCCTCCCTGGCTGGGGTCGGCCCCGCCCTTGCCCAGTTGCACGAATGGCTCGAACACCTGTTGCAACCAGCCAGCGTCGATCCCCGGGCCGTGGTCGCGGATCTCGATGCACAGCCCACCCGAATCTTCGCGGTACAGGCGCAATCGCGCATCGCCGCCATGGCGCAAGGCGTTGTCGATCAGGTTGGTCAGGGCGCGCTTGAGCGCCAGTGGTCGGCAGCGACACGTCACGGGGGGCGAACCCGCCCACTCGACGGGCGTGCCCAAGGTCTGGTAGCGCCGCGCCAGGTCTTCCAGCAGATCACTCAGCGACACCTCGGTAGTCGCTTCCTGCACCGCATCGCCGCGCACGAAATTCAGCGTTTCACTGACCATTGCCCGCAACTCGTCGAGGCTATCGAGCATGTCCCCGCGCAGGGTCGGGTCCTCCAGCAGCTCGACCTGCAGGCGCAACTCGGTGATGGGTGTGTTGAGGTCGTGGCTGAGGGCGGCCAGCATGCGCGTGCGGCCTTCGACATGCCGGGCGATCCGCGCCTGCATCACATTGAACGCCAGCGTCAGTTCCCGGGCTTCGCGCGGGCCGGACAGCGGCAGCGGTGCGATCCATTCGCCACGGCTGACCCGTTCGGTGGCCAGGGCCAGGCGCCTCACGGGCGCGACCACCCGGCGCATGAAGAAAGCCACGATCAACAATACCGGAATGGTGCTGACCGGCACGCTGTAGGCCAGCAGTCGGCCCCATTCGTAGGCACCGGCCGGTGCCTGCTCGGCATTGAGCTGTGCACCGTTGGGCAGGCTTATCGAGCTGCGCAGGCGCAGCGCTTCCCAACCGGCGCGCTTGAACAGGTGCTCACGGGCAGGGCCGCCATTGCGTCGCTCCAGTTGCAGGACGACCACGGTGTTGTGCTGCAAGCCCAGCCGCTGGCGCACGGCCGTGGCCAGGCGCTGTTCTTCGCTGTGCATGACGAACGGCTGGACTTCGGCGTCGGGGGCGATCCAGAAACGGGTATCGGCAGTGGTCATGGCCTCGAGCAGGTGCTGCGCAGCGGCCGGGGGCAGATCGCGGGCGGCGTGGTAGGCGCTGGCCAGCCGCTCGACCACCAGCGTGCGCGACAGCGGGTGCACCAGCGAGCCGGTGCGTTGCAGCAGCAGCACGGCAATCAGGTTGGACGCCAGCAGTGCCAGCAGCAGCAGTACCGCCAGTTGGCGAGCCATGGTCTGGGGCCATGCTTTGCGCAGGCGCTTCATCCGGGCTGCTGGGCGACGTTGGCCGCCAGGCGATAGCCGCCACCCCACACCGTTTGCAGCAACAGGGGCTGCAGGGCGCTGTCGTCCAGCTTGCGACGCAGGCGGCTGATCTGCCGGTCGATGGCGCGATCGAACAGATCGCTGCCGGGCCGCGAGGTCAGTTCGATCAAGCGTTCGCGACCCAGCACGGTATTGGGATGATCCAGGAAGACTTCCAGCAAACGGCCTTCCACGGTGCTCAAGCGTACCTGGCTTCGATCTCGGCGGGTCAGCGTGTTACAGCCGCTGCGAAAGCTCAGGTCGGCGAACTGGTAGCAGCGCAAGGGCGCTGGCTGGGCTGGCGGCACGGCCGTCACCGTTGTGCCCAAGGTGCCACGCCGGCGCAGCACGCTGTGGATGCGCGCCACCAGTTCACGCGGCTCGAAGGGTTTGACCACGTAGTCGTCGGCTCCGGCATCCAGGCCCTGAACGCGGTCGGCGCAGGCATCGCGCGCGGTCAACAGGATGACCGCCGCCGTGGACTTGTGCGCCAGCGTGCGACACAGCTCGAACCCATCGCCGTCGGGCAGCATCACATCGAGGATCAGTACGTCGAACACGTCCTGCTTGAGCAGCGCCCACATGCCAGCTGCGTCTTCGGTGGTGCGCACGTCGAAACCGAAGCGGCGCAGGTAGATGGCCAGCGGCTCGCGGATCTTGCGGTGGTCATCGACCACCAGCAAACGAGGAGAGGAAGGATTCATGATGATTGCGTTCGCGGATGATTCTCATTCGGAACGCGATACTACAGCAAGCGGGAAACCGCCGCAGCAGTGCCGGGACAGGTCGGCGACAACCTTCCTATCCCGGCCGATGTCACGCCTGGGCGTTCTTGAATGCCAGGCGGAACCGGTGCAGCAACGGCTCGGTGTAGCCACTGGGCTGTTCGCCGCCCTGGAACACCAGCGCACTGGCCGCCGTGAAGGCCACCGAGCTCTGGAAGTCGGTCGCCATGGGGCGGTACGACGCGTCTCCGGCATTCTGCTGGTCGACCACCTTGGCCATGCGCTCCAGGGTTTCGACGATCTGCTCGCGGCTGACCACGCCGTGGAGCAGCCAGTTGGCCAGGTGCTGGCTGGAAATACGCAGGGTCGCGCGGTCTTCCATCAGCCCGACGTCGTGGATGTCCGGCACCTTGGAGCAACCGATGCCCTGTTCAACCCAGCGCACCACATAGCCCAGCAAGCCTTGGGCATTGTTGTCCAGTTCCTGACGGATCTCGTCCGCACTCCATTGCGCATTGGCTACCACCGGGATGGTCAGCAGGTTGTCCAGCAGGGCATCGTGCTCGCCTGCTGCGTCGATCTGCTCCAGGGTCTGCTGCACCTCACTGACGTTCACCTGATGATAGTGCAGGGCGTGCAACGTGGCCGCAGTGGGCGAGGGCACCCAGGCGGTGTTCGCGCCGGCCTTGGGGTGGCCGATCTTCTGCACCAGCATGTCGGCCATCAGGTCGGGCATCGCCCACATGCCCTTGCCGATCTGAGCCTTGCCGCGCAAGCCGCAGGCCAGTCCGGTGAGCATGTTGTTGCGCTCGTACGCGGCAATCCAGGCACTGCCCTTCATGTCACCCTTGCGCATCATCGGCCCAGCCTGCATGGCGCTGTGGATCTCGTCGCCGGTGCGGTCGAGGAAGCCGGTGTTGATGAACGCCACGCGGGTCGAGGCTGCGCCAATGCAGGCCTTGAGGTTCACCGAGGTGCGGCGTTCCTCGTCCATGATGCCGATCTTCAGGGTATTGCGCGAAAGCTGGAGCAGGTCTTCGATGGCAGCGAACAGCTTGTCCGCGAAGGCCACCTCGGCCGGGCCGTGCATCTTCGGCTTGACGATATAAAGGCTGCCGGTGCGCGAGTTGCCCTTGCGCTCCAGGTCGTAGCGTCCGATCAGGCTGGTGACCACGCCGTCCAGGATACCCTCGGGGATCTCCCGGCCTTCATCGTCGAGAATTGCCGGATTGGTCATCAGGTGCCCGACGTTGCGGATCAACAACAGCGAACGGCCGTGCAGGGTCAACCCGCCGCCTGCCGGCGTGTGGTACTGACGGTCCGGATTGAGCCGGCGGGTGATGCGCTGGCCGCCTTTTTCCAGCTCCTCGGTCAGATCGCCGCGCATCAGGCCCAGCCAGTTGCGATAGATCGCCACCTTGTCGCTGGCATCCACCGCCGCCACCGAGTCCTCGCAGTCGATGATGGTCGAAAGGGCCGCTTCGAGCAGCAGGTCCTTCACGCCTGCCGCGTCGGTACGTCCGATCGGTGAGGTCGGGTCGATCTGGATTTCGATGTGCAGGCCATGATGCTTGAGCAGCACGGCAACCGGTTGCTGCGCATCGCCCTGGAAGCCGACGAACTGGCTCGGCTCGGCCAGCGCGCTGACGCTGCCGTCGACCAGGCTCACCTGCAACTGGCCACCCTCGATCCGGTAGCCGTTGGCGTCGCGGTGCGATCCGTTGGCCAGCGGGGTGCTCTGGTCGAGCAGGGCGCGGGCGAAGGCAATCACGCGGTCGCCGCGAACCTGGTTGTAGCCTTGGCCCTTGCTTGCGCCATCGCTTTCCGGGATGGCGTCGGTGCCATACAGCGCGTCGTACAGCGAGCCCCAGCGGGCATTGGCCGCGTTCAGGGCGTAGCGGGCATTGGTCGACGGCACCACCAGTTGCGGGCCGGCCACCCGGGCGATCTCGTCATCGACATCGCAGGTGCTGATCTCGACGCGGTCGGGCTGTGTCAGCAGGTAGCCGATGGACTGCAGGAAGCTGCGGTAGGCAGCCGGGTCCTGGATCGGTCCGGGGTGGGCGCGGTGCCAGTTGTCCAGTTCGGTCTGCAAGCGATCGCGCTCGGCCAGCAGCAGGCGGTTCTGCGGCGCGAATTCATGGACCAAGGCGTCGAAGCCGGTCCAGAACGCTTCGGATTCCAGCCCGCTGCCAGGCAATACTTCGTTCTCGATGAAATCGTACAGGGTGGCGTCGACCTGCAGACGCTGGGCTCTCATGCGGTGCTTCATTGCAGTCTCCTCGAATACGGGGGCGGGAATTCAGACCAGGGCAGCGGCGCCGGCCTTGGCGACCTGCGCATCCTCACCGGGCTTGACCCCGGACACGCCGACCGCGCCGATGACCTGGCCTTCGTGGATCAGTGGCACGGCACCTTCCAGGCAGGTCATGAGGTTACCCGACAGGAACGCGGTACGTCCGTTGTTGACCATCTCTTCGAACACTACCGATTCCTTGCGCCCCAGGGCCGAGGTGCGCGCCTTGCCCGGCGCGATGTAGGCCGTGCTGGCAGCGGCGCCGTCCAGGCGTTCGAACGCCAGCAGATGGCCACCGTCGTCGACCACGGCAATGCCCACTGCCCAGTTGTTCTTCTGCGCTTCGGCGCGTGCTGCGGCGAGGATGCGGATGACGTCTTCGTGGCCAAGAATCGCTTTGCTTTGCATGGGCTTCTCCAGTTCTATTGTCGAGAGGTTCAAAGTGCAGTGCATTCAAAAATATGGGGTCAGTCGGCCATGGCCTGTTCGACCAGTTCGATCCAGTGCCGTACCGGGGTGCGCGCGGCCCCGTCCAGATGGTTCTGGCAACCGATGTTGGCAGTGGCGATCACCTGGGGTGCGCCGCTTTCCAGGGCATTGAGGCGATTGTCGCGCAACTGCCGCGACAACACCGGCTGAGTCACCGAGTAGGTACCCGCGGACCCGCAGCACAGGTGGCCGTCCGGTACGTCGGTCAAATGAAAGCCCAGCCGACGCAGCAGGTGTTCGGTCACGCCACCCAGCTTCTGCGCATGTTGCAATGTACACGGGCAGTGAAAGGCCAGGCGCAGGTCGGTATGAACGGCCAGTTGCTCCACCGGCTCGTCGCGCAACACTTCGACCAGGTCCTTGGCCAGGCGGCTGACCGTCTGGGCCTTCGCTGCGTAGGCCGGATCCTGTTCCAGCAGGTGGCCATAATCCTTGATGAAAGCACCACAGCCACTGGCTGTCTGCACGATGGCTTCGGCGCCTGCTTCGATTGCAGGCCACCAGGCGTCGATGTTGTGTCGGGCGCGCTGCAGGCCACGGGCCTGGTCGTCCAGATGGTAATCCACCGCGCCGCAGCAAGCGGCCTGGCGAACCGCCGTGACGCTGATGCCCAGGCGGTCCAGCACTCGCGCGGCGGCGGCATTGGTGTTGGGCGACAGCCCGGGCTGCACACAGCCTTCGAGCATCAGCACCCTACGCGCGTGCCGCGTGGCAGGCCGCGGCACGGCAGCATGCACCTGACGCGGCAGCTTGTCCTTTAGGCGTTGCGGCAGCAGTGGACGAAAGGTCTGGCCGAGCTGGATCAGCGTCTTGAAAGCGGTCGGGTGCGGGGCCAGCGCACGCAGACCGCCGCGCAGCCAGCGTTGCTCGACCGGCCGCGGCACCGCCTGATCCACCACAGCACGGCCAATGTCCAGCAAGTTGTGGTAGTCCACCCCCGAAGGGCAGGTGGTCTCGCAGTTGCGGCAGCTCAGGCAGCGATCGAGGTGCTGCTGCGTGTGCGCCGTCACCTCGTGGCCTTCGAGCACCTGCTTGATCAAATAGATGCGCCCGCGCGGGCCGTCCAGTTCGTCGCCCAGCAGTTGATAGGTAGGGCAGGTGGCATTGCAGAAGCCGCAGTGCACGCAGCTGCGCAGAATGCGCTCGGCTTCCTCGGTACGCGGCAGCAGGCGGGCCTGATCACTCAATTGGGTCTGCATGGGTTCACGGCTCCTGGTTCACAGCTGCGCGTAGAGGCGGCCGGGGTTGAAGATGCCCTGTGGGTCCAACTGCGTCTTGAGCTGGCGGTGGTAGCGCAGCAGCAGCTCGGGCAAGGGTTGAAACGGCTCGGGGGTGACGCCTGTGGTGTAGCAGGTGGCATGCCCGCCGACTGCCTCGACCACCTGGCGAATCGACGCGGCGCTGGCGTTGGATTTCAGCCAGCGCTGGGCACCGCCCCAGTCGATCAGTTGTTTGCCCGGTAGCTGCAAGGCAGCGGTGTTGTTGGGCAGCGACAATCGCCAGAGCGCTTCGGGCTGCGCGAAGAAGGGCAGCCGATGCTCGTTCAGCTCATCCCAGAACGCCGAGTCGATGGGCTCGCCGCCGATGCGCTCGTGGGCCGCAGCCACCGAGCCTTCGCCGCCCTCCAGGCGCAGATAGAGCACCTCATCGCTGTGGCATGCGGCACTGATCGGCATCGGCTGCTGGCCCCATTCGGCGAGCTTGAGCAAGGCGCGCTCGGCGTCGCAGGCCAGCTTGATGCTGAAACAGGCACGCGGCTTGGGCAGTACCTTGAGCGACACCTCGGTCAGCACGCCCAGCGTGCCGAAACTGCCGGTCAGCAACCGGGACAGGTCGTAGCCGGCGACGTTCTTCATCACCTCGCCGCCGAAGCGCAGGTGCTTGCCCAACCCGGTGATGACCCGCGTGCCCAGTACATAGTCGCGGGCGGAACCGGCCCAGGGACGACGTGGCCCCGACAGTCCGGCCGCAACCGTGCCGCCCAGGGTGGCCTGCTCGCCATAGGCCGGTGGCTCGAAAGGCAACATCTGCCCGGCCTGCTCAACGGCGGCGCGCAGGGCCTGCAAGGGCGTGCCGGCCCGTGCGGTGATCACCAGCTCCGTAGGGTCGTAGCTGACGATGCCGCAGTGCGCGCGCGTATCGAGGTGCTCGCCGGCACCGATGCAGCCCAGGAAGGCCTTGCTGTTGCCGCCCTGGATGCACAAGGGGCGGTCGTCGGCCAGCGCCTGCCGAACCTGATCCAGCAGTTGCCCGCTGGCGTCCAAATCGCTGCCGGTCATCAGAAGCGCTCCAGATCAGGGAATGGCAGTTGCCCATGGTGGATATGCATGCCGCCGAATTCGGCACAGCGCTGCAGGGTCGGAATGTTCTTGCCGGGATTGAGCAGCCGATCGGGGTCGAACGCGGCTTTTACCGCATGGAACAGCGTCAGCTCGTCACTGTTGAACTGGGCGCACATCTGATTGATCTTCTCCCGCCCCACACCGTGTTCGCCGGTGATGCTGCCGCCCACCGCCACGCACAGCTCCAGGATCTGCCCGCCGAGCGCTTCGGCACGTTCGAGCTCACCGGCCTGGTTGGCATCGAACAGAATCAGCGGGTGCATGTTGCCGTCCCCGGCATGAAACACGTTGGCCACGCGCAGGCTGTATTGTTCGGAAAGCTCGGAGATGCCCTTGAGCACGCCCGGCAGGGCGCGACGCGGAATGGTGCCGTCCATGCAGTAGTAGTCGGGCGAGAGTCGGCCGACGGCGGGGAAAGCATTCTTGCGCCCCGCCCAGAAACGCAGGCGTTCGGCCTCGTCGCGGGCCTGGCGGACCTCGGTCGCGCCGGCCTCCGTCAGCACCTGATAGACGCGCTGGCAATCGTCGTGCACATCGGCTTCCACGCCATCGAGCTCGCACAGCAGGATCGCTTCGGCGTCCACCGGGTAGCCGGCATGGATGAAGTCTTCGGCGGCGCGAATGGCCAGGTTGTCCATCATTTCCAGGCCGCCGGGAATGATCCCTGCGGCAATGATGTCGGCCACGGCGGCGCCGGCCTTTTCCACCGAATCGAAGCTGGCCAGCAGCACCTTGGCCACCTGCGGCTTGGGCAGCAGCTTGACGGTCACCTCGGTGATGATGCCCAGCATGCCTTCGGACCCGGTGAACAGCGCCAGCAGATCGAAACCGGGCGAGTCGAGGGCATCGCTGCCCAGGGTCAGGCGTTCACCCTCGATGGTCAGCATCTGCACCTTGAGCAGGTTGTGCACGGTCAAACCGTACTTGAGGCAGTGCACGCCACCAGCGTTTTCCGCGACGTTGCCGCCAATCGAGCACGCGATCTGTGACGAAGGGTCGGGGGCGTAGTACAGGCCGAAGGGCGCCGCCGCCTGCGAGATCGCCAGGTTGCGCACGCCAGGCTGCACGCGCGCCCAGCGCCCAGCGGGGTCGATCTCGAGAATCTGCTTGAAGCGCGCCATCACCAGCAGCACGCCCTGTTCGAGCGGCAGGGCGCCCCCCGACAGTCCGGTACCTGCTCCACGTGCGACGACGGGCACCTTTTGCGCGTGGCACAACCTGAGCAGAGCCTCAATTTGCTCGATACGCTCGGGCAACACCACCAGCAGCGGTACGGTGCGATAGGCACTGAGCCCGTCGCACTCGTAAGGGCGCAGGTCTTCGGTGCGATGCAGTACGGTAAGGTCGGGGATGCGGGAGTGCAGTGCCTGCACCAGCGCGGCCTTGTCGACCTTGGGCAGGACGCCGTCGATGCGTTCGTCGTAGAGAATGTTCATGGGCGCAGGCCACCGGCTTGTCGTTCTTATGCGCTCAACAGTGGTCGCAAACACCAGGCCTGTCTACGGGCTGAACCACTGGTAGGACCAGTTCTTTTGGTCGGGGGGCTTCTATCGAAGCGTCTACTGGCTTATTTTTGGAGGGTCGTCGAACGTTTGACGACAGTCTCGGCCGATGGTCCTACCAGCAGGCATGGCATGCACAACAAACCTCAAGTCGCCGATGTAGTGTGCGAGCGCATCGAGCGGCTCATCGTCGATGGCATTCTCAAGACCGGACAACCACTGCCGTCGGAACGGCGTCTGGTGGAAAAGCTCGGTGTGTCGCGCAACGCGCTGCGCGAGGGCCTGAAGCTGTTGCGCGCCCGTGGCATCATCGCCACCGAGCAGGGCCGCGGTTCGTTCGTCGCGTCGCTGTCGCCTGCCAACGATGCCACGCCCCTGATGCACCTGTTCAGTTCCCAGCCGCGTACGCTCTATGACCTGTTCGAAGTGCGTTCGCTGCTCGAAGGCGAGTCGGCACGGCTGGCCGCACTGCGCGGTACCCAGGCTGATTTTGTGTTGATCGAGCGCAGCTACCAGGCGCTGCTGGCAGCCCATGACCAGCCGCTGGACGCCACCCGGCATGCGCACCTGGACCACGCTTTTCACCTGGCCATCTGCGATGCCTCGCACAATCCAGTGCTGGTACAGACGCTGCGCTCGTTGACCGACCTGCTGCTCAACTCGGTGTTTGCCTGCGTGAACAACCTGTACCACCGCCAGCCGCAGAAACAACAGATCGACAAGCAACACGCCAGGCTTTACACCGCAGTGATCAATCGCCAGCCCGAGCAGGCACGCAAGGCAGCCGTGGCGCATATCGAGAGCATCTGCGCCAACCTGCGGGAAATCGAAGGGGAAGAGCAGCGTCTGGTACGTGCCACGCTGCGTCTGGAAGGCTGGGCCTGAAGCAGCGGATCAGGCGTTCTTCAGGCACTTGAGGTTGGCAAAGTCTTCGCGTAGTTCACCCAGCCTGCGCTCGATACGCTCGCGTTGTTCAGGCGTACTGTCGGCCGCAAGGCCGCTCATCAGGTCGATGGCTGCCTGCTCGGTACGGGCATAGGCCAGCTTGTATTGCGGGGTCCACACCGCTTCGCGCTGTTGCAGCAATTGCGCGATCCGCGCCGGGAATTCCGCCGACTGGCGCTGCTGCAAGGCGGCCATGAACTGCGCCTGCCAATGCTCGCGGTTGTCGATCCATTCACGATTCTGCTCGCCCAGGCTCTGCGACCAGGCCTGCACGCGCTGCTGCTGTGTATCGGTGAGCTTGCCGAACCAAGGTGTCAGACGCTTGCTCATGCGCTTGGCGCGTTCGTCGATCTGCGCCTGCAGTGGCGGCTCCACGTATTCCTTGCGGCGCTTGACCAGATCCTCGTTGAGCGCCTGCTGCAGGGCGCGCACCTGATTGTCGTCCAGGCCCTGCAGCAACTCGACCGCCGAGGGCGTAACCTGCACCGCAATGGCCGAGATCGCCTGTTTGGCCTCGGCGGTGCGTTCGCGCAGCGCCGGCGCAGTCACTTGCTGCTCGGCGACCATGCGCTGGACCTTGTCCAGCCACTGGAGGTTGTCGGCCAGTTGCGTGGTGCAGTGCCAGCGCAGATGCTCCTTGAGGCGTTCGTCGAACCAGTTCTTCTGTTCGCGATTCATGTCCAGGTAGTCGTTCATCGACCAGGGAATGATCACGTCCAGATTGCGATAGGCCAGGTCCACTCGTGTGCAGCCACTGAACACCAGGCACAGGCCCATGAGCAGCACACAATGCGACAAGCGACGAAACAAAGGATTCATGGCAGCGGTCCGTGCGATGGCGTTGTTGTGGTTATAGAGCCATGCCGGTGCGTGCGGTTCAGAAAAACGCGTGTTGGGCCTTGAGCATGAACATGCTGTCACACTGGCCATTCTGGCCTGAATAGGCAGCGCAATTGGCGCCACTCAGGTCCGAGCCACTGTAGATGAAATCCAGGTCGAAGCTGCCGATCGGCCGTGACATCTGCAGCGACCAGTCGTTGAATGCCCGCACTTCCTGCCCCTCGCCAATGGTGAACGGGGTGGTGAGCTGATGGTTGCTGACCTTCATGGTAAAGCCCACATCCAACAGGGGCAGGCCGCCCAGGTCGGCGAACAGCGTGCTGTTCTGGCCGTCGGGGGTATTGTTGAACGCGGCTCCGAAGCGCCGATCCAGCACGCGCAGGCCGGCGTAGAACGCATGCGTCGAAGGGGCATCCAGCTCGGGGTAGCTGTACTGGATCACGCCCACTTCATAGCCCAGCGAATTATCAAACGGATGCTTGTAGCCCATATAGGAATCCACCTCCAGATTGCTGGAGGAGGTGAGGCCCATGTTGGGCGACCATTGGCCGAAATACAGACCGCTGTCGTGGGTCAGGTCCAGCCCGCCATGGAAGGAACTGCCGGCGCTTGGCTGCACCAGGCCCACGGCCATGCTGCGCGACGGTGTAGTGCCGAGCTTGAGGTTGAAATCGCCGATGTCACGTTGAATGACCTGGGCGCATAGGGAAGGGGGGACCACGAGTCCGGCTATCAATAACCAGCTGGGTCTGAGCATACCTACCTCCAGTAAGCCTGGACGGCCCGATCTAGAAGGGTGCAAGCATACCGCTCATGGGCGGCGTCACGCTGCCATTCGTCGATTCAGGGGGGATGAGGGTGATGCGAGGAGTTACATGACGCTGAAGTTTTGCCCGGCGCCACGGCCGGGCCGCAAACTTACTTCTTGCCCAGGCTGATGTGCTTGGACGGGGTGAAGGTCTGGCCGCTCACGCCCTTGGCAATCTGCTGGATCTCGCCACCGGACTTGAGAAACGCAGCAATCTGTTCGTTGATCGACTCGCTGGTTTCTACGGCTGGAGCGGGTTTGACTTTGCTGTTGGATGCTTTAACGCGCATGGCTGCCATTAACCTGTCAAAAATTAATATGGCCAGGCATTGTACATGATTTATCCCCTCTCGGCTGGGCTATATGGACCAGCGGTGGCAGTGGCATCCCCTGTGATCAAGGTTTTGTCCAGCAAGGTTCCGGCGTACCAATACCTGTCGCGCAAGGCGCCTTGCGCAGCGAACCGAAGGGTTCTCGGGTAGAATGCCGAGCCAGGTGACGAGGAAAATTCGAAATGGCTTTAGTCGGGCGCTACAACGCATTGCAAGTGGTAAAACATACGGACTTCGGGCTGTATCTGGACGGCGGCGCAGACGGCGAGATCCTCTTGCCCAATCGCTACATTCCCAAGGATATTCCCAGCGAAGACGAAGACTGGCTGAACGTCTTCGTGTATCTGGACAGCGAAGACAAACTGCTGGCCACCACTGAAAAGCCCAAGGTTCAGGTGGGTGAGTTCGCCAGCCTCAAGGTCGTCGAGATCAACAGCATTGGCGTCTTCCTCGACTGGGGGCTGCCCAAGGACCTGCTGCTGCCGTTCTCCGAAGAAAAACGCCAGATGAAAGCGGGCGAGTACTGCGTGGTACACGTGTACCTGGACAAGCGTACGCGCCGCATTACGGCCACCGCCCGCCTGGATCGCTACCTCGACAAGCTGCCGCCGGCCTATCAGGTAGGCCAGGAAGTCGATCTGCTGGTGGTCGAAGAAACCGACATGGGCTTCAAGGCCATCATCAACAACGCCCATTGGGGCTTGATCCACAAGAACGAAGTGTTCAAGTTCCTGCGCTCCGGCAAGCAGGAGAAGGGCTACATCAAGGAGCTGCGCGGCGACGGCAAGATTGCCCTGAGCCTGCAGCCCATCGGCGCGCAGCTCACCAGCAGCCTCAACGCCCAGATCCTCGACAAGCTGCGCGACAACCAGGGCACCCTGGCGGTCAGCGACAAGAGCGATCCGCAGGTGATCAGCGACCTGTTTGGTGTCAGCAAGGGCAACTTCAAGAAGGCCATCGGCGCCCTGTACAAGGACGGCCAGATCGTCATCCACGCCGACCGTATCGAACTGGTCTGAAGCCCGTCACGCAGGCCGCTTTCAGGCCTGCAGGAACGGCGCGAAGCCGACGCCGCTGCCGGTGGGGCGCACATCCTTGAGGAACGAATCCTTGTCGGCGCTCAGCTCGAGGCTGACCGTCGACTTGCGTTTGCCGGCGTTGCGCACCACCAGCCCTTCCATGTGTTCACGTAAAAACGCCGTGGTCACTTTCAGGTGCAGTAGCTGATCACTGGAAGGAGTATGCAGCAGCAGGTGAATCCATTCGTACTGGCCGATCTGCATGCGTGCCACAGGGATGTCGAACCACCAGATGTTGCGTTTGGCGTCCAGCACGGTGAAATGGCAGTTGTTGACGCCGAGCACCGCGCCACCCAGTTCCTTGTTGCGACGGGCGATGGCTTGGGGTTTGTCGAGTTTCATGAAAATTCCTACAGGTATGACGCTTCGGCGCACTGGCCGAATCCGACCGGCATTCTGCGGGCAAATCGGCCGAACATAAAGCGCGGGCAAAACCCATGTGCCTGCCGCACGACCACGGCGTCTTTTGCCACGCAAAATAATTTGAAACTCTGGATGGCCGGTGCCGGTCAATTCCTGTGTCGAGACAAGACATTCCTACATGACCAGGAGACATACCATGAGCGGCACTTCAGACAAGATCAAAGGCGTAGCCAACGAAGCAGTCGGCAACCTCAAGCAAGGCGTGGGCAAAGTCACCGGTAGCGACAAACTGCAGGTTGAAGGTGCAGTGCAAGAGAAGAAAGGCGAAGCCCAGCAAGTAGAAGGCGAAGTCAAGAACACTGTGAAAGACGCTGTAAATAAACACTGAGGCAGCGTGTTTCCTGCCTGAGTGAAGTTCGCCAACGGTCATCAAACGATGGCCGTTGTGCTATTGGGCGGACACGGACGTACATACTCTGATTGTCGTTTTTCCTGCAGCTTTACGGTAGAAAGCGTGCCGCTACAAGCCTGCCGCGGCTGCCTGACTCAGTTGAGCTGCGCATCCACTCAGGCAGGGTATTCGAAAGTCGAGTGGCGCAAGGAGACGCTATGCTATTTCCCCACATGAACAACCTGCCTTTCATGAAGGTCATGGTTCGCACGGTCAAGGAATTCGTCGACGACGAAATGCCTACTTATGCTTCGGCATTGGCCTACCAGATGTTGTTCTCGCTATTCCCTTTTCTTCTTTTCCTGATTGCCTTGATCGGCTTCCTGCATCTGCCGGACTTCTTCTCGTGGATGCGTCTGCAATCCGAGTTGGTGCTGCCGCCACAGGCGTTGGAACAAGTCAATCCGGTGATCGACCAGTTGCAGCAGTCCAAAGGTGGTTTGCTCTCCATCGGTATCGTGGTTGCGCTGTGGACTGCCTCGGCAGGCGTGCGACTGACCATGAGCGCAATGAACGCTGCCTATGATGTAGTCGAAGAACGTCCGGCCTGGAAGCGCATTCCCCTGTCGATTCTGTACACCATCGGCCTTGCCGGGATGCTGTTGTGCGTAGCGGCCTTGATGGTCACCGGTCCCCAGGTCATGCAGTGGCTGGCCGGGCAGATCGGCATGGAAGATTTCATCGTCACGCTGTGGACCATCCTGCGCTGGCCACTGATCGTCATCCTGCTGATGATCGCCGTTGCGGTGATCTACTACGTCATGCCTGACGTGAAGCAGGAATTCCGCTTCATCACGCCTGGCTCGATGCTCGCCGTGGTGGTGTGGATCGTCGCATCGCTGGGCTTTGCCTACTACGTGAAGACGTTCGCCGACTACAACGCCATGTACGGCAGCATTGGCGCGATCATCGTGTTGCTGTTGTATTTCTACATCTCTTCTGCGGTGCTGTTGCTCGGTGCCGAGATGAATGCGGTGATCGAGCACATGTCGGCCGAGGGCAAGGACAAGGGTGCCAAAGACCCTGAAGATACCACCCCCGCTGTGGACCAGACCGGGACCGTGCCCACGGGCGAGAAGGACCTGCGTGCAAGTCCTGCCACGCCGTCATCGGTTGCAGCGTGCCCGCAGCCTTGAGCCGAGGCTATGCAGATCAAGCGGCAGTCGGACGCACCAGGGCCAGCAAGTTCTTGCTGGCTCGGTAGCGCTGCAGGCGCTGGGTCAGCTCGGCAGGCAGAGTGGTTGCATCCTCGAAGCCGAGGCTGAGGTAGAAACCACGCAACGGCGGTTCGCAAAACAACCATACCGGCCCGCCCAGCGTGGTCTGGGCGGTGCTGAGCAAGCGTCGGCCCAAGCCCTTGTTGCGCTGATCGACAGCCACGTGCAGGCCGGTTAACCAGTGCCCCCCGGCCACCGACACGAAGTTCGAACCTGCAACGATTCCGTCGCTCCGTGCTACCCACCAGCGGGCGTTGCCCACGCTGCGCATCCGACTGTTCTGCGACTTGTAGAACTTGTCCAGCAGCGGTCGCGCACAGGTCGGTAGTTCGATGAATTCCACGTAAATGTGTCCTGTTATTGCCAAAGCGCCAGGTTTGCCCAATGGCGGGAGAAATTGCTTCGTGACCGCACCGGCGCTGTAGTAAGGTCCGGGCCTCTTTTTATGACGGAGATGCGCTGTGCAGCAGCCGATTCGCAAATTACTCTATCTGGCTGGCCTGATCAGCCCGCTATGGCTGGCCGCCAGCCTCATCGTGACCGGCAGCTTGTATGCCGGGTACAGCCACATCGATCAGGCGATGGGTCTGTTGGGCGCCATCGATGCACCCACCCACGCCCTCTGGGCCTGGCTCGGTCATTACCCGCTGGGCCTGTTGTCGATAGCGTTCGGTATTGGCCTGTACGCGGGCCATGCTCATCTGCGCCTTGCGCGGCTGAGCGCCTCGCTGATCATCGTGCACGGTGTGGCGAGCCTAGCCGCTGGGTATTTCACCTGCGACGCCGGCTGTTCCCTGCAATACCCCTCGACACAGCAGAACCTGCATACCATCGCCAGCGTGATCATGTCGGCAAGCCTGTTGCTCGCCAGTGCGCTGTGGATTGTCGTGGCACGCCGCGAGGGCCGCAAGGGCTTGGTCTGGTTGTCCCTGATCTGTAGCCTGTTTGCGCTGGGCTGCCTGCCGTGGATGGCTGCAGCGATGGACGTTGGCCGTGGCTTCGGCCTGTTCCAGCGGGTCAACTACTTCGCTTCACTGGTGTGGGTCGCCGGGCTGGCGTGGGCATTGCTCAAGGCCGAGCGCAACGAATACGCCTGACGCTTCAGGTCATCAAGGTGATCCAGATCGCCGCGCCGCCGATCACCGTGACCATGCTGCCCAGGCCAAGCACGCCCGTCACGTCGGCCGGGAAGCGCGCGCGGCTGATCCCTTCCACCCTGCAGCGGTATCGGCGCCGTTGGCTCAGCCAGATCAGCAGCGCTCCCAGCAAAGTGAACGCGATCAGGCCACCGGCGAAGCGCCCGTGGAAGGGCATCCAGCGCAGAAAGAACAGACTCGCCACCAACATCGCCAACAGGGTCCGTCCCCACGCCAGCAACGTCCGTTCAGGCTGCAGGCCTTCGTCCTGATGTCCCGCTTGCAGCGGGCTCATCGCAATACGACGAAGGCTATCAGCGCTGCCGTGACCAACGCACCGCCGATGGACAGCAGCGGCACCAGCAACGGAATGGGCAAGGGCTGCTTGTGACGCATCGCCCGCTCCACGTTCAGCCAGCGCAGGCTCGCACTGGCACTGAGCAGCATGCCCAGCAGCAGCAGGATGACCGCCAGGCTCTTGCGAAACTCGGGTGCGAACACGTCCGCAGTGAATGCTTCGACAGCGATGCCGCCAGCCATCAAGGCCAGGGCTGTACGAATCCAGGCCAGAAACGTGCGTTCGTTGGCCAACGTGAAACGTGGGTCGGGCTCGCTGCCGCCCGTGAGCAGCTTCAGCTGTCGCGCGCTGCGTTGGCCATGAGTGGGGGGGATCCCGGGGTCAGGTCTCGCCATGTGGGTGCCAGGCAGGGTGTGGAGGTAGGGCGATGCTACCATCGCCAGCCGTCGTGCCGGCCACTTTCCGCGTAGCAGGCCCAGGCCTCAGTCGCGGTCGGTGTTCACGGGCAGGTGGAAGCTGAACTGCGTACCGTCTTCATCGCTCGACGCGACTTCCAGTCGACCGGCGTGGGCCAGGGCGATCTGATAGGCAATGTACAAACCCAGTCCAAGGCCCCCGCGCGGGCTGCGCACACTGGGCCGGGCAAAGGGTTTGAACAACTGCGAGCGCACGTTTTCAGCGATCGCCGGCCCCTGATTATGCACCGACAGGGTGAATGCCTGATTGGACAGTCGGCCGCACACGCGCACCTCGCTGTCCGGAGCACCGTGGATGATCGCGTTGGACACCAGGTTGGAAAGCAGTTGGCCAATACGCTCCTTGTCGCACAGCACGCCTTGCAGATCATCGACATCCATCGTGATGACCCGGTCGGGGTGAATGCGCTGCAGCTCGGAGACCACGTGCTCCAGGCTCCGCGTCAGGTCGGCGTCGGGCTGCAGGTCCACCACGATGCCGGCACCGAGTCGTCCACGGGCAAAATCCAGCACATCTTCGATCAGCTGCGAGGCGCGACGTGCACTGGTCTGGATATGCTTGACGATACCCAGGCTGCGCTCATCGGTGACGCGTCGCTGCAACAGCTCCGAGCCGGCGTTGATGGCAAACAGCGGATTGCGCAAGTCATGGCCGAGCACCGCAATGAACTGATCACGCAGATCGGCCATTTCACGCTCTTCCAGCAACGCGGTAGCCGTGCGCTGGTGCTGTTCTTCATTCTCCATCTGCAGCGACAGCAAACGCGAGAACGATTCCATCATGGGTTCGATGGTGCTGCCTTTGAGGCAGGTAGGCCGTGGATCGAGCGCACAGATGGTGCCG
Source organism: Pseudomonas sp. CFBP 13602 (assembly GCF_014842725.1). Classification (NCBI taxonomy): domain Bacteria; kingdom Pseudomonadati; phylum Pseudomonadota; class Gammaproteobacteria; order Pseudomonadales; family Pseudomonadaceae; genus Pseudomonas; species Pseudomonas sp. CFBP 13602. The sequence continues at coordinate 17,878 of NZ_JACYVT010000003.1, read as the reverse complement.
AAAAAGCTGCCATCGGCGCGGAATATAGGCGTCGATATATAGCTTTCGAACTTGTAGATGCGCGGAGTGTGATGGTTGCAGTACACCTCGTCTTCGCTGACCTTGTCGATGATGACGGTCTGCTGACTGACGCGTATCTCGTGACACAGGGTAGTGGTCACGTCCAGTTCGTCGCCGACCCCCAGGCCAAAGCCGATGCTGTCGAGCACCGCGCACGTGGTCCACGAATCTTCGGTAACTCTGGCTACCGCTGCAAAACGCATCCCGGTGGTTTCGCAGATGACCTGCAGGATTGCCGGGACCGCGTCGATACGCGCGAGGGTGGCTATGTCGGCTGCTGCAGTCGTGCCCATGGAGTGTCCACTGTGGTTGCGCATGCCGGAACCATTGGCTGGTCGTGTCCGGACGGTGCACCGATTCTAGCGATGCCGCTCGAGCCTGTAAAAAAATCTTGAGTCCGCACGGCTTATATCAGCTGTAATCACATGCCTGCGGTACCTCACGAACCCTGCGCGAGGCGCTCTGCTGCTTGAGCAATGGCTCCAGCGCCAGGTGATCCAGAGCGGTGCTCAAATGATCACCCTGTAGCTCTGCGCATCCTTCTTGCTGCAGACAGAGTAGCCGTTGCTCGGTATCGACACCGGCGCCGATCACACGAACACCCATGGCTTTGCCCAGGTCGATCATGCCGCGCACCATGGCGCGGTCATTCGGGTTGTCGCTCATGCCGGCCACGAAACGTCGTTCGATCTTCAACCCATCGAAGGAATACAGACGCAGGTATCCCAGGGAGCAGTAGCCACTACCGAACTCATCGAGAATCAGCCCGGCACCTAGTTCCTTCAGTGCGGTCAGTGCACCTACGGCACCGTCGGCACAGCCCAGCATGACCTGCTCGGCAACCTGCACCTGCAGACGGCTGGCAGGCAAGCGGGCTTCTGCCAGCGCGTCACGAACATCGCGAGAAACATCGCCGCGGCTGAAATGCGCCGGTGCCAGGCTCAGCGACACGGCAATCGACTGTGGCCAATGGCGTGCTGCCTTGCAGGCCTCGCCCAACATCCAGCGGCCGATCGCTACGATCAAGTCGCTGCGCTCGGCCAAAGGCAGGAAAACGTCCGAGGTGAGCAAGCCTTCGACCGGGTGCTGCCAGCGCAGCAGTGCCTCGACCGCGACCACTCGTTCGGCCTCGGCGCTATACCTGGGCTGAAACTGCAGCAGCAGTTGTTCATGGCGTATGGCTGATGCCAGATCGGTTTCCAGTTGCCTGAGCTGGTTCTGTCGGTCCAGCGCCGGGGCAAAATGCTGCCAGCTGCCGGCGCCTTGAGCCTTGGCCTGACGCAGGGCGACGTCCGCGCAGCGCATCCACTCGCTGGCATCGCCACGTGCGGGCCGGTCGTGAACCACGCCGATATTCACACCCACCTGCAGCTGTCTGATGCCATGCGCGATCGGGCGCTGGATGTTGTCGATCAGGCGCTGACAGAAATGCTCGATCTCGATCATCTCGTCGATGCTGGCCAGCACAAGCATGAACTGCCCGGCGTGCAGGCGGGTCACCAGATCATTGCTGCGCGTGCTGTCGCGCAGGCGACTGGCGACTGTGCGCAGAACACATTCGCGTGCGGGCTTGTCCAGGGTTTGCTGCGCTGCGTCAAACCCTTCCAGGTCCAGCAGCAGCACGGTCAATGGCAGCGGACGCAGGCGATCGGCCAGGGTCTGGTCGAGGAACCGCGTCAGGGCATGCTCATCACCCAGGCCTGTCACGGCATCGTGGGTGGAGCGGTGGGCCAGCTGGGCCTGGGCGCTGACATGGTCGGTGACGTCGACCACCGTACCGCGGTACCCGACCACGCGTGATTCGTGGACGATGGGCCGCGCTGCAATGCGACTCTGGCGGGTCTGTCCCGCGCTGTCGCGGTAGCTGCAGCGCAACTGACCAGTCCCTGCTGCTGCGGCGGTGTTTCCCAGCTGTTGCAGCCATTGGCCCGGAGGCAGGGTTTCGCACTGCAACAGCAATTCAATCGGCTGGCCCAGCCAGGCATCACCTGCCAAACCGGTGGAAGCGGTGAATTCCGAGGACAGATAACTGACCCGCAGGAACTTGTCGGTTTCCCATATCCAGTCGGAACTGGCACGGGTCAGGTCATACAGGCGCTCTTCACTCGATTGCAGTGCTCGATGCCTGTCCTGCAATCGTGCATGATCCCGGTCGATGTCACGCAAGCTGCGCAAGGTCCTGAGCAGCAGCCCGCCGGAGGCGATCAGCACGACGAGCAACAGTGTGGCAATCGTCGCCGGCGACATCGCCCAGAGCGGTTCGCTGCCCGGTGGCGGCGTCTGCACGGGCAGTCCCGAGCCGGCTTCTTCGTGGGAAATCAGCGGCCGGCCACTGTTATCCCCCAGATCGCGCTCGCCGCTCAAGCTGTTCGCGGCGACCGTCTCTGCCGAAGGATCGCTGGCATGATCCGTCGCGGCGGGAACGCCGAGCACGGCACTGCCGGCAATCAACACACTGGCAAGGATGGGCAGCACGAACGCCAGCACCAGAAGCCGTGCATGGCGTAAGTAGCGGGAGGGGTTGGCGGCATCAACAGCATTCATGAGCAGCGGTCCTTGCGAACAGACGTTTCCTGATCCCATTCGGACGGCTGCGGCGGCGACATGGTTCCCGCCGGGCGACCAAGCGCCGATGCAGGCACCTTCTCGGCGCTCCGGGCCGACCACGGGCTTTTCACGCCAGGCCGAAAGCGTATGCTGTAGCACGCATCTTCCAGCCAGAGGGCTGCATGAATATTCCACTGCTTTTCGGAGTGCTTGCGCTTATGACGTCGTTTTCACCTAACGCCGAAGAACTGCCAGGCTCGTTGCGCGAGGACGGCCAGTATCGCAATCAGGTGGTCCTGCCCAAGGACGGCTTCATGAAGAAGCTGCGCATCGGCATCAAGTACCTGCTGTTGAGCAAGCCGCCAGGCACCCGCCCGCAGGCCGCATTGCCGGTCGAACGCCTGTCTCGCCAGCAACTGCTGGCGGCGCCGGACCACAGCCTGTGGCGGTTGGGGCACTCGACCGTGCTGCTGAAGATGAATGGCCAGTTCCTGGTGACCGACCCGGTCTTTTCCGAGCGCGCCTCGCCTGTGCAGTGGGCGGGCCCGTTGCGCTTCCATCAGCCACCGATCAGCATCGCCGACCTGCCGCCGATCAAGGCCGTCATCCTCTCCCACGACCACTACGACCATCTGGACGAGCAGGCGATCAAGGCGCTGGCAGACAAGACCGAATACTTCCTGACCACCCTGGGCGTGGGCGACCGCCTGCTCGACTGGGGCGTGCCCGCCAGCAAGGTGCGTCAGCTGGACTGGTGGCAGGAAACCGAAGTGGGCGGGTTGCGTCTGGTGGCGACCCCATCGCAGCATTTCTCCGGGCGCAGCCTGTTCGACAGCAACAGCACGCTATGGGCATCGTGGGTGATCATCGACAAAGACTTCCGGCTGTTCTTCAGCGGCGATACCGGTTACTTCCCGGGCTTCAAGCAGATCGGCGAACGGTTCGGGCCCTTCGACCTTACCCTGATGGAAACCGGTGCCTACAACGTCGCCTGGCCGAACGTGCACATGCAGCCCGAAGAATCCCTGCAGGCGCACCTGGACCTGCGCGGCAAGACGCTGCTGCCGATCCACAATGGGACCTTCGACCTTTCGATACACGATTGGCACGAACCTTTCGATCGCATCAGCGCACTTGCGCAGGCCAAGAGCGTGCCGTTGAGCACGCCGCGCATGGGGGAGCGGGTCGACATGCGCAATCCCCAGGCCGGTGTGCACTGGTGGGAGCAGGTCGACTCACCGGCCCCCGTGGCTACACCCTGATGCAGCCCCGGCTCAGGCGTCGGCGTTGGGTTCCTTGCGCGCCTTGCCCTGCCCATCGTCCTTGGGCGGCAGGCCACTTTCGCTTCTGATCTGGGCATGGCTGATCAAGGCGAAAATGAAGCTGCCGCCAATGATGTTGCCGGCCAGCGTCGGTGCGGCAAAGTCGAGCCAGAAGGCTTTCCAGTCCAGCTCGCCGGCCCATACCAGGTAGGAAACCTCTGCCGAACCCACGACGATGTGGGTGAAATCGCCCAATGCCATCAGGTAGGTGACCAGGATGATGATCCACATCTTGGCGCTTTCCTGCGAAGGAATCATCCAGACCATGGTGGCGATCATCCAGCCCGAAATGATGCCTTTGGAAAACATCTGCGACAGGTCGTTTTCCATCACCTTGCGGCCGATGTCGAGAAAGGCGACATCGGTCTTGGCATCGAAGATCGGCAAATGAAGCATGACGTAGGACACCAGCAAGGTCCCCGCCAGGTTACCCGCCAGGACCACGCCCCATAGTTTGAACAGCCGGCCGAAATTGCTCAGGCTCGGCTTGCTCATGATCGGCAATACGGCCGTCAGGGTGTTTTCAGTGAACAGTTGCTGGCGCGCCAGGATCACTGCAAGAAAACCGGCCGAGTAGCCCAGGCTGGCAATGACCTTGCTGGTTTCGCCATCGGGCAGGCGTGAATTGAACAGACCCATGGCCATCAGCGACAGGCCCATGGTCAGTCCGGCGGCCAGGGCCGACCACCACAGGGCGGCTACCGTACGTTCGAGTTCGTGGTCGCCCTGTATACGAATGGTTTCATGCAGCACCGCCGCACGGGGCGGTTGATTCTCATGGACCTCGGCTTTTTCGTCGGCCGACAGGCCAGGGGTCTTGCCGTCTTCTTCAGAGGCATCAAGGCTGGGTTCGTGCTTTTCCATGGAGGTTCCTGCGAATGCGCTGGCGCGCGTGCCCGGTGCACGGCTGCCACAGCACAGACCTTCAGGGCGCTGAATAAGTTGCGTCACCCCACGCTTTGCGTCCACTACAGACCGAACACCTCACGCAGCGCCTCGGCGTAGGCCTGGCTACCCAACGTCATGCTGTTGTTGTGCGTGCCACCTGGTACCAGCAGCAAGCGTTTGGGCTGGGCAGCGGCATCGAACAGTTCCTGGCTGAAACGCGGCGGTACATAGCGGTCGTCCAGGCCATGAACGATAAGCACCGGTATCCCGATGTCGCCGATCTTGTCGATGGAGTCGAACTTCTCCGACATGATCCAGCGCACCGGCAGCGACGTATTGGCCACGGCCGCTGCGGCAGCGGCCAGATCGGTGAAGGTAGACTCCACGATCAGCCCGGCCGCCTTGGGCTCGTCACCTTCGGCCAGATGCTCGGCCAGATCCACGGCGATCGCACCGCCCAGCGAATGGCCATAGATGAATCGGCGCTCGGCGTTGGGCTGAAACTGCACCAGCCGTGCCCAGGCAGCCTGGGCGTCCTGGTACACGGTGCGCTCCGACGGCAACTCGCCGGGGCTTTCGCCGAAACCGCGGTAGTCGATGGCCAGCACCGAGAAGCCCAGCTCGCGCAGCTGACTGATGCGCCGCACTTGTGCCGTCAGGTTCCAGCGGGTGCCATGCAGATACAGCACCGCCGGCGCATCGGCGCGCGATGCCGGCCACCACCAGGCGTGCAGGTACTGGGTGCTGCTCAAGGCTTTCTCGACCGGAATCTGCAGCTCGGTCACCCCGGAAGGCAGTCCCGAGTACCAGCTCGCCGTGCCTGGTTCGATGTTGAACAGCAATTGCCGCTCCTTATAGGCCAGTTGCGAGCAGCCATACGGCAAGCCGATACCTATCGCCAGAGCCAGCAGCAGAAAGGGAAGCCAGCGCCGACGACGGGGCGCGGTGGTAGGTGTTGCCATGCATGCACACTCCAGACGGGTCTCTTCACTGGACCGGAACGCACTGCAGGCTGTTCATTGCAAATTGATTTCAAGCGGTGTCAGGTACCGTTCGGGACGGTTGCCCGGTGCCCAATGCACACGCTCTATTGCCATGACCGAGCCGATATTCTACTGTCCGCCGACTACCGATGTTTGCGCTACCATTGCGGGCAGCGTTTCAACACAAGAGGGCGACACATGAAAATCGTGATGGTGGGAGAGGCCGCGACACACCGCGAGATGCTTGCCGCAGGCTTGGACTGCCCGGCGCAGTTCGTTGCGCTGCCCCGTGAGGCCCATGAATCGGCTGCCTGGGACGCGCAGATCGAAGGCGCCGACGTGCTGGTCTCGATGCGCTTCCAGCGTACTGGCCCCGCGCCGGCGTTCCGCCTGTTGCAGGTACCCGGCGCCGGCCTGGATGGCATCGACTTCGCAGCGCTGCCGCTCGGTGCCACTGTCTGCAATGTGTTCGAACATGAAATCCCCATGGCTGAATACGCCCTGGCTTGCATGCTCGAACACCAGATCGAGCTGGCGGATCTTCGTGCGCGCTTCAGTACCGAACACTGGACGGGTGCCTACCTGAAGCGTCAGCCGCGCGGCGAGCTGTTCGGCAAGACGGTCGTCATCGTCGGCTTTGGCCGAATCGGCCAGGCTGTTGCCACCCGTGCCCAAGCTTTCGGCCTGCGCATCATCGCCATTTCCGCTCGCGCCGAAGGCGGACGGGTCGACGGCCCTATGGATGAGGCGTACACACCCGGCGAACTCGACCAGGCGCTCTCGCGTGCCGATTTCGTCATCCTCACCTGCCCGTTGAACGAGCGCACCCGCGGTTCATTCGGCGCTGCGCAGTTTGCCGCGATGCGCCATGATGCCGTGTTGATCAACATCGCCCGCGCCGCCGTGGTCGATGAGGATGCGTTGTACCACGCCCTGCGCGACAACCTCATCGCCAAGGCCTACCTGGATGTCTGGTACCGCTATCCCAGCGGCGACACCGACCCGGTCGCACCCGCTCACCACCGCTTCGAAGACCTGTCCAATGCCTACTGCACGCCCCACGCCTCCGGCTGGACCCAGGGCCTGTTCGAACGCCGCTACGCCTTCATCGCCGCCAACATCAACCGCCTGCACCAAGGCCAGCCCCTCCAGAACGTCGTTACAAACCCCCGTCCCGTCTAACACCCGACGCGGCGACACACCCGGCCCCCTGTAGCAGCGGCGCGAGCCGCGTCCGGCCACACCGCAGCTTCCCTGAACCACCGCACCTGCTTCCCACATACGCCCCAAATCCTTCCTACACCGCAGCCCCCCAATCCCTCTGCCTGGACGCACCACGGCTTCGCACACTGACGCCTCCTCAATCCGACCGACAAGGACTGTCATTCATGACCATTGGCTCATCCCACAACCATCCCGCCGACATCGCAGCCGCCGTGCAGAACCCCGCCAGCCTGCCGTGGGCGGCCCGCTTTCCCAACCCTCCGGATCTATGCTTCGACTATCGCCGCCTGCTCGAACAAACCGGGGGCATCGCTCACGCAGGTAACGCACAACACCGCATCTGCATCATTGGCGCGGGCGTCGCAGGGTTGGTGGCAGCTCGCGAACTGCTGCGCTGTGGCTTCGAACGCATCACCTTGATCGAGCAGTCGCGCCGCCTCGGCGGACGTCACCTCACCGTGCAGGTCGACAGCCCTCAATCCACGCCCTCGACGCCTTTCGAAATGGGCGCCATGCGCATGCCCTTTTTCAATCGCACCGGCGAGGCGCCTGTAGACGGCCGCTCATTGATGGCCTACTACACAGGCCTGTACGATCTCAAGACCTCAGACTTCCCGAATCCCGGCACGCCCTTCGTACACTCCACCGGCATCTATCTGCACGAAGGTCGCCTGGCAGGGGAAACCGAACCCCAACTGCTGATCTGGAACAATCCCGACGGCAGCACACCGCCACCTACCGCCGTGCTGCAAGCCGTCTACCAGAAATGGAAGCTGTTCGCCGAGCGAATGGCGATGCAGGTCGCCGCCGTGTTCGGCAGTCAACAGTGGCCCGCCTTGTGGTCTGCGATTGTCACGCGCTACCAGCATGTAGCGTTCCGCGAGCTGGTTCGCGCTCCTTGCGTACCCACTTGGGATCCCAGCCGGCCGGGCGACTTCGGTGGTCTAGGCATGTCGGCCGCCGAATCGTCGATCTTCTACGCCATCGGCATAGGCGATGGCAGTTGGGGCGCTTTCTACGACGTGTGCAGCCTTTATCCACTGCGCACCGCGATATTCGGCTTCAGCAGCCATTTGCAATTGGTACACGGCCGTGTCGATGGCCAGGGTATGCCGCTACCAGCCCCGTTCCTCACCGAGCATGCCGTGACCGACTCCAAAGGTGTGGCGTTCGCCACACCTCGCTACCTGGGTCTGGCTGCATTGGATGAGTGTCTGATGTTCATGCCGCTGGGGGAGGGGGCTCGCTCGCCTTACGAACGATTGCGCGAGCAGCCTGCTGGCCTGATCACCGACAGCCCGGTGAACAGCCTCACGCGACTGGCCGACGGCAGCATAGAAGTGGGTTACCGCTGGCACCAAAGCGACGCGCTGGCCAGCCGGCAGGTGAAACAGAGCTTCGACTCGGTGATCGTCACGGTGCCCTCCTGGATCCTCGAAACGCGAATCCAGGTGGCTGGTTTCACCTCGGCCATGCTGCCTCAGGCCACCATCGATGCCTACAAGACCGCGCACTGGGAAACCAGCTGCAAAGTCTACGCGCCGCTGAAGAAAACCTTTCTCTCGGCCAGGCGTGACATACCGCAGATACTCGTCACCGACAGTTTCGTGCACGACGTCTATGCCTACCGCTACAACGACAACTATGCCTATGACTGCATCCTGCTCAGCTACACCTGGGAGGACGATGCGACCAAGCTGGCGGCGTTCAGCGACGCCGAGCTGGTCGACAACTGTGTGCGCGAGCTGGACCGCATCTTGATGCGCTGCAGCAACGTCGGCACGCGCATTTCCTCATTCATCGACACGGCCAACGCACGCGTGCAGCGCTGGGTCACGGACCGCAATGCGCTGGGCTGCGCCAAGCTTTACCGGGCAGGCGCGTATCAGGATGCGGTCGGGCTCATGAGCTACAACCGCGATTACAGCCGCCTATCCGGGCTGTACCTCGCAGGTGAATCGTTTTCGGTCGACGCCGGCTGGACCGAACCGGCCATGCGTGGCGCCGTGGACGCGGTGATCAACCTCTGCGCCAACCAGGGCGCAGTCTTCAACGCCGGGTTCGACCTGTCTCATTACCCTCGGTATGGCACCGAGTCCTGAACGATTTTGTACCCTCTTGTCCTACCTGCCGGATTAATCCTACAGATGCTTGGGAAGCGTCCGGTTCTATGATCTTAACGAATGCGTTTCTATGCGGAGGCAATCCAAAAACAACAAGAAGGTGCCTCCATGTCCTCTGTTTCCGCTATCAGCCCCGTGCGGGTCGCTGTCGTTCAGTTCGATCCACAATGCGGTCTCGAGCATCGCTCGTTCAACCTCTCCCATAGCCTTCACCTGGCCCAGCGCGCGGTCGCGGGAGGCGCCCAACTGATCGTGCTGCCGGAGCTGGCCAACACCGGCTACGCCTACCGCAACCGCGAAGAAGCGTTCGCGTTGGCCGAGGCCGTGCCCGACGGCCCCAGCGCGCAGGCCTGGATCGAGTTCGCGCGCGAACATAAGGTCTATCTCGCCGCCGGCCTGGCGGAGCGCGACGGGCACAAGCTTTACGACTGCGCAATGCTGGTGGGGCCCGACGGCTTCATAGGCAAGTACCGCAAGGCTCATCTGTGGAATCTCGAAAAGCTCTGGTTCAGTCCCGGCGACCTCGGTTTTCCGGTGTTCGAAACGCCCATCGGGCGCATCGGGCTGATGATCTGCTGGGACGTCTGGTTTCCGGAAGTGCCACGCCTGCTGAGCCTGCAGGGTGCCGACATCATCTGCAGCCTGAACAACTGGGTCTGGACGCCGCCGCCGCTGTTCGACGAAACCGGCAAATGCATGGCGTCTTACCTGACCATCACTGCAGCGCACGTCAACAACACGTTCATCGCTGCAGCCAATCGCATCGGTACCGATCGCGGCGATCGCTTCCTGGGCTGTTCGTTGATTGCCGGTACCAACGGTTGGCCGCTCAGCGAGGTGGCCGGAGCCGAAGAGGAAACCATCCTCTATGCCGACGTCGACCTTGTGTCGGCACGTAGCGCGCCGATCTGGAACAGCCTCAACGATCTGCCGCGCGACCGTCGGGTCGACCTCTATGGCTCGATGCTGGGCTATGACCGTCACGCCGCGCTGCCGCGCTGAGGAGGGCTGGCCATGCAATCCTCTCTGCAAGACACACCAACCCGCGCATCCAGCGGGACTTTAACTGGCCTGTTGATGCTGTCGCTGGCCATTACCCTGACCGTCATCAGCGGCAAGCTGCTGGCCATCGACGCACTGTGGCCCAGCTATGGCGACATGATGGCTAACTTGCACCACCCAGCAGCCTGGTGGCGCTGGGTGGTGGGTGATATCAGCGAAGTCGCGTTCTACAAGCATGAGTTTGCCTCCATCGGCCTACTGGCAGGTGCGGGACTGGGCTGGTGGGCCAATCACACCGGCAAGCGCTGGCAAGGCTTCGCGATCTGCTACGGCACCGGGCTCTGGCCATGGGTGGTGACCAGCTCGCTGCTCGGCCTGGGTCTGGGCAATCTGCTCTGGGGATGGACACTTTCGGCCGATACCTGGCAGCCGACTTTCGTCGCGTTCGTGTCCATGCCGGCGGCCACGGTGCTGCTGTTCGGGCGTGGCTGGCGCGTGGCGCTTACCGGGGCCGTGATGGGCGCCGTGCTGATCACCCCGGCCTGCCTGCTGATCGTCAAGTACGTGTGTACCCCGCTGGCATTGCCAGTGGTGATCGGCAATGTTACCGGCATGGCAGTGGGCAGCGTAATCGGCTTCCTGCTGTGCAAGCGCTTCCCGGTTCTGGTCAGGCCCGACGCGGCGCCTGCGCAAGCGCCACCGGTGGTGGCTTCTCCGGCCAACTACGGCCTGCGCTGGACCTTGCGCCGTATCCTTGCGGATTTCTCCGAGGCCCCGTTCTTCGGCAACGAATGGGCCAGCCTGGGGTTGGTGCTGGGGGCGCTGCTGGCGCTGATGCTCAATCCGGCCAGTCCGTTCTACGGTTCCGGTTGGCTGTTGCAGCTGTTGGCGGCGCAAACCCTGGCCTCGGCGCTGGGTGTGCTGATCTGGCGCCGTCAATGGATTGCTCGCGGCTGGTATCCGACCTACATTCCCGTCGTCTCGGTAGCCCCCGCCGCGATTCTGGTCCATGGTGGCAGCCTGCCGGTGATCATCCTCAGTGCCGCATTGGGCGCACTGCTGGCGCCGCCCCTGGCCGTCGCCATCAGCCAGCGGCTGCCGTCCTACATGCATGGCTACATCGGCAACGTGCTGTCCATGGCAATCAGCACCGTGCTCATCCTTCCGCTGATCGGTCTGATCATCGGCAGCCCAAACCTCTGACGGAGTACCGCCCATGGCTCTACCCAGACTATCCGTAGGTGCCCTGGGCGGCACCATCAGCATGCAGACCCAGGCCACTGGGGCAGGTGTTCAACCCAGTTTGAGCGGGCAGGGCATGGTGGACCTGCTGCCCGAGTTGACGTCGCTGGCCGAGGTTCAGGTGCACACACTGAATCTGCTGCCCAGCGCCTCCTTGAGTTTCCAGGCCTTGCTCGAGGCCCTGGAGTGGGCCCGTAGCTGCATCGCGGCTGGAGCCGTCGGGGTAGTCTTGAGCCAAGGCACCGATACCCTGGAAGAAGCCGCTTTTTTCCTCGACCTGCTGTGGGATCTCGACGAACCTCTGGTACTGACGGGCGCCATGCGTGCGGCCTCGCATTGCGGTGCCGATGGCCCGGCGAACCTGCTGGCTGCAAGTCAGGTGGCGCTGGCCGAACACAGTCGCAGGCGTGGCGTGTTGGTAGTGATCAACGATCAGGTGCACGCGGCGTCCCGGGTGCGCAAGGTCGCGGCATTGGCCATGGATGCCTTCGCCTCGGCACCCTACGGGCCGATTGGCCTGATGATCGAAGGTCGGGTGCACTACGCCGCCGCGCCTGCAGCGCGCTGCTGCCTGCCGTATCCCACCCGAACCGATCACACCGTGTTGCTACTCGAAGCCACACTGGATGCAGACACCCTGCTGCTCGACAGGGTCGTCGACGCCGGGTATCGGGGCGTGGTCATTGGCGGTTTCGGCGCCGGGCATGTATCGCAGCGCTGGGCCGCCAGCCTGCACGTCATTGCCCGGCATATGCCGGTCATAGTGGCCACTCGCACGGGCAGTGGGCCAACGGCCAGCGGTAGTTACGGCTTCGCGGGAAGCGAGCTGGACCTGCAGGCGAAGGGTGCCGTGATGGGTAGATTTCTCTGCCCGCGCAAGTGTCGGATCCTGCTCTGGATGCTGGTCGGTAGCGGCCAAGAGCACGACATCAAGCGTTACCTGAGCCAATTGGACAACTGATCGGCGGCAGATCCGGGGACATCGTCCACGCTGGCGGCTACAATGCGGGCATTCTTTTTGATGACCTGATCGAGCAGACCATGGCCTACACCATCAGCAATGACGCGCTGACCGACACACAACTGGATTACGTGGAAGATGTACTGGGGCAATACGCCAGCGAAACATCGGTCGGCAGCATCTCCGAGCTAGACGGCTTTTTCACAGCCATCGTTTCGTGCCCTCAGGCAATCGCCTTCGACGACTGGTACGCGGCGCTGTGGGGAGGGCCTGATCAGTTGCCGGTCTTCAAGGATGACAAGCAGTTCGAGAAATTCTTCGACCTGCTCATCCAGCACATGAACCAGTTGGCCATGCTGCTGGAAGAAGACTTTGAAAACTTCGCGCCGATCTTCAACCTGTTCGACGACGAAGAAGTGGTCAGCGTCGAGGACTGGTGCTATGGCTACGAACGTGGGGTAGTGGTCGGTGGCAGCTGGCTCGACATGCCCGACCAGGAGCAGGACCTCCTGGCGTTGATCACGCTGCACACGCAGGGTGTCGACCTCCTCAAGCGCGACGGCTCGGGCGAGGAACTGGACGCCGAAGAGGCCATGGAGATGATCCAGATGGCCGCCATTCGTCTGCACCAGTACTGGTTCGAGCGTCGTCCGGGCAAGACGCCCATCACCGGCGAAACCAAGACGGGCCGCAACGATCCCTGCCCCTGCGGCAGCGGCAAGAAATTCAAGCAATGCTGTCTGCATTGACCTGCGCATCGAGTGCGTCCGTTGCAAGTGAGTGATTTTTTTACGATTGGCGGCAAATTGCCGTTGACAGTGGCGCCTCAATCCGTAAAATTGCGCGCCACAGCAGGCACGTAGCTCAGTTGGTTAGAGCACCACCTTGACATGGTGGGGGTCGTTGGTTCGAGTCCAATCGCGCCTACCAAACAAAATCCGCTCTGCTGGGCGGTGCAGAAGGGCGATCCGGAAGGGTCGCCCTTTTTCGTTCATGCGCAATATGCTTGCACATGCTTGCCGCCTTGGCTCGCCGCGCGCATTATCGCCAATCAATTCCTAAACCTGGCCCTTTGCATGTCCCACAGCCCGGCCCCATCGCCTATCGACGAGTCCGAACGCCTGGCTGCGCTCGAACATCTGGGTGTGCTCGACAGTGTCCCGGAGCCGGGCTTCGACGACATCGTCCAGTTGGCGACTCAGCTCTGCGGGACACCCATCGGCCTGGTTTCTCTGGTGGACCGCGAGCGTCAATGGTTCAAGGCGTGTGTCGGGCTCGACGTTTCCGAGACCCATCGCGACCTGGCGTTCTGCGCCCATGCCATCCTCGCGCCCGATACCGTGATGATCGTCCAGGACACTCATCTTGACCTGCGCTTCAAGGGCAGTCCGCTCGTGTTGGGCCCTCCCTATATTCGCTTCTATGCGGGCGCGCCGATCATCTCGCGCCAGGGCTTGGCACTGGGCACGGTGTGCGTCATCGACACCGTGCCGCGCACGCTGGATGCGGCGCAGTGCAGCGCTCTGCAGGCTCTGGCACGGCAAACGGCTGCGCAATTGGAGTTGCGCCTGCTCAACGCCGAGCGCGAGCAACAGACCCTTGCCTTGTCCCGGCAGCTCGACAACGTGCTGGGCGAGCACCAGCAAACTCTGCAGACCCTGCGCCATGCCCAACGGGTTTCCTCGCTGGGCCAATTGACCGCGGGTATCGCCCACGATTTCAACAACCTGTTGCAGGCCGTCAGTGCCAGCTTGCAGATGACTCGCCTCAAGGCACGCAAGCCCCTGGAAGTCGAACGCCTCACCGAAATCGGCCTGCAGGCGGTACGGCAGGGCGCGCAATTGATTCATCACCTGCTCGCCTTCGCCCGTCGCGAGGAGCCCAGCGTGCAGGCGGTCGTACTCGACGAGCGGATCGAGCACAACAGTGACCTGTTCGGTCGCGCGCTCGGTACGGCAACTAAGGTGCAGCTGGATCTGCAAGCGCCAGCGCAGGCGGTGATGTGCGACGCCCATCAATTGGATGCTGCGTTGCTCAACCTGCTGGTCAATGCGCGCGATGCGCTGCGCGGTGCCGGGCAGATCCGCGTGGCCACCTGTGAACGTGTCGTCTGCGGCGACGCCCAACTGGCCGACGGCACCTACCTTTGCCTGAGCGTTGCCGACGATGGGCCGGGTATCCCGGAAGACGTACTGGTACAGGTCTTCGAACCGTTCTATACCACCAAGACTGCCGGGCAGGGCACCGGGTTGGGGTTGTCGCAGGTGTACGGTTTCGCGTCGAGCGCAGAGGGTATCGCACGTATCGAGAGCCGGCTGGGCGAGGGCACAACCGTTACCCTCTGGCTACGACGCGTAGCAGCGGTATAGCGAATCACTTACACGCTGTGGCTCCAATCGCCTCTATTGCGATCACCTTCATCCCAGTAATCTAGCCTCACTAACTGAGACGAAGGATGCGACTCAGGGTCAGGGACGACCGGCCATTGCAAGGAAGCTGCTGACAGGATGTTGGAATGGCTAGACAAAAAACCCGCTTCGGCGGGTTTTTTGTTGGGCGCTGTTTTGTCCTGCGCACAGCAAACCCCCTGCCACAGCCGGGCAGGGTGGCCCGATTCCGTTACTTGCCAGTCACGATACGCTTGACCATGGCCGCATGACCCGTCTGGTCGCTGGCGCGCGAAATCACTTGGACAACCGACATGGTCGGTCCCGAGCCGGCCACGAAGGTGGTCGTCATGGTTGCGCCGCCGCCCATGGTCGCGGTGCTGTCAATTTGCTCCACGCCCAGCTTTCGCAAGGTGATACGTTTTTCCGCAGTCTTCTTGAAGTCAGGCAACGCAGTCGCCTGTTGCTTGATGAAACCTGCCGTCGCGCCCGTCAGGAACTCATCATCGTTGTCGGCGGCACGCCCACCCTTGGGAATGGGCAGTTCAGTGGTCACCACCACGCGTCTTTCGCTTTCATTCATGTACATCATGCCCTTGGCACCTGCAGCTTCGCTTTTCGGATCGGCAGGTGGCAGCGGGTTGGCGGTGTACCCCGCAGGCAGGGTGAACATGAACTTGCCGTCGAGCGTCTTGACGGTCTGCGCTTTCGGGGCGCTCGGTGCTGGCTTGGCAGCCCAGGCCACGTTGACCAGGCCCAGCGTGAAAGCGAGAAACAGGCAAGTGCGGCGCATCGACGAAACTCCAATAAGGTCAGGACTCGGATCCTACCCCAGACCCATGGGCTTGAGAACGTGCGTGAACCCCCTACTTGTCCAGTCTCTGGTCCAGTGCCTGGACCAGCTCATGAGCGAACCTGACCCGCGCTTCGTTCGGATAGTTCTTGTTCGCCAGCACCACGACGCCGATCCCTCGTGATGGGACAAACGCCACATACCCGCCAAATCCATTGGTCGACCCGGTTTTGTTGACCCATACCTTGTCCAGATGCCGCAGCGGGCTTGTGGGTTGGGTAGTCAGGGCTACTGCATTGGAGTTGCCTTGCGCCAGGGTGTCGAGCGCTACGGGATAGGCGTATTGCTCCCAGATCAGGGCTTGCGTCATGCCACCTACCCTGAAGTAGCCCCGTTGCGTGGCATCCAATGCCTCACGCAGCTTCGCAGGCAAGGCCACCGCGCCCATCTGTGCCTGAACATAATGAAGCATGTCCCGCGCACTGGACTTGAAACCATAGGCTTCCTCGGCCAGTACCGCCGGGTTCAGCCGCACCGGCTTGTCGTTCTTGTCGTAGCCCTGCGCATACAACGGCAACTGCGCAGTCGGGACATCCAGGTAAGTGTGGGCAAGGCCTAGGCCTGGGAGCAGCCTGTCGTGCATGGCCTGGCCGAACGACATTTTCATGCTCGTGGCCGCGATCATCCCGAGCAACCCAATGCTGGGGTTCGCATAGCTGCGCTGGGTGCCCGGTGCATAGGTGGGCTGCCAGTCGCGAAAGTACGTCATCAGTTGTGCAGCGTTCTGGATGTCGTCCGGCAACTGCAGAGGAAATCCGCCGGCGCTGTGGGTGCCCAGGTCGGCGAGTGACGCCTGGTCCAGCGGTGTGCCGCGCAATGTGGGCAGATACTGGCCGGGATGATCGCTCAGAGACAGCTGCCCATTGGCTTGCGCATAGGTAGCGAGGGTGGCGGTGAAGGTCTTGCTGATCGAGCCAAGCTCGAACAGTGTGTCTGCGGTAACAGGCGCCTTCGTTTCGCGCGACGCCAGCCCATAGGTGAAGAACAGCTGCTGGCGACCGTTAGTGATAGCGATCGCCATGCCTGGAATGTTGTATTGCGCCATCAACGCTGCGGCCCGGGCCTTCACCAGGCTTTCGACTGCAGGCTCCTCGGCATGGGCGCTATCGCCCGCCCATACGGTCGTGAATGCCAGAAAACCCGCAATGACCATGGCTGTGCCGGACCTGCGCATGAGTGACTCCTCTTCCATTTTTATTGGCAGTGATCACTCTGCATTATCCCGGCATCTCTCTTTGTTGTGTCAGCCGTTATGATGAGCATCTGTAACAACACTCCGAGGAAACATGAAATCAGTAACCTGCGCGCTTTTCACGCTACTGGTCGCGGTGCAGGCCAACGCCATGGCCGCGGGAGACGCCGTAGCCGGCCAGGCGACATTCGACAAGAATTGCGGTGGTTGCCACAAGGTAGGCCGCGGTGCCCAGGCCGCATTCGGCCCGCAGCTCAATGGCCTGATCGGCCGTGCGGCGGGAAGCACCGGTGACTACAGCTATTCAGCAGAGATGAAGAACTCGGGCATCGTCTGGACCACCGAGAAGATCGCCGCCTTCGTCGAGGCACCCAGCGATGTGGTGCCTGGTACCAAGATGCGCCTGTGGTGGTTCGGCAACGATCAAAAGATGGCCGACCTTCTCGAGTACCTCAAAAGCAACCCTTGAGGCAGGTACGATACGGTGGAGGCGCGGCGCGGCCCAGGTCACAAGGCAGCATCCTACAACAGCGTGGGAAACGACCTCTTTGATTGGCGGATGTGGCTTCGTATTCTCCAAACCCTTTGATGAGGGCATTGGATGTCGAAGGTAATACTGGCATTAGTGATGTGTCTGACGGGTTGCGCATCGAGCGGGGTCTATCTGGCCGACCCCATGAACCCACCCGATCCCTGGCGAAAGGGACCAGCTTCGCACCGTGAACTGCCCATGGGCGATCCCAAGCGGCAGCACGTATGCCAGGTCGAACCGAATCGGTTTGAATGCGCGCCCCTTGGTTCCTGACGTCAAACGAACGATGTCGTGAAAAGTTTTGCGAACAGGTGTTGACTCGCCGGCAAAATCTAGTAATATTCGCCTCCCGCTGACGAGCAATCGAAAGCGCAAGCGGTTGAAGTTGTTAGAGATTAGCTAAATACTTCAAAATAAACGCTTGACAGGATGTGAGGCTAGCGTAGAATGCGCGCCTCGGTTGAGACGAAAGAATCAACGCACCGCTCTTTAACAATTGAATCAAGCAATTCGTGTGGGTGCTTGTGAGTTAAGACTGTTAGTCAACAAGATTATCAGCATC